>JBFIPX010000006.1:0-45213 GCA_041609895.1 Rhodothermales bacterium
AACCGCGTTGCGCTCGGCTTGGGCGTGACGTTCGATGCCGACGAGATGACCGGATTCAATTATTAATTTTGGCCCGGCAATCGAGTAATGCTCCTGCAGCTGCATTCCTGTCTACAGTCGTTCTCTTGGTCGTGGGTATGGAGATTGGATAGATTACCCCCGTCAGGGGATTAGAAGGGGCTGCCTGCCGTAACGCCTCGCCGCGTCGCGCTACAGAGCTTCAGATCGGCAGCGCTATCGTACCCACAACCCGTATCGACGCCACATGAACGCCGAGGATGAATTCCTCCTCCTGAGAAGATGGAGCTGCCTTTGCTTGGTCGCATGCATGATCGCGAATGTGTGCGTCGCTCAGTCGGGATCCAGCAGCTCCTGGAAGACGAATTGGGAGCGCCACTCGGTGGATCTGAGTGAGATCATTTCGGGCGGCGTTCCAAAAGATGGCATTCCGCCGATCGACCAACCCAAGTTCGTTTCTACCTCGAGCGCTGCTTCGTGGATCGCGGACCGCGAGCCGGTGATCTTGCTTACCATCGGCGACGACGAGCGCGCGTATCCGCTTCAAATCATGACGTATCACGAGATCGTCAACGACAACGTTGGAGGAAAACCGGTCACCATCACGTTCTGCCCACTTTGCTATAGCGCAATCGTGTTCCAGCGAGAACTTGACGGGACCGTGTATGACTTCGGGGTGTCCGGCATGCTACGTCATTCGGACCTGGTGATGTATGATCGGCAGACAGAGTCCCTATGGCAGCAAATCCTCGGAGAGGCCATCGTGGGTGACCTCACCGGCAAGAAACTCGAACCTGTTCCGGCACAAATCGTGTCCTTCGAACAATTTCGGGAGCGCTATCCCGAAGGGAAGGTGTTGTCGAGGGAAACGGGTCACAGCCGGCCCTACGGTCGAAATCCATACGCAGGCTACGACGATATTTCAAAGCGGCCCTTCCTTTACGACGGGAAATATGATGAGAGACTCCCCCCGATGGAGAAAGTCATCACCGTATCTCTTGGGCGCGAGGATAAGGCGTATCCCCACTCGGTGAGCAGGCGGAAACGAGTCATCAACGATGTCATCGACGAAACTCCGGTTGTCATCTTTCACGGTCAGGGTGCCGCAACCGCTCTCGGCGGTGCAATCATCCGAGAGGCAAAGGAGCAAGGAACGACCGGAGTCTTCAAAAGGACCGTCGGCCAGAAGCTATTGAGCTTCGCGTATGAGGATGACGCATTTCGAGATAAGGAAACAGGGTCGCTCTGGGACATCACGGGTATAGCTGTGTCCGGGCCCCTGAAGGGGAGTCAGCTGGCACTCGTGCCCCACGGTAATTACTTCTCTTTCGCGTGGTTCGCTTTCAAGCCCGGAACACACATCTATGCAATGCCCGAAGAATGAGTCGTCCGGACAAGCGTGTGTCATCGCGACCGACCCGCAGGAAGCCTGTCGGGCGGATCTGCTGTCCCGAGAAGCCCGCGACACCGGAAATGGCAATTCATCCCCATCGATGACCAGCAATTTTGTTAAGTTGAGTAACGATCTGGCAGGCTGCTTGTAGGGTGAACCCTGACGGCGGGAACAGGAGTTTCCCCCTTCCTGTCACCGCCGGTGATGTGGATCGTTAAATGCTAGTCACCAGGCACCCAAGTACGTTGCTGCACCTTTCCGAACTACGGAACCTCCGACCCGATCACCCAGACAATCCATGGGGCGGGTTCCCCGAGCCGGGTAGCGAAGCAGAGATGGCTGCTTTTGATGCCATCCAGGCACGCCTCGGCGACCTGTGGGGCCGAATATTCCCGGATCCGCGTGAGCCCCGCTCCGTGGTCGTCATCCCCAGCCTTTCTATGGACACCGACGTGCTTGGTCGCATCTCGGGCGTCCACCACTACGAAGAGCGCATGCTCTTCATGCTGATGCTCCTCCGGCTCCCCACCACAAACCTGGTATACGTCACCAGTCAGCCGATCGCGCCGACGATCATCGACTACTACCTCAACCTGCTGCCCGGAATACCGAGTAGTCATGCTCGAAAGCGGCTAACGCTTCTTACATGTTTTGACGGAGCGGAGATACCGCTAAGTCAGAAGATTCTGGAGCGCCCGCGATTGCTTCAGCGCATCCTGAGCGCTGTGCCTGACCCTGACAAAGCGCACATCTCCTGCTTTAACGCGACGGCGATGGAGCGTACACTGGCCGTACGCCTCGGCATCCCCCTGTACGCGTGTGATCCGGCATTGTGTTGGCTTGGATCGAAGAGCGGCAGTCGAAAGGTGTTTCGCGATGCTGGAATCAAGATGCCCGACGGTTATGAAGACCTGCGAAGCAAGGAGGACATTGCGCTCGCCATTGTCGAACTGAAGCAGCGAAATCGGAAACTCCGCAGGGCCGTTATCAAGCTGGACGAAGGCTTCTCGGGCGAAGGAAACGCTACGTTCTGGCTTGAGGATGCGCCGACCGGAGGACTCGTGTCATGGGTTCGCGAAGAGCTGCCGCGTAGAATCCGATTTGAGGCAGCCGGGGAGACCTGGCCGCATTACGTGGAGAAGTTCGGCCAGATGGGCGGCATCGTTGAGAGTTGGATCGATGGAGACTTCAAGCGATCGCCGTCGGCGCAGTGTCGGATCGACCCTCTGGGCAACGCCGCCGTGATATCAACCCACGACCAGGTGCTGGGCGGTAGTTCGGGGCAAATTTTCCTGGGTTGCGCATTTCCCGCGGATGCGGAGTATCGGCTCGATGTGCAAGAGGCGGGCTGCCGCGTTTCCGAGGTGCTGAAGAGCTACGATGTGCGCGGTCGATACGGGATTGACTTCATATCGGTCAAGAACGACGACGTGTGGGATCACTACGCTATCGAGATCAACCTGCGGAAAGGCGGTACCACGCATCCGTTCCTCATGCTGCAGTTCCTCACTGACGGCGAATATGATGAGTCGAGCGGCCTCTATCACACGCCAACGGGAAGGGAACGTTACTACTACGCCTCCGACAATCTGCAGAGTGATGATTATCGAGGACTCACCCCGGGAGATCTCATCGACATAGCCGTCGATCATGACCTTCACTTCCACGGAGGGACCCAGCAAGGGGTCGTCTTCCACCTTGTCGGAGCACTGTCCGAATTCGGCAAGCTCGGCGTGGTCTGTATTGCGGATAATTCCGCGAAGGCGCGGAGACTGTACGACGAAACCGTTGAGGTCTTGAATTTCGAGGCAGGCAAGCAGGCAGCGTATCGCGAAGCGTTGCATCTCGAGTCCATCGGCTCAACGTGTTCGCCTAACGCGTAACCGATTCGTAGCGCCCCGATCCCATTACGGTATGCCTCTCAATAGAGGCTATTCTTCCGCAATGGCAGCGCAGACAATAGAGGGCGCCTCGAAATCGTTGTTCGCCTGAATGATCTTTCTTTACTTCGTTTCCGCGCCGGAGAAAGCTTTTCGGATCGATTGACAAGAATCGATCGGTACCTATTATGCCTCCGAGCCTGGTTTCGCGAACTCGGCCCTATGAATAAGACATCAGTGAAAGCAGCCGCAATCGTGGCATTTGCGTGCTTGCTCGTCTGCCACCGACCTGGAATGGCACAGGATTCTGAACCATATGACAAGTTGTGGGTGGAGGTCGACGCGCTTGACGGTGAGGGCCTCGCACGGTCTGCACGCGACAAGGCGGGAGAGATCCTCGCCATCGCCCAAAACCGGTCCGATCAAGACCAGATCCTCAAGGCCCTCCTATATCGTGCGCGCTACTCCGCACAGCTGGAAGAGGATGAGATCAATACGGTGGTTGGCGACCTGAAGGCCGAGAAGGACGATCTGGATCCGGTTGCCTCGGCTGTTCTTTCGTCCGTGCTTGGTGAGATCTACTTCCAGTACTATCAGTCTCGCCGATGGCTCCTGTTGGATCGGGGGACAATTCCGGATGACGGTGAAGACGACATCGAGGCGTGGAGTGCACAACGGCTTGTTGCCGAGTCCATACGGGAGCTGACGCAGTCACTCGAAAACAAGGACCTTCTCTCGACGGCGAATCTCGATCGGTTTGAGATTCTCCTCGTAGGTCGCGAAAGAGATCGGTTCCTTCGGCCGACAGTGTACGACTTCCTGGCGCACCGAGCCATCCGGATCCTCGGCAACACGGAGACCGGACTCACTCAGCCCCAGAGCCCGTTCGATTTTTCCGCAACGGAGTTCATGGCTCCCGCGGAAGAGTTCGCCGCCTTCAACATCCAAAGTCCGGACACGTTGTCACCCAGATTTCGGGTGATTCGCATCTATCAGTCACTTATCCAGCTTCACCTTAAGGACCCGAGACCGGATGCCTTCGTCAACGTCGATCTGGAACGTCTTCGATATGTTCATGAGCACAGCGCGGTACCGGAACGCAAGTCGCTCTATGTGGATCGACTTCGGGAGATTGAGCGAGAACGCCTCGATGCCTCTATCGGTACGGACGTAAGCTTTGCCCTCGCGAGCGCCGTCTCTCAGGAAGGATTTCAATTCCGACCGTTCGGTGACGAGGAAACGCGTTGGAAGCTCAAGGAGGCCCACAACATATGCAGTGCGGCCATAGGCCGATTTCCAAACACTGTTGGCGCCTCGAACTGTCGCGCCCTCAATCTTTCGATCGAAGCTCGACAAGTGACGGCCATCGCTGAGCGATCGGTGAGTCCCGAGACAGCGTTCCGTGTGAGACTGGAGTACAGAAATGTCTCGCGAGTTTATTCCGCGGTCGTTCCCATGTCCGAGGAGGAGGCTCGAAACTGGTTATCGTATCGGCCGGAAGAGCGCCGGGAACTGGAATCGGAGTTGACGCGGCGACCGCGCGTCACAGAATCGTCGTTTTCGCTCCGCCCGGATTCCGACTACCAGCTGCATTCGACAGAGGCTGTGATAGAGGGCGTACCGATCGGACTATACGCCCTCCTGATCGGAAGCAGCCCGGACTTCTCCATTGACAATCATGCGAGAGCAGTCGTCCCATTTGCCAGCACGAATCTCAGCGTTATAGAGCGTAACCTTCCCAACGGTCAATTGCAGATTCGAGTCGTTGATCGCACGAGTGGCCGACCCGTCCCCGGCGTGCGGGTTACGACTTTTTCAATCGACTACGAGGACGGAGATCGGTTCATGCGTGAGACCGGAAGGTCGCATGCTGATTCAGATGGGTTCTTGAATCTTGAATCGGATCAAAGGCGCCCGTTCGCATTCACCGTGCAGGACGGTCCCGATCGGCTGGTTGGAACGTCACAGCGGTATGCCTGGAAGTACGGCGAGTCGGGGGACGCGATCGAACGTGTGTCGCATGTCTTCACGGACCGTGCCATCTATCGTCCCGGCCAGACAGTCTTTTTCAAAGCCATCCTCCTCGTGAGAGAGGGCGACCGTCACTCCGTTCGCAAAGACGAGAAGACGGTGTTTCAACTTCTGGACCCGAATGGGCGCGACGTGGAGTCGGTTGAACTGACCTCCAACGAATTTGGGACAGTGCACGGGAAGTTCACTGCGCCGATCGGGGCCGGCACTGGGCGGATGATCATTCGTGATCCGCATGGCTCAGCCTCAGTTCAGGTCGAGGAGTACAAGCGGCCACGCTTCGAGGTCACGTTCGATGGCGTCGAAGGCGAGGTTGATCTTGGTAGCACGGTCGAGGTTCGGGGAGAAGCGCGTGCCTTTAGCGGTGCGGCCGTCGATGGCGCGCAAGTGCGCTACAGGGTAGTCCGCCGCCCCATGATCCGGCCTTGGTTTTTCTGGCGCGGCGAACCCCCGAACTGGTCGGAGGCCGAGATTACTTCCGGCTTGGTAACGACCGGACGGGAAGGCGAGTTTGTGGTTTCGTTTGAAGCGAAACCCGATCCGCAAGTCGACCCGGTGACAAATGCGAGTTTCGTCTTTGAGGTTCTGGTCGATGTGACGGACGTGGCGGGTGAGACACAGTCCGGTCGGACCTCCGTTACGGTCGGATTCACTTCAATAGTCCTTGAGATCCGAAGCCCCAATTCGATTGTCGCGGAGTCCGCCGAGCCCATCCGCATCGTCGCGAGCAACCTCGAGGGTGCGAACGTTGCGTTGCCCGGGCGTCTGGTCGTGAGCCGGCTTCAACCACCGGATCGACTGTTCCGTTCACGCCCCTGGCCCCGCGTCGACCGTCCAATCCTCGACCGAGACCGATTTCTGACTCTGTTTCCCCTCGACGTCTACGACGACGAGGATGATCCGGTCAACTGGCCGACTGCCGAGACGATTATTGACGGCGCTTTCGACTCCTCGGATTCCGTTGCCGTTGACGCCGAAGTGGTGGCCGCCTGGCGCCCCGGCAGGTATCGTATCGTTACCACCGCTGAGGACTCGAAGGGTCGAGAAGTCCGCGCCGAGCGAATCATCACCGTAGTTTCTGTCGAACAGAAACGGCTACCCGTTCCGACTTTCGACTGGTTTGTTCCTGTTAAGACAGCGGGAGAGCCCGGCGAGCGTGCGCGTCTTCTCGTCGGGACTGGGGCGGCTGACTCGCGCGTCTTCGTCGAAGTGGAGCGCCGGGACCGCATTACCGAGCGATGGACCCTTGACCTTTCGGATGAACAACGGCTGGTCGAATTCCCCATCGGCGAAGCCGACCGAGGTAACTTTGCCGTGCATCTCACCTACGTTCGTTTCGGTAGATTGCAGACTCATTCTGAACTGATTCGGGTGCCGTACACCGACCGGCAGCTGAACGTGCAACTCGAGACGTTTCGAGATTTGCTTTACCCGGGCTCGAAGGAGGAGTGGCGCATCCGCGTCACAGGACATCGGGGGGAGCCGGTCGTAGCAGAGCTTCTCGCGTCGATGTACGATGCGTCGCTTGATCAGTTTATCGTACATGACTGGCACTTCAATCCTTTTGATGCGAGGATGGCTGTCCTGCGGTGGCGTGGAAGCGAATGGTGGGAACAGGAGAACGCGACCCTGCAAGGTGGCTGGAACCGAAGCGCATCCTACTCACCCCGCCAATTCGAAACGCTCAACCTGTTCGGCCTCAATCGATTTCTTTATCGTCATCGTTTCGACGTGATGTATGCCCGTGCCCCGGAGGCAGCCAAAATGGTCGAGGGGGACACTGCTCTTATGGAATCTGCGGATGGCCTTGCAGAAGAGGGGATGGGCGGTCGTGAGGACGACGAGGCAGCATCGCCCAGGGCGGAACAGGAAGCAGCCGGCCCGGTGCGAACGAATTTCAACGAGACGGCCTTCTTTTTTCCGGACCTGTCAACCAACGAGGACGGTGAAACGATACTTCGATTTCAGATCCCGGAAGCCCTCACTCGCTGGAAGCTTCTCGCTCTGGCGCACACGCGGGACCTCCGCCTTGGGCAGCTGACGGCGACGACTGAAACGCGTAAGGACCTCATGATCACCGCGAACGCCCCTCGCTTCCTCCGGGAAGGAGATGCGATGCGGTTTGCTGCGAGTGTCCAAAACCTGTCGGACGCGTCTCTGCAGGGAACCGCCCGACTTAGTCTCTTCGACTCTGCAACGATGCAGCCGATCGACGCCGATTTCGGCAATACCTCCGCTCCTGTCGATTTCAGATTGGAGCGCGGTACGAGTCAGGGCCTTCAGTGGTCCATCTCTGTCCCGTCCGGCGTGGACATGGTGACGTATCGGGTCACCGCTACCGCAGGAGACCATGAGGACGGCGAGCAGAAGCCGGTTCCGGTTCTCACGAATCGCATGATGGTTACCGAGAGCCTGCCCCTGCCAATGCGCGGTCCCGGCACCAGGACGTTCGTTTTCGATAAGCTTTTGGAAAACCGTTCACCGACGCTACGGCATCACTCCTTTACGCTGGAATACACGCCAAATCCCGTCTGGTATGCTGTGCAGGCCTTGCCGTACATGATGGAGTTTCCGCATGAGTGCTCGGAGCAGATCTTCAGTCGTCTGTACGCCAACACCATTGCCTCGCACATTGTCGAGCAAAACCCGACCATTCAGCAGGTTTTTCAGCGCTGGAGTGATCTGGAGGCAGGCGCTCTTCAATCCGCTCTTGAGAAGAACTCGGAACTGAAGTCGCTTGTTATCGAGGAGACTCCGTGGCTGCGTGCGGCGCAGGATGAGTCCTCGCGCAAGCGGCGAATCGGTGTCTTGTTTGATTTTACTCGCATGGCGTCAGAGCGGGAGAACGCGGTGCGTCAGCTGATCGATAATCAGTACGGGAACGGTGCGTGGCCATGGTTCGCAGGAATGCAGCCGAGCCGCTATGTAACACAACACATCGTGGCAGGCTTTGGACACTTGAAGAAGCTTGGTATCTACAATCCGACGCAGCGTTCACCGCTTGCGACGGCTGTGGTCAGGGCACTGGATTATCTGGACCGGCAAATCAAGGAAGACTACGACAGCCTGGTTGACGCCCGAGTCGACCTCGACAATCGACATCTCGGATGGCTTCAGATTCACTATCTGTACGCTCGCAGCTTCTTTCCCGAATTCGCCATCGCCCAACAGTCACAAACGGCTTACGAGTACTATCTGGGTCAGGCGAATCAGTTCTGGCTCGACAACAGCTTCTATGCCCGCGGAATGATCGCTTTGGCTCTTCACCGGACAGGCGGTTCAGACACGCCGGAGAAGATCATCCGGTCGCTCAAGGAACTGGCGCTTCATTCTGATGAACTCGGGATGTACTGGAAGTACGATGCGGGTTTCTATTGGTACCAGGCCCCGATAGAAACGCAGGCGCTACTCATTGAAGCCTTCGACGAGATAGCCAGCGATCGGCAATCAGTATCCGACATGCAGCTCTGGCTATTGAAGCAAAAGCAGACACAGGATTGGAAGACGACGAAGGCGACGACCGAGGCGGTGTACGCATTGCTGATGCGCGGCGTTCGTCTAATCGATGAGGCCGGCTCGGCGACGATTCATGTCGGCGGCAGAGTTATTCGTACCGATGATGAGTCGGCGGCCGAGGCCGGTACCGGCTACGTTCAGCAATCATGGGATGGCAGCGACGTGTCGGCGGATCTCGCTAACATAAACGTGACAAAGACCGGTCCGGGCCCCGCATGGGGTGCTGCCTACTGGCAGTACTTCGAGGATCTCGATCGTATCACGCCCGCAGAGACGCCGCTGCGAATCGAGAAGCGCCTGTTCGTCGAAGACATGACGGAGGCGGGACCCGTGCTGCGGCCTTTGGAAGAAACTGCATTGAGACGGGGCGACAAAGTCGTGGTGCACGTCATCATCCGGGTCGACCGGGACATGGAGTATGTTCATCTCAAGGACATGCGGGGGGCGGGACTAGAGCCGCTCAACGTTCTCTCCGGGTATAAGTACCGTAGCGGACTGGGTTACTATGAGAGCACCCGTGATGCTGCGACGCATTTCTTCATCGGCTATCTTGCCAAAGGCACGTATGTTTTTGAGTATCCCCTTAGAGCAAATTTGGTGGGGGATTTTTCAAACGGAATCACGGCGATTCAGTCGATGTATGCTCCCGAGTTCGCATCCCACTCGGCCGGGGTGCGCGTGGAGATCCAGGAGTAGTCGTCGGCATGAGAGGATTCGGTCCGTACCTACGCCATGCGGAAGATCATTCACGTAGACATGGACGCGTTCTATGCGTCTGTGGAGCAGCGCGACAACCCCGAGCTTCGAGGTAAGCCCGTGGCCGTGGGCGGCCGGCGGCGCGGGGTGGTGATGGCGGCCAGCTACGAGGCTCGCCGTTTCGGCGTACGATCCGCGATGCCTTCCGCAACGGCCGCGCGTCGTTGCCCCGACCTGAACTTCGTCAAGCCGAGGATGTCGGTGTACGCCGACGTTTCGCGTCAAATCAGAACGATCTTTCGCTCCTTTACCGAACTCGTAGAGCCTCTTTCGCTGGACGAAGCATATCTCGATGTTACGGAGCCCCTTCGGGGACCAAAATCGGCAACCCTTCTGGCGAAAATGATCAAGGAAGAAATCTGCTCCGCGACGGGTTTGACGGCCTCCGCCGGCGTCTCGTTCAACAAGTTTCTGGCAAAGGTGGCTTCGGGTTTTGATAAGCCAAACGGCTTGACCGTGATTGGGCCCGAGGACGCCAACGACTTCATCGCTTCTCTCCCGATCGAGAAGTTCTTCGGGATAGGCAAGGTCACGGCCGCACGAATGAAACAGCAAGGAGTCTTTACTGGTGCCGATCTTCAGTTGCTGTCGGAAGTCGAGCTCGCACAGAGGTTCGGAAAGATGGGGCGGCACTATTACCGCATAGTTCGGGGGCTTGACGACCGCCAGGTGCGTCCCGATCGCCGCCGCAAGTCTGTGGGTGCCGAGCGCACTTTTTTCGAGGATCTGGACGACGTCGGGCAGATGGAAGAGAAGATAGAGGAGATCGCCGGAGTATTGGCGGATCGAATGGAGCGAGCCGGAGCTGCCGGCCGTACGGTTACGCTGAAGATCAAGTACCACGATTTTGTCGTGAGGACCAGGAGCCGAACCCTGCCGAACACGGTCCGCGAGAGTTCGGAACTCTATCGCGTCGGTCGTGAGCTGCTCCACACTCCAATGCCCCCGCCAAGGGCCGTCAGACTCCTCGGCCTATCGGTATCAAAGCTCGACTCTGCGGCGGATACAGAAGATCCGGATGCACAATTGGAGTTCTTCTCTTGAGATCACTCGTACTGGAGTACGAATCGCGGCATGATCAGAACCAGGACGAAGGAGATGACGGCCAGGCCAACGAAGAAATAGCCAACCTCCGCATCATGTTCGAGCAGGTTGAGTCTGCCAAGGAGATAGTGCCAATCGTGACCGGATCTATTTCCGCCCAGAAGGGGGAGGAGGCGGGCCTGCGCGTCTGCTGCGTACACGCTTATGTTCAGGAAGTTATGGCCCAGCCAGAACAGGGCAACTTGAGCGCCCGTCCTGTAGGAATGAACCAGAAAGTGCCACACGAGCAGCGAGGGCAGCAAGATCTGCATCAGCGTCCCCCCGGCAACACGGATGAACTGACCGAAAAAGCCGAAGAAGAAGTGTCCTGCCTCGTGAATCAGCAGGTCGGCGTTGTCCAGCAGTCCGTAGTCGTGCCTGTTCAGAACGTAGTAGATGCAAAAGGGCAATAGAATGAGTGACACCCGCCATTCACGTAGTAAGTCGATTGCCGCCTTCTTATTCGCGATATCCATCGAAGCCCGGATGAGCCGCCGTCAACTCAGAATTACGGTCAGGAATCTTTTACTCACGCCCACGCTTGTCGTTGCCTTGACCTCAGGTTGCTCAGGCCCCGATGCTACCCCATCGGCCGACTCCGCGGCGAACGTGGTCGTGATGAGTTTCAATATTCGCTACGATAATCCTGACGACGGTATCCACGCGTGGCCAAACCGCCGAGACCGCGTCGCCAAGTTGATTCGTTTCCACGGAGCAGAGATTGCCGCTTTGCAGGAGGCTCAGTTGAATCAGATCAACGATCTGGTCGCCCGCCTTCCAGAGTATGGCTGGTACGGTGTTGGGCGAGATGATGGCCGAGCGGCAGGCGAGTTCGTGCCGATTTTCTATCGGTCCGATAGATATGCGGTCGCCGATAGCGGGACTTTTTGGCTTTCGCCGGAGCCGGAACGGCCCGGTCCGCCTGCGTGGGACGCGGCCATCACACGCATCGTGTCATGGGTGCGGCTCACGCAGCACGAATCAGGAAGGCATCTGTACGTTTTCAACGCCCACCTGGACCACGTTGGAGAGCGCGCTCGTGAGGAGTCGTCGCAGCTAATCGTTGATCGGCTGGCGGGGCAGATCACCGGCGAGCCTTTTGTCCTACTCGGTGATTTCAATGCAGAGCCCGACTCACGGGTCCATGCGATCCTCACCTCCGACTCCACGCGGGTGAGGATGAGGGATGCATTCGAGGTGGCCGAGATTACCTATGGTCCGGGCGCCACCTTCTATGGATTTCAAGTAGATGACTCGTTGGGTCGCCGAATCGATTACGTATTTGTTTCGTCGGGTGCGGGTGTCGGCCGGTACGGCGTACTCACGGATCAAATCGAAGGCCGGTATCCCTCCGATCACTTGCCGGTTCTCGTTGAGTTGGAGTTGTGAATCAGTCGCGGTCGCGCAGGATAACCGGTGCGATGCGTGGCGGGTTGCAACGCAGGCTCGACGATCGGGAGGTGCCGAAACGCAAAGAGCCCGACCATTGCTGACCGGGCTCTTCGTTTCGAAAGAACCGACGTACTTAACGAGCCTGTCTGTAGAGATCCGCCAGAGCCGCTCGCGTCATCTTGAAGATCCTTTCGGAATCCTCTGCCCGGGCGATGCGGAAGGCCTCGCGAAGCTGCTCTTCACCGCCTACTGCGTGCAGAGCGGAGAGCGCGAGCATCCGGTAGCCGGTATCCTGGCAATGCTTGTAGATCTCCAGCAGTTTTGGAGAGGCTGCGCGGAGGTCGAGCTTGTCACTGTGACTATGTCCGAAGAAGATGATATTCCTCAGTACAATCTCGTTAACCCGATCCACCGGCCTATCCAGCATGAGCAGTAGCTGGCTCTCCAGCGCCTTCCACCACGCGTCGCTTCGCTGCTCGAACGTATCGGCGATATACTGATTCACGAGCGGCACCTCGGCCGGTACGGGAATCTGACCAGTCGCCAGATTTGGCAAGAGCAGTAGTGCCAAGAGAGTAGTCAGTCGTTTCATTCATCTATCCTCCAAACGAATCGAAGCCATCTCCGGCGTCGACCCGTGTTGTTGTTGCGGTTGTTGTGGGACATTCAGCTGCAGCTTTTTGTATCTGCAGCTAAATTTTTGAGACGTAATTGAATAAAAAGGAGTATTAATTAGATGTTCAGCACAAGATACTTCAATAAATTAAGTAGTTAGATATCTTCTTCGGGACCGTCTAAGTAATTCGGTGCCAGGAGGTTTCAACAGGAAGCGCTTCCGTCATCGTTTCTTAACGCCGGAAGGGCTTCCATCACAATTTGGTGATCCTGGCGCCTAGCCGGATGGTTTTTGTGAGGGTACAGTCGAGGGGCAGGTCGACGGTGTTGGCGAACTTATTGTCCAAACGGGGCGGGCTTAATCATCCGAATGATCACGACGACGGGAAAGACAATCCACGGCGACAACACACACAGGAGAATGAATGGAAAGGGTGCCTGGACCGAACCGAAAGAGCTCTCGGACATGATGATTGTCACGTTGGTAAGCATGATCGCCGCATACATGAGTGCCGGGCCCCTAATCCAGTTTCGGCGTCCGACAATTGCGTAGACCCCCACCATGTAGAACGGCCCAAAGAGGAGTACATCTATCCAGACAGTCGTCAGTCGCCACACAGGCCTTGTCATCAGGGTTGGGTCGAAAGATAGTCCCCACCACTGCACCCACTCGACGACGAAAGACGGAGGCCACGGTCTGTAGACGGTGGTAGTAAGGTCTTCATACAGGATCTGTATCGGGCTGACCATACCCGTGACGAATACGAGATTGAAGACGAAGAATGACACGATCAACGCATCGAGTATCTTGCTTCTCCGGGACATTCTTCCGAGGTCTGAAACAGAGTAATCGTCCATGATATTTGGAGCGTCCTCCGCTCGGGATTGCAACACGCAGCGGCGTGCGGAATATATGGCGATTACCCCCACACTCGGGGAGAATGGCACCCCGCCATGACCGGTGTATCAAACGTTGTTATTTTGTGGTTGCAGAGACAATTCAGCAGTGCTTCATGGCAATCCGGCTGCCCGACTGTTCAGTTACAAATTCAACACGTCCGGAACCGTAACAATGATTGCCTTGAGAAAGACATCCTGCCTCGTGCTCCTCGCGCTGCCAATACTCTGGCTGGCGACCGCGAGAGCTCAAACCCTTCATGATACCGGAGACGAGCTAGTAATTCGTACGCAGCCGGTCGATCTCCCGATGCATCACGGTCAGCATGGGCATGAGCACCAAGGCGTGTTTCCACCAGTCGGGACGGTTACCATTCCCGTTTCAGGATACATACACGCCTTCGACTACTCGGTCCGTAACGGCGACGGCCAAGAGATACCTCGAGCCACCCTCCACCACTTCAACGTCATCGACCCTGCCCGCCGCGAGCTTTTCCTACCGATATCAAGGCGTTTGCTTGCGGCAGGTCAAGAGACGGGTGAGCAGAAGCTGCCGTGGTTCGTGCTAGGGATTCCGGTGACCCAAGGTCAGGAGCTGGTGGTGTCGGCCATGCTTCATAACCCGACCGGATCGCCGCATCAAGACGTCTCGCTCGAAATACGAATGAGTTACATACCCAGCGGCAGGCCGTGGCCGCTTTTTGACGTCTATCCCTTTCAGATCGACGTTGCCTTTCCCGCAGGCGACAAGTCCTTCGACCTGCCTGAAGGCAAGTTCAGCAAGTCGTGGGAGGGCTCGCCGGGAGTCGCTGGTCGCATCGTGGGCATCGGTGGACACCTTCACAAACACGCAACGCATCTGACCCTGGAGGATGTTTCGAGTAGCGAGGTCCTATGGACCGGATATCCCATTTATGCGGACGACGGCTCGCTTTCGTCCGTGACCTCGGAGGTTCTGTTGTCGCAGCTGGGAATTCCGGTAGACCCTTCGCATACGTATCGCGTAACAGTCCATTACGATAACCCGACGGGAGATGTGATTGAAGATGGTGGAATGGGTCTGCTAGGGGGCGTATTCATCCCGGACGAATCTAGCGAATGGCCGAGTGCCGACGCATCCGACGAGCTATACCGCGTCGATCGGCTCCACTATCTCCGGGAGGTGAGAGGGTCGTATGAGATGATTGCAGATTCCGAAATACTGGATCACGGCAAGGCGGCTACGGAAGACGGGCCAAGTACGCATCAGCATTCCGAGGAGTCGCTTGATCACGCTCACTGACAATCAACACCTCTTGCATCAGTGGACCTCGCGTGGGATACTACTGATCACATTGCTGGTCGTCTCCTGCTCGCAGTCGTCGGAGTCGCCGGTTGAAGCTCAAGTTCGGGCGATGATCGGCGCTGCCGAGGAGTTTGCGGAGGCAGGCGACGTCAAAGGATTCAGTGAGTTGCTCTCTGATGACTATAAGGACGATCGTGGCAACAACAAACAATCGTTGTCGATGCTGCTCAACTACTATCTGTCGGCACACCGTTCCATTCATCTGCTCACACGGACGCCGCAGATAGACCTCCCGGATTCCAACTCAGCGCAGATGATCGTTTTCGTAGCGATGGCCGGCAGTCCAATCTCAGGCGTCGAGCAGCTCGGATCGTTGCGTGCAGACCTGTACCACTTTTATGTCGACGCGATCGAGGAAGATGGTGAGTGGCGTATCCGGTCGAGCCGATGGGGGCGGGGCTGGGATGTTGAGAATGCACCCCCTGACGCAACCGGACTGCCGTGGCGAAGATGAACCCCAAATCGAGGATTGTGGAGGGTTGACTGTCAAGGAAACGCAATAACACACTGAAACAATGAGTGCTGACCAATCAGTTCGCGTGACCGTCTGGAACGAACATCTTCACGAGCGGGAGAACGACGTTGTAGCCGGCATCTATCCGAATGGCATTCACACGGCCGTCGCCGAAGGCATACAGGAATTCACTTCTGCGTCGTGTCAGACGGCAACCCTTGACCAACCGCAGCACGGTCTTACTGAGGAGGTGCTCCATGCGACCGATGTGCTCGTTTGGTGGGGTCACAAGGGCCACGATCGTGTGCAAGATGAGGTCGTTGCCCGGGTGCACCACGAGGTTCTTTCCGGTATGGGGTTGATCGTCCTCCACTCGGGGCACTTCTCGAAGATCTTCAGACGAGTGATGGGCACCAATTGCTCGCTCAAATGGCGTGAGGCGGACGAGAAGGAGCGGCTTTGGAATCTTGAGCCCTCGCATCCGATTCTACGGGGCGTCGGTGATTACTTCGAGCTCGAAAGGGAAGAGATGTACGGCGAACGGTTCGATATACCTCCTCCCGATGAACTCCTAATGATCTCGTGGTTTCAGGGCGGTGAGGTATTCCGGTCGCTGTGCACGTGGCAGCGCGGTCATGGGCGCGTTGTATACTTCCGCCCCGGCCACGAGACGTATCCCACGTACTACGACAAGAACGTGCGGCGAATCATTGCGAACGCCGTGCAATGGGCGCGTCGAAGCGTACAGCTGTCAACTGTTGACGCGCCGAATGCGGCGCCGCTTGAGCCCGTGCCCAATCAGTCGAAGACGCCGATCCTCTGATGAGGCAGCCGCGCGTGGCCTGCGGCAACCTTCGGAAGCGACTTATTTTCACAGCCGTTCGAGTGGAGTTGGACCGAGGTTCTTGGGCCGCCCGCCCGATGTCCTGACTCGTTCTTTGCTTCTCCGTTCGGGAAATATTCCTTGACAATCCCTGCTACTCCAGCTATCGTGAACTCGTAGGTATATATGCCTTGGGAAATGTCACCATCGAGTACGATAGGATGAGCATTGTAGTAACGTACAAGTGGACTGCGAAGCCCGGCAAACTCAACCAGCTCAAGTCCATCTATGAAGACGTCGTCGCAGCGATGAAGCGGAATGAGCCCGACGCTCAGGCGGTTCACTGCTACGTCTCCGAGGAGGATAACGCGCTGCACGTTCGCGACGACTTCAAGGACGCCGCTGCGCTCGGCTTGCACCTCAGCACAACTGCGCCTGCCCATTTCCCCCAACTCCTCTCTATCGCAGACCCCGGGCCCGTCCTCTTTCACGGAACTGTCCCGGACGAGCTGAAGCAGGGAATCGCCCAGATGGGGCTGGCTGCCGAGTTTGCCCCGCACGCCTTCGGATTCGACCGCTAGGTTGGTCGGTAAGGGCGACCGTGAACGGACACAACCTCAATGTCGCGCGAGTGACAGATGGGGACTCTGTCGTTCGCGTACGTTCTAGTCGTGCGCGCAGAGCGGGAATCGCGGATTCAGGTTAACGACAATATCTCCGCGCCGGGCTGGAGTGATAGGACAATCTGTCGCAAGGCCTGTGTCCTCGAGCCGCAGGTCGCCGGAATCGACAAGCGTCATTAACTCCGCCTCGCTCTTGATCGGGTTCAGAAAGAGATCGCGAACGCGTTCTGCTTCCGGATCGGCTCCAACTCCCCACAAGACTACGCCGGGTCTCGGATTTGCCGTGAGACTGAGCTCATCGCTGTATACGAGCCACATCCCCCACACGCGGCCGTCGCCGGCAAAGACATTGTTTTGGAGTCTGTACGGATTGTAGAGTCCTAGGGGGTCAAACGGGTTCGGAATGCCGCCGTCTGCATCAGAAACTGAAGGGAAAATATAAACCGGGATCACTGTCGACGTCTTCTCAAGCGGTGGGTGATCCTCGTACGGTCCTAAATCGATGTAGGTCGAAACGCAATCTTCACCGTCCATGAAGCAGGTCCCCAGGATCTTTGCATTTGTTCCGGTCGTGTCGATGAGCCCGGGGTTGGTATCAAACGTGTATTCGTTGCCACAGGCCGTCAACATTACGGCCATAAGCGCTACAAGCATCAGACCCATGAAGATTCTTTGCGGTGCCATCTCGACTCAGATTTCGTATCCGTGGATCCATTTCGGAACGCGCAGCAGAAGCGCATCTAAGACAGATAAAGCACCGGCGTCCAACAGCCAGCGAGGGATTCTCATTGTACCGGTGTAGGGGACTCCCGGACAAGAGGGAATCGACGATTTTGGGTGTTTCAACGGAACTATGACCGCGTTTACCCTTACATAGAGTCGTCAAGTCAATTACCCACCAGGAGGGATAAGTGGAAGAGGTTCTCAAGCAGCGATCGGCGGTCGAAAATGAACTCAAGGAGCTGCGCAGGCAGTTCATGGACAAAGCGCGTACGGCTCGAAGCTTCCGGATTCAAGTAGAGAATCTGGAGGGTCTGGCGGCGTTGTCACGCAGCCGTTACAACGAATTGGAACGGCTCAGGGCCCGTATTGAAGAAAGTGAATCTGATCTACGTGAGATTCAGCGCCTTACCGCCGAACGTAAGAAGGAGTTTGAACGGCTGGGAAAGATGTTGCGCGAACATAGGGCCCGCGTAGAGGCCTAACCCATTTCTCTCCCCACACGGAATCTGGAAGCCGGAGTCGCAGGGCTCCTTGTGCTTTGTCGTACCCCGTCGTTTCTTGGTCGCGAGTATTACCGATTACGAATCGATTCGAGGGTGCTTTGATGACAGGCTGTATACGAATGTGTGGGCTGAACGCATTACTGCTTACGCTGATGGTGCCGGTGACGTTGGCTCAAGACTGGACGCCCGCACAACAACAGGTTTTGGACCGTGTCGAACAGTGTATCGACTTCTTCAACAGCGATCAATTTGAGGGAATCATGGACTGCATCCATGACGACTTCAGTGGCTGGCTGTATGGCGACCCGGTTCTCAGGGGCAAAAACAACTTCTCCACACTCGGGAGATTTTACATGGAGAACCTATCCGTGAGCGCCGCTGAGTTCCGACCCCTGAAGGTACTCATCCTCGGCGATGTGGCTGTCGTTCACTACTACACATACACCATCTACGACGGTACGATGGAGGTTAGCCGCGACCGGTGGACTGATATTCTTGTGAACGACGGCGGTACGTGGCGTTGGATCGCTGACCATGGCGGAACCGATCCAGGTTCTGACGCCAATTAGCGGAGGCATCTACTGTGAACGCAAAAGGCCGCCGACGCCCCTGCGTCGACGGCCTTTTTAGATCGTCCCAAGCGATTCAGGATTTCTTCTGGCCAGCGTAAATGAGAGCCGCGCCGCTAAGAAGGGCGATGCCTGAGGCCAGCGGTGTTGAGGGGAAAGATCTCTTCTCTTCGGCCTCAACCTCGATCGGACCCATATCAACAACTTGCTCATTCGTCGTGTATGAGATTCCTCCCGCCACGAAACCAATCACACCAAGGACGAGAAGAATGATGCCGATTACTGATACTACCTTCATGTAGATCACCTCGTTTTATTTTCGCTCAGGTTTGAGCGGACAATTATCCCTGGATCGATGACGCCAATTCCTTCAGCTTTCTAGCTACCGCGGCGCGCGCCTCACCTGTCTTTTCTTCGATAGTGCCCACAAGTTGATCCAGTCGGCCTTCGGCACGATCGACATCATCATCCGTGAGAACGCCCCAAGCCTCTTTCACGCGTCCAGAAAACTGCTTCCAATTGCCTTCAAGTTGCTGCTGGCGAGCATTTTCCAGTATAGACCCGTGATCCACGGCACCGTCGGCGTTACGTGGCTGGCTGTCTGTCGATGTATGCGTCTCTCTCACTTTTCTATTGTTCTTGTTGATTACTTCGAGCGAATTAATATCCTGTACTATGAGTACAGTCGAACCGTGAAGCGGGCTCATGTCGCGGCTCTGAAGCCGTTCGCGACGAGGGCAACGACAAAGAGAACGAGGAAGACGACGAACAGAACCTTGGCGATTCCTGCGGCCGCACCTGCGATACCGCCGAATCCCAGGAATGCCGCTACCAGCGCGAAGATGAGTAACGCGATCGCTGCTCTTAACATTTCTCTTACCTCTTTTACGATTTTGACTTGTGCAGGGAGGTGATTACTTGACCTTTCGAGTAACCACACTTTGAGACTACACATGCTCGCGAGTAACTGCAGTAGGCACAGTTTGAACGGCAGGTCAGAGTTCACCCAATCACGAGTAGGACCGGGGACGGAGGGTCTGACGGATCAGTCCTACTGACACGCGTTATCGAGCGGGGGACACGCCTGTTAAGATCTGGAGGAGGCGTCATCACCTTGGGTAAGTTTTGCTAGAACGCTCGCCAAGCGATCGAATTCCGCTGACTTATCGAAGAAGTATTGTGCGCCGGCGCGCAAGCAGGCTCTTCTGTAGAGAGCGTTAGCGTGATTGGTCAGCATTATCACCGTCAGTTCTGGGAGATCCGCCTTGACGTCGCGCAGAACATCGATCCCGTTTCCGTCTGGAAGCGCGATGTCCAGTATTGCCACGTCCGGTTCGGTATTCTTGATTAGGTCGACGGAAGTACGAGCGGTTCTCGCTTCTCCCGCCACTGTCACGTGGGGTAGTCGGCGTATCATTCCTACAAGCCGAGACCGAATTGCGTCGGCGTCATCACATACGACCACCCGGATATCACAGGTGTTCACAGCAGCTTAGTGTTAATGTATATCTAACAATTCAACATGTTGTCGTGAGGTGTGCCAGCCATTCCCGAAACCTGGATACCGGCCGGTACGTCGCGCCGCTAGCTGCTCTCCCCGACTGTTCCGTTTCGGCCGTCCGTCAAGACATCCGGCAGGGCCTCCGACAATTTCTCTCCTCCAACCACACCGAAATCCAGAGTGCGTATTGGGAATGGAATGGTGAGACCCTTCTCATCGAAGGCATGCTTCAGTGCTTTGATTGCCTCACTTTTTGCCGTCAAATAGTCTGTCTGCTTCTCGAACTCAATCCAGAATCTGACCTTGAAGTCGACCGAGCTTCCGCCGAAGTCTGTGTAGAAGAATTCGACGTCTCGGGCTTTATCGCGGTCGGGAAGATCACTGATCGCTGAGATCGCAGTCTCTTGCGCCACCGCGAGGTCGTCACCGTATGCGACACCGCACGCAAG
Organism: Rhodothermales bacterium; assembly: GCA_041609895.1. Lineage (GTDB taxonomy): Bacteria > Bacteroidota > Rhodothermia > Rhodothermales > JABDKH01 > JAHHLP01. The sequence continues at coordinate 20,572 of JBFIPX010000006.1, forward strand.
GTCAATCCGTCTTTTGCCAATAGCAGAGTAGTTAGTCAAGGGATTTTGATACACATCCTTGTTCGGAATGATCACATTCTGCCCTTGAAAAGTCCTGACTACGGTGGACCGAAGGTTGACGTCGTGAACCGATCCAGAGAAACCGTTCGTCTCTACAATGTCGCCGTGCTTGAAGGGTCGCCTGAACGAAATAAGGATCCCAGACATAAAGTTGGACGCGATGTCCTGGAAGGCGAATCCGAGCGCCAAGCCCACGATACCTGCCCCTGCAAGAAGTGATGTGACTGCCTTTTCCAGTTCGAGTACGTCGAGAGCGACAAAGGTGCCGATTGCCAGCACAGCGATATAAGCGGCAGTGGAGAGTAACCAATTTACTTGCTTGTATGACGTTACTCTATCGAGCACTTTTGCTGCACCTCGCCGTGCGAGACGTGCAACGAACCATGAGATCAGCACAATTAGTACTGCGAGCGCAACATTGGGCAGCATTAACACAATTTGATCACCCCACTCCTGCAGTTTGTCGACAATGCTCGAAATTGCTGCTCCCGTTTCCATATAACTTTACCTTCTAACCTGTTTAAGCTGTTCAGACGTCCGGATAGACCGGCTAACGGTATATTGAGCATGGCAAGAGCGTCAACATGCGCTTGCAAACCAAGCGGAGCGCGAGTTTTCGGCTACACCGTCTAGTTCGGTTAACGTGCGGATTGTGGACGTGATCGTAGTCTCGATCTGCAACCCACGTAGGCTTGTCGGCTTGGCGGATGTAGGAGATTTCTTGCACGGCCATTTGGCCTTGAGACGCGGCGCCTGCTACGGACCGCTGAGGTCGCTTCCAAATGAGAAGATTAACGTATCAGTAGGGCCATCGAGGTGACTGCCGGGATGTCTGATGCCGAAATGTTGAATGAACGCGCGGACTCCAATCCGTCCGTTGCATCCGATGGTCGGCGGCTCGATCGTGTACGCCTGCTGAGAGACGTAGCGATCGCGGCGAATGAAGCGCATTCAATCCAGGACGCCTTCGAGTTTGCGCTGCGTGTCGTCGGTGAGTTCACCGGCTGGAAGGTAGGGCACGCGTTCGTGAGGGAGGATCCCGAGAAACCTATCAAGCTCATCCTTGGCCCAATGGACGGTAGGTACGAGGTTATTCGTCGAGCGACTGTCGAGGGTGGTTTTGATCCAACAACCGGTCTCATTGGACGTGTCTTTGAATCGGGTGTCGCGGAGTGGATCCCCGATGTTCGTGAGGATCCAAGATTTCTCCGGAACGACTTGGTGGGTGAGCTCAACGTTGGAGCTGCGATCGCGTTTCCTGTCATGGCCCAGAATGAAGTTGTGGCGGTCATGGACTTCTTTGCAGCGGAAGTGATACCCCCGAAACCGCAGCTGCTTGAGACCATGACCATCGTAGGTACGCAGCTGGGTCGCGTGGTTGAACGCGAGCGTGTACGCCATCAGCTACTGGACCGGGACCGGAAACTCCTTGCTGCGCAGCGAATCGCGGGGCTCGGTTATTGGGAATGGAGCCCCGTCTCGGGGCGACTACACTGGACAGATCAGCTTTTTGAGTTGTACGGATTAGATCCTTCCGACGGAATAGACTACGAAAGGTATCTGTCGTGCATCCACGAGGAAGATCGGGCCGCAATGGTATCCGTCATCGAGAGTGCGATGAGAGATCACCAGCCGTATTCTCATGTCCATCGAATTGTCCGTCCTGATGGCGGTGTAAGGTTTATTCAAGGAAACGGCACTGTCGACGTTGATGACGATGGCAGAGTGGTGCGCATGTCGGGTACCGCACTCGACGTCACGAAATTGAAGAATGCGGAACTGGAAGTCCGACTTGCCGAAGAGCGAACGAGAGCACTTACGGATAGCGCCGTCGAGGCCATCGTCACAATCGACGAGGCAGGTTCCATCGTCGGTTGGAACGAGAGTGCAACCCGAATATTTGGCTACGAGCTTAATGAGATTGAAGGAGAGTCTCTGACCAAAATGATGCCCGACCGCTACCATGATGCCCACTCTGCGGGCCTCCAGCGGGCGTCAACCAAGGGGGAGCACAACCTTATCGGACGGACGATCGAAATCGTCGGTCGCCGCAAGTCGGGAGAAGAGTTTCCTATAGAACTTTCGCTGTCGAAGTGGGAAGTATCGGGGCGGCTGTTCTTTGGAGGTATTATTCGCGACATCTCGGCGCGTAAACGCGTCGAGGCCGAGCTGGTGGAGAAATCGGAACAGCTGCGACGGCTTGCCGCGAGACTCCAGAAGGTCCGGGAGGAAGAGCGAACTCGACTCTCACGTGAGGTCCACGACCTACTGGGCCAGGCACTTACCGGTCTCAGAATGGATGTAGCCATGATTGAAAGGCTGGTGCCGGATCAGCTGGCTGATACGCTGCGACCGCGTCTGGACACCATGAAAGACGCAATCGACGAGACCGTTCATGTGGTTCGTCGGATTTCATCAGACCTCCGCCCGGGAGTGTTGGACGATCTTGGCATAGAGGCTGCGCTCGAATGGGAGATGATGAAGTATCAACATCGAACGGGTGTGGAATGCAACTTCGACGACCTCACCGATGGTGAAGGCGGTCTTGACGCGAACCAGTCAACGGCAGTATTCCGGGTCTTTCAGGAGCTATTGACGAACGTCGCTCGCCACGCCGACGCCTCGTCGATCATGGCATCGATCGAGCGCGAGAATGGTCAATTCGTCATGGTTGTGGAGGACGACGGCGTCGGAATAACGAAATCGGTTGGTGCTCTGAGCAACTCTCTGGGAGTACTTGGAATGCGGGAACGACTTGCACCTTGGGGCGGTGAAATCGAGTTTCTGGAGGCACCGAGTGGCGGAACGCGGGTTATCGTAACGCTCCCAACCGGGTCTGGAAATAATTTGAAGGGCGCATGACCAAAATTCTCGTAGCGGACGACCATGCAGTCGTTCGAAAGGGCCTCGTACAGATCATATCGGAAGCGATGGACCTGGAGGTCGCCGCGGAAGCCTCGAATGGCTCAGAGGTCATCGATCTGATGCGTCGGGAGGATTTCGACGTCGTTGTGCTCGACATCAACATGCCAGACAAGGGTGGATTCGAAACACTTCAACAGTTGGGCGCAGAATTCCCCGACGTGCCGGTGCTCGTCCTGAGCATGTACAGCGAGGAGCAATATGCCGTGCGCGTTCTTCGCGCAGGTGCGTCCGGGTATCTGACCAAGGAAAGCGCTCCAGATCAACTTGTAACAGCTATTCGCCGCGTGGCCAGCGGTAACCGGTATGTCAGCCCAGCTGCGGCAGACGTCCTTGTGAAGCTGCTCGACGGCGATCCGGATAAGCTGCCCCACGAGATCCTTTCGAATCGGGAGTTCCAGGTGATGGTCCAGTTGGCCGAAGGAAAGTCTGTCACCGAAATCTCGCAGGCACTTTCCTTGAGCGTGAAAACGGTTAGCACGTATCGCTCACGCGTTCTCGGAAAAATGAAGATGGGTAGCAACGCGGAGCTGGCGCGATACGCGCTCGAGAACGACCTGATCGTGTGATTTGCTGCCACGCGCGAATGCTACCTGCGCGGCGGCGATGCAGTACGACGCGAGGCACCAAGCTCGCAACCGTTGGGTTGCGGTCGTCGTGGGCGCGGTGTAGGAGGAAACTGGCAAATCGCGTGTTGGCATTCTTACGCGCCTCGACATTAATTCCGCACCGCGAAGTCATTTAGCGGCCTACAATCATCTCGCGACACGATCGCGTTACTCTGATCAGTTGGGTGATCCCGACCTAAGCGTTAGTTCCATCCATTCAGAAAGTCGCCATGAGAATATCCAGATATCTAACACTCTTCGCCATCAGCGGAGCCATCTTCATGGGTTGCGCGGATCAAGAGGCGGAACGTCACGCCGCGGAATTAGAGGCGGAGTTGACGCAGCTTCGAACAGATGCAGAGCAACTGAGTAGTCGCGTGCAAATGACGCTCTCGGAGCTTGAGGGTGATGCCAGCGACGCCGTGTCGGAGATTGATCACGAGACAAGTGAGATGGCAGCCGAGCTTCGGCAGACCGGTGCGGATCTCGAAGCCGCGCTTGCCGAACTGGAATCGTCAACCGAGCAAACTGCAGGAGCTGCTAAAGAGGAGGTCCGTCGCCTGATGTCTGAATTGGAACGAGACCTTTCCGATCTTAGATGGTTCACGATCGAGCAGCGAGAGGAATTTGAAAGGGAAGCTCGTCAGGAATTGCAGCAGGCCGAGAGCGAAGTGGCACAGATGCAGGAGCAGCTAGCGTCCGTTGATGAAGCCGCGAGAGCGGAATTTGAAGAAGCTGCTCAAGAAATTCGGGCTGAGAAAGAAGAGATCGCGGAAAAGCTGTCGAAGCTCGCAGACTCTTCAGAGGCTGAATTTGAGGAGATGCGTGCCGAGATAGCAGCCTTGTTGGCCGAGCTCGAAAGAGACATGCGTCAAGTTTCCAGGAGCATCGAACAGGCTGCCGATGATAGTGCCTAATTTGACGGAAAATCATTGACCTCGAAGGGCTCGTTACGTCTGACGTAGCGAGCTCTTTTCTATTTGCGTGAGTCGTGGCTTTGCCGCGTGGCATCCTAATCTGATTCGGCCAGCGATAGCGGTGTCCGTTCGCGGCGGCAGTCCACGCGATGTACTAAGGTGTTTCGTGCTCCTTCGGCAGACCGATTCCGGGGTATCTATGGCTGAGCACCGAGCGAACGGTTGCCAGAACGGGGCCGCTCTTCGCTTCGCGGTCGTGTTGAGCAAAGCACAGCTGCCTTATATATCTGGCGTCTTCCAATGCAAATTTTTGGAGCAGTTCAGCAGCGCGATTTCGCTCGACATGAGGGAATCGGCGGATGAAGTCGTCAAACAAAACGAAGCGCAGTGGACAACTTCCCCATACCAACATGTAGTCTGAATATGTGTCGGCCTGGATGACCAACTTGACATACTCGTTAACGCTGACTGCGTCTGTTGATAGGGTTGCGAACGTCTCATGCGCATCGAGTATTTCGCGCGCCGCTTTCTGGACGACCAAAGGTCCGGTCGCTGCCGCGTCATATAGCGCGGCGACTTTCTCGACGTAAGCGAGGGCCTCGGCGCTCTTGTCCTCAATCTGAAAGCGGACGCGCCAGCCGATCAGTGCCGGCTCCGGATTTCCGTTGCGCGTAGCGGGAGCGAACCGTAAACCCGACGCATACTCCGCGGCGGCCTCGTCGAGTTGCGCGAAGCCAGACGACTGGACCAGGCGCGTCTTGGTCACCAGACCTTTTTCCGAGATTAACAGTCGCATCCGGACGAGGCCTTCCTGGCGTTTCAATTGCGCATCCATCGGATAACGCAAGTTGGTTGCTTCCTTGAGGACGGGCATCGTTACCGTATCGGCATCGCTCCGCGCACTTGAGCAGGAGGCATTGGTAAGCAGCAGTATAGCGAGGATCGCCGGCGCGCCGAAACGGCTGTTCGGGCGTGCAGCGACCGGTACCTGGTCTGAACCGCAGTCAGGGGCGAGATCGATGACGTGTTTCTGCGTAGTCTCGTACCATCGATACGTTTATATTTCAGAACGACTCGATTTTAATATCGTTGCAGTATCTCTGCGCGCTCGACTCCTCTGGTTCGCCAGAACCTCGCCGAATCGCGGATCCGTCACCGATTTCTCGTTTTCTCCAATATTGTGCACCGCTATGAGACCGACTTCCTTTCAAGTTGCGCTCGTCTTTCTGCTGTTAGGCGGGATTGGGATTTCTGCCTGCTCGTCATCCCGTGAAGCGAGCTCGGACGTGATGACCGATCCGGCTACCGCTTCCGGAGTCCACGCGGCTGCGGATTCCGATACACCTCATTTTTCGGCGAATCAAATTCGAGCGCACATGGCGTTTCTTTCCAGTGACGCCCTGGAAGGGAGGGATACGGGAACGCGCGGATACGACATAGCGGCCAAGTACGTGGCTGCCAACTTCGAGCGACTTGGCGTGGAGCCCGCCGGTGACGACGGCACCTACTTCAATGAAGTGACTTTGCAAATCACCTCTATTGTTGAGGGCCCCTCAATGGCGATCGATGGTAGTCCCGTAGCAGACGCCGGGTTTGCAGTCTACCCTCACCTGGATGCGAATTCTCTCGAGGTTTCGGGTGAGGCCGTCTTCGTCGGATTCGGAATCGATGCGGCGCAGTTTGGTATAGAGGATTATTCGGGTCTGGACGTAGCGGGCAAGATCGTAGTCGCTGCCATCGGCGGGGCTGACAACTTGCCCGGTGAAGAGTCATCCTACGTCACATCGAGGGCGTCCAAGGCCAAAGCCGCCGCGAAGCATGGTGCCTCGGCGATCATCTTTGTCAGTACGCCGGCGATGGATCGCGTTGTTTCTTTTGAAAGGCGTCGCCTTTTCATGTCGCGACCGACGACCACGTGGGTCGCTCCCGATGGTACGCCGTTCTCCGAGTTTGGTGGTATTCAGGTTGTCTATGTTAGCAGTGAGGTTGCAGCTCAGCTGTTCGACGGAGCCGAGAAGTCGTACGAGGCCGTGCGAGCCGAGGCCGAGCAAGGCACTGCAAGCCGTTTCTCTTTGCCACACACCATTACGCTGAGTCAGAAGGTGGAGGGCTCCAGAATATCCAGCCCGAATGTGGTGGGCATGATACGAGGATCCGATCCGGTGCTTAGAGACGAGTATGTCGTTCTATCTGCCCACCTCGATCATGAGGGCATTGGCCGTCCCGTCGCGGGCGACAGCATCTACAACGGCGCTCTCGACAACTCCGCCGGGATATCAGTGCTCATTGAGGTCGCAAGGGCTTTTAGCGAACAATCTCCTGCACCGAAACGGTCTCTACTTTTTCTAGCGCTCACCGCTGAGGAACGTGGCCTGCTCGGTTCAGAGGCGTTCGCTGCGTATCCGACCGTCCCTAAGAAAGGCATTGCCGCCAACGTGAACCTCGACATGCCTCTTTTGCTGTACGACTTCACAGATGTCGTTGCCTTTGGCGCGGAGCATTCCAGTATGGGTCGGATCGTTGAGCGGGCTGCGGCGCAGATCGGAATCGAGTTGTCGCCAGATCCAATGCCTGAACAAAACCTGTTCACTCGATCGGACCACTATTCGTTCGTCAAGGAGGGGGTGCCATCGGTCTTCCTGGTGACCGGTTTTGCCAACGGTGGCGAAGAGGCGTTCGGGATGTTTCTCCAGTCGCATTATCACCGACCGTCGGATGAAATCACGCTGCCAATCAACTTCGAGGCTGGGGCCAAATTCGCCCGCGTGAACTATTTGATTGCCAACGAGCTTGCGGAAGCGGACGAGCGGCCGACGTGGAATCCCGGCAACTTCTTTGGAGAGCAGTTCGGCACGCGATGACGCGGCCTTTTCTGCTGAAGGCATCAGTGGCCTTTTGCGATCTGTATGTAGAGCAGATAGAAGACGGCGTAACATAGGGCGAAACCTCTCGTAGCCGTTGTAATACGTCGTTCGTCGGTACTAAGCCCCTCGCCCACGAACGGCGTCCTCGGTCGCCAACGAAAGGGTTCGCTTCGTCATGTTACGCTTTCTTTTCGGAGCCTCCTTGCTCGTCTGCATTGAGGCTTTCACTCCATGCGTATTGTTGGGGCAGGCATCTGGCCCTCCGATGCTTCAGGGTCTGGCTGTCGATCTGGATATTGATCTCCCGGTGGATGAAGCGACCGTCTCCGCTGCCCGACTATCGGACGAGTTGAATATCGATGGACGACACACCGAAGCGGCGTGGGCGGCAGCTCCTGTCATCTCCCAATTTATTCAGAGAGATCCAGAGGAAGGTGCCGAACCGACGTTTCGTACCGAGGTCCGGGTTCTGTACGACGACGAGGCCCTGTACGTCAGTGCACGGATGTTCGACTCGGCTCCTGATTCCATCGTGGCGCGTCTTGGTCGGCGCGATAATCGGTTGGATTCCGATGACTTTACCGTGTATCTGGACCCGTTTCTTGACCGGCGTACGGGCTATTTCTTCGGTATCAACGCTGCCGGCACGCTCCGCGACGGGACCCTCGAGAACGACGACTGGGACGATGAGGACTGGGACGGTGTATGGATCGGGAAAGCCGTCATCGACGATGAGGGATGGTGCGCCGAGTTCCGAATTCCTTTCTCTCAGTTACGGTTTCAGGCTGCCGAGGAGCATGAATGGGGCATCAATTTCCGGCGATCGATCGCACGAAAGAACGAGTCTGACTTTCTTGTCTACACGCCACGGAAGGAGAGCGGGTTTGTATCCCGTTTTCCGACACTCCGGGGGCTTCGTGGCATCGCACCGAAGCGTCAGCTGGAAGTAATTCCATACGTCCGCGCTCGAGCCGAATTTCTGGACCACGCTGACGACGACCCGTTCAACGACGGGTCGAACTACGCGCCGGGAGTTGGAGCCGACTTTCGCGTCGGTGTGACCAGCAACCTGACGTTGAATGCGACTGTCAATCCCGACTTCGGTCAGGTCGAGGTTGATCCAGCCGTCGTCAACCTCAGTGACATAGAGACCTTCTTCCCGGAGAAGAGACCGTTCTTTATCGAGGGGAACTCCGTCTTTAACGGTTTCGGCCGTGGCGGGACGAACAACCTCTGGGGGTTCAGTTTCAGCAACCCCAACTTCTTCTACTCGCGTCGCATCGGGCGAGCGCCGCAAGGACGTCTTCCCGCTAACAATTACGCCGAGCGGATTGATGGCGCTCGGATCATCGGTGCAACCAAGTTGACGGGAAGGCTTAACGGTGGATGGAATCTCGGTACCATCCACGCCCTGACCGAACGCGCCGTTGCAGACTTCACGCTGGATGGTGATCGGGCTTCGGCCGAGGTGGAGCCGCTGGCCTATTACGGAGTCAACCGGTTGCAGAAGGAGTTCTCCGGCGGACGCCAAGCGCTGGGCGTTCTATCTACAGTCGCTGTCAGGGACTTCAAGGAGGACCGGCTTCGATCGCAGATAAACAAGTCGGCCGTCGTTGTGGGAATGGACGGATGGACTTTCCTCGATTCCGACAAAGTGTGGGTTCTCACGGGATGGTCGGCGATCTCGAATGTTTCCGGTACTACCGACCGGATGGTTTCGGTGCAGACCGACTCGCGCCGCTACTTCCAGCGGCCCGACGCCAAATACGTAAGCGTGGACAGTTCCGCCACTTCGCTGTCGGGATCGGCGGGGCGGTTGATGCTCAACAAGCAGAGCGGCCGCTTCGGGGTCAACGCGGCTTTCGGTTACTACAGCCCTTCGTTCGATGTGAACGACCTTGGATTCTTGTTCAGGTCCGACGTCATAAACGGGCACCTCGTTCTGTCGTACGATTGGCCTGACCCGGGATCGTGGTACCGACGGGTTCAGGTGTATTCCGCTGCGTTCAACTCATCGGATTTCGACGGGAATACGACTTGGAGAGGTGTTTGGCTCGCCAACTCGATCCGGTTTCTCAATTACCATCAGGTATGGCTGAACGTGGTCTACAACCCTGAGACAGTTAGCAATCGTCGTACGCGTGGAGGTCCGCTGACGCTGAATCAGCGTGGATTGGAGTTGAACTTCGAGTACGACACCGACAGCCGGAAGAAGCTTGTCTGGGAGATCGGCGGGTATACGTATCTGCAGGAGGATTCAGACTTTCTCCAGCTGTACACCGAATTCGTGTGGCAACCTGCTTCCAACGTGCGCGTGACTCTCAACCCACGCGCCAGCTGGAATAGCGAGTTCTCTCAGTACGTTGGCACATTCGATGACCCGACTGCCACCGCGACGTTTGGCAAGCGGTATGTTTTTGCGGAGCTGGATCAGGTGACAGTATCATCAAGCGTGCGATTGAACTGGACTTTCACGCCCACGATGAGTTTGCAGTTGTTCGCACAGCCGCTCATTTCATCGGGCAACTACTTTAACTATAAGGAGCTGGCTGCGCCGCGTACGTACGACTTCATCAACTACGGTGAGGCGGGCACTACTTTCGACACGGACAATCTTGTCGCCGATCCGGATGGTCCGGGTCCGGCCGCACCGATAGAACTGCCCGACCTCGATTTCAACTTCCGATCGCTTCGAGGGACGGCCGTCCTGCGTTGGGAGTACATGCCGGGATCGACGCTTTTTCTTGTCTGGACACAGAGCCGTTCCGACTCGGAGGACATCGGGCGCCTCGACTTTGGTCCGTCCGTACGAGACCTGTTTGGCGCGAAGCCGGACAACATCTTCGCGATCAAGCTGACATACTGGTTCAGTCGGTAGGCGGGCCCACGGAATCCGTCGCTGCCGACTCGGGCACTTCAACTCCAAGTGACGCCAGGCGCGGCGCAACAATCCCTCGAAGTTGCGCGTCGAGATTCTCCTGTTCGAGGACGAACAAGTAGTCCTCAATAGCCTTGTCGGTCTCGCCGACCGTCTCGAAGGCGCCGCCCCGGTCGATCCGGTGAACCACCTGGTTAGGCTCGAGCGTAACGCGAGCGTTGAGATCTTGAATCGAATCTTCGTAGCGTCCCAGCTTGAACAGCGCAATAGACCGCCAGGTCAGTGCGCGGACCATATCGCCAGTCTCGAATTCTTCGCGTTCGATAACGCGACTAAAATCGTAGACCGACTCCTCCAAACGGTCAAGCGTCGCGAGACTCACGCCGCGGAAGAAGTAGGCCCACGTAAGTGTTGAGTCAAGTTCGACGGCTCTCGTCAAATCCGGCAGCGATGCTTCGAACTGGTTACTCTGCCATCGAATCTGTCCTCGTTTCATATGTGCTCCGGCATGCTCGGGGTTCAACCGGATTGCTTCGTCGTAGTGAAGCAGCGCCTGTTGGAAGTCGAGCGAAGCCAACGCCTCATTGCCGAGGGAATACTCAATTTCTGATTCCTCGGTAGCACTGGAACACGACGTGAGATGTGCAACCGCTAACAGTGCGAGACTGATGGTAATGGAACGGGAGTTTCTGATCATGAAGGTCGTTGGCAGCGAGATTGCGTTGGGACGGCATTCGGACCGTCATGTAACGATTGAAATGACAAAATGCGCAGAGGTAAGGTGTTTATTTCACCATCGTCATTTTGCTTGTTTGTCTGAAGTCGCCGCTTTCATTCAGCCTTTGGTTTGCCCGGAAAGAAGGCCGGGGTCTTGCGAATGTACTCGGCGTACGCAGGCCGGCGGTCCGTGATGGTGCTTTCGAGGAGAGCCGCACCCGAAAATTTCATCAGCAAGAACGACATCAACAGTGGGGCCGGAAGTGTCCACCAGGCTCCGGCGGAAACTGATACGGCATAGAGACCCCACCAGACGCAGAAATCGCCGAAGTAGTTTGGATGTCGCGTATACCGCCACAGGCCGCTGTCGAGGACCTGGCCTTTGTTGCTCGGGTCGGACTTAAACTGGGCGAGTTGGTAGTCTCCGACCGACTCGAAAACAAAGCCGACGAGCCAGAGCGTCACTCCGAGATAGTCAATCCAGCCTATCGCGTTGCCAGATACCGACTGTCCGTACTGGACGGGCCACGATACGATCCACATCAGGACACCCTGCAACAGGAAGACAGTGAACAGGCTGACAATCCAGAATCGATCGCCGTGCTTCTCGCGCATCTCCGTGTAACGGTAGTCTTCGCCCGCACCCCAGTTTCGCCACAAGAGGTACAGGCAGAGGCGCAGTCCCCACAGCGTAGTTAACACCACGATCAGTAGTGCTCGGTCGGCTGGCTCGGAAGCGAAAAGCGTGTAGCTCGTCCATGCAATGATTACGAAGCCCATGGCCCAGAACGGGTCGACGATACTCGCGTCTTTCTTAAACAGGCTGACACCCCAGAGGGCAACCATGCAGGCCAGAATTACGGCGAGATTCGTGAGACCCGTTTGAAGAATGAGGTCAGGAAGCATTTGCTCGAGCCTAGATCACGCAGAAGACTGCCACATAGTGACACACCGATCCGCCAATGACGAACAAATGCCACACGAAGTGTGCATACCGAACCCTCTCTGCCGCGAAGAAGATGACGCCAACCGTATAGGCGAGCCCACCGGCTACGATCCAGGCCAGGCCATCCGGTGGCAAGGCAGCGGATAGCGGTTTGATGGCGATAATGGCAAGCCATCCCATCGCCAGGTAGAGGCTGACGGAGAGGATAGGCCACCTGGTGCCGAGCACGATCTTCATCGCGATACCAGCGAGAGCGAGGGTCCACACAGCACCGAGAAGTGTCCAGCCCCATCCACCTCCCAGTATGCCGAGCGTAAACGGTGTATATGAGCCGGCAATCATGAGGAAGATCGCGACGTGATCCAGGATCTGAAACAGTCGCTTGGCCGGTCCGGGATGAAGTGCGTGGTAGATGCAGGACGTCAGATATAGAATTAATGTGACGCTTCCGAAGACACTGGCGCCGACGACTACCTCCGCGTCGCCGCGTCGCACCGCAGTCACGATCAGAATTGGAATCGCGATTGCAGCAGCGACAAAGCCGACTCCGTGGCTGATGCTGTTAGCCAGCTCTTCCGGCCTGGTGGGCCCAGCCTCAGTTCGAAGGTTGCGGTGTGATCTTTTGTTTAACCTTGCGACTTCCATTCAGGAGGGCGTTTTCGGTCGGACTTCTCTTGGGTGGAATCCATAGTACGTGACTGTGGCCAAACCGTTCTTTTGGTGGTAGAGGTATCCAACTTGGATGCCGGTGAGAGATGGTCGGACTCTCGAGCTGCACGTGCCCTATTGGATTCAAAGCGTGGTGACCTTTTCCTGGACTTGCGTCCCCTAGCGGCCTCCAATTCGTCGATCTTCCAGCTCCTCGAGCGTGCGCGGCCAATCCTTTTTCAGGAGACGCGAAAGCGAACGATCTGCCAAAACCTTGCCGTCGGTCTGACACGTCGCACAGTAGTTGGTCTCGTTGGAAGCGTAGACGATTCGCTGAACAGGGCTGCCACAGACGGGACACGGTTGGCCGTACTTTCCGTGCACCGCCATCCCCTCACGAAATGCCGTGACGGCCGGCCAGCCGTCGGCCGTTTCCTCGCGTATGCGGTCGGTCCAGAGTTTGAGGACGCTCTTGCACGCTGCGAACAGACGGCGGTGCTCATCTGCCGTCAACCGTGCAGTCCATTTCACAGGCGATACGCCGGCCGCGTGCATGACCTCGTCGGCGTATGCTCCGCCGATCCCGGAGAAGAGTCGCGGATCGGTGAGGGCCCGCTTCAGCGTGTGGTTGTTTCTGTTCAGCACCTGCACGAACTGGTCGCAGGTGATTTCGGTTAGCTCGAGTCCCCCTGGATCGTGCTCGGCTAGTACCGCTTGGGTGTCTGCGACATATATCGATGCCCTCTTCTTCCGCCCGGCTTCGGTTAGTAGCAGCGTGCCCCTTTCGAAGTCGAAGGCGCACAGACCCCGCTTGCCGGGTAAACCCGCTCCTCGCTTCTTCCAGTGAAGTCTCCCCGCAATCATGAGGTGGAGGATCATGAAGCGTACGGAGTTGTCATCGTGCTCGAAGTGAAAGACAAGCCGCTTCCCGAGGCGCGATGTCTTCGTCAGAACTGAGCCGTGCAATGACGAAAGAGGTGGCTCGACGCTCCGAACGAGAAAGACACTCTTGAGACGCGTGCTGTCGAGTCGCTGACCGGTCACGTGCCGGTCGAGTGCGTCGATGTAGTTCTCTATGTCGGGTAGTTCGGGCAGCGGCTTGATCCTCCATAGCGTAAACCGACAGCCGGCTTACATGAGATAGAATGCGAAGAGTAGCATTAACGCTACTAACAGTATCGCCACGAGCGTGTGGCTTGTCTTCTGGTGGGGAAACTCGTAACCGCAATACGGACAGGTCTGGTAATCGCTTCGACGTCCTTTTACTGTCATTGCGCAGGAAGGGCATTCAAACGAATTGGCCATCAGATGCCTACCGAGTCTGTTCGATGAAACGACTTAGTTGTGGACGGTCTCAACCCTGCGACAAAAAAGAGAAAGCGTTAACGCCCTGTGCGCCAACGCTTTCGTCCTTATCAATCTTGTCGCTCGTGCCCGGGACTGGAATCGAACCAGCACGCCCTTTCGGGCACCGCCCCCTCAAGACGGCGCGTCTACCAATTCCGCCACCCGGGCAGGGTAGTAGGTAAACAAAAAGTATACGGCGCGGCCTGCCTTGCTGCTCTCCGCATACCTGCAAATTCGCACAATTTTTCAGCAACAAAGAAAGGGCCTCTCGCCGCGGCGCGAGAAGCCCTTTCTTCTGGTCGGGTTCGGAGGCGTCTAGCCCCTGTTCCCGAATCGTCCAAACGGCATGTCCCCGGGGACACGGCGTCCAATGCCACCGTGAGCGGCTCCGTCTACTTGGTGTCTCCGGAGCCGATGCTGCAGGGACTCGTGGATTCGAAAGACCTCGAAGCCTACTTCGTCGAGGAGTGCGGCTACCTCAGCGTCCCGCGACTCTATCAGCGCCTGCACGCCCGCATGTATTTCGTCGCGATCTGCCTCGGACGCACTAAGGTCTTCGCGCAGTCCGCGGACGGCCTCACGAAACTCGTCGAGAATCGCGTCCAGAGAAGCTGCACCTTCGGTGTCCAGTCCCAGCACTTCGTTTCGAATGTCTCTGGCCGCCTCGCGTCGAGCCTCGCGCTCTTCAATACGAGCCTGCCGCAACGCTTCCAGCTGGGAGCGCTGCTCGTCGGTAAGGAGTGCCTCAAGATCCGCACGCATGGCATCGCGAAGCTCGCCTATACGCCCGCGCCCCTCTTCTCGCGTAAGCTCACCGTTCGATAACTGGTCGCGCAACGCCTGAATCTGTTCGCGATAGGAACTATGGATTTCGTCAGCTTGTGTCTTCTGCTCTTCAGTAAGGATATCCGCAAGCAAGCCGCCTCCGCGGAAATGCGGACCGAAATGCCCAGTGCGCTGCCCGTCATCGCCGACTGGACGCCCTCGTCGCGACCCGAACCCTTCGGCGACCGGGCCCGATTGACCGAGATGGCCTCTGCTCGGTAGGTTCGTGGAACGCTCGACGAGACGCTGCTTCTGTTCCTCCGTCAACGTCGATTGCAATTGGGCAGCCAGGCGCCATGTGAATCCCGGCTCTTTCCAGGCGTTGTCATCGTTGCCGATGAATCGCATCACCTGTTGATGCTGGTCGGTCGTCAGCCCCACGTCCGTCATAAGGGTTGAGGCTAACTCTGAGGTACCGCTTTCGGTAGAAACAGACGCATCTTGATCTACGGACGCACTGTCGCAACCCGCAATCAACAAGGCGGTAGCCATCACGATAATACCTGCGTTCGATTTTCCAGTTTGGGAAATCATGATCTCACCTTCTTTATCTGATCGTGTAAGCCTTTGGTGGCGCATCGGACGATTTGATCCAGTCTGCCAGCGATCCATTCCATCAGCCGCCCGTTCGACAGCCCGACGGTTCAGCTGGACAGTTGAGCGGTTTTGTGCCAGGGGCCGAACGGTATGATTCCGAGAACGAAATTGACTGCTTTGTTTTCGGCACCGCGGCGTCTGGCTCGATTTGACTCAACTCACAAATTGGTACCAGCGGAATGAACGCGCGCGGCGGTGGGTCTAATCAAATGCGCAGGCGTATCATCACGCAGGAGACCGCGCCGCATTCAGTGCGTCGAGGTAAATGACCAACAATCGCGGAATGGCAAACGCGGAGAGAATTCCGGACGATCAGCTGGTTTCGCGGGCCCGCAACGGTGATGCGGCAGCGTTTCGCGAACTAGTAGAGAGGTATGAAGGACAAGTGGCGGCTACGGTGATCGGCATGGTCGGCTATGGTCCGGACGCGGAAGACGTGGGACAGGAGGTCTTCATCCGCTTCTTCCGTGCGCTGGATCGCTTTCGCGGCGACGCCGCTCTCGGTACGTATCTCACGCGCATTGCGATCAACCAGTCGCTGAAGATGATCAGGAAGCGCAAGTCGCGCCTGAGCCGTTTCGCAGGCTCAGTTGACGATCTTGAGACCAAGGTGGAGCCGATGGGAGACCTGTCGGCCGAGATGGACGAGTCAGAACGGCAACGACTGGTACACGCGGCACTCGGTCGGCTGAAGGCCGACCATCGCGCCGTGGTAGTGTTGCGGATGCTGCGGGGCTACTCTACAAAGGAGGCGGCGGACATGCTAGGGATACCGGCCGGCACCGTAATGTCGCGTTTGTCGCGAGCTCTGGAACAGCTGGAAAGACTGCTCGCGCCCGCGATCGAAGTGCAGACGACGGACGAGACAGGATAATCTGAGGACGGGTATATGAATGTCGACCGTGATACAATGCTACAATTGCTCCGCGGAGAGCTTGACGCGGCCACCGAGGAGCGTGTGCGAGACGTCATCGCACGCAGGTCGGATCTACAGTCGGGACTGGAGCAACTGAGCCGCCTTGACGAGATGATGTCGACATCGGGCGCCAGTTCGTTCGGGCCATTCTTCGCCGATCGCGTAATGAAGAGAATCACCGGCACGGCCACGGAGGCGAGAGCAGCGTTTTACGAAACGATGCAGTGGGTATTCCTCCGGCTCGCGGCCGCGTCTGTGCTGGTCGTCATTGGACTTGGAACGTATAACGCACTGCAGGGTCAGGGGCTGGACACATCTGCATCGACCGTCGAGGCCATCTTCGGATTGCCCGCGGATGATCTTGACAGCCTCTATTACCTGCAGGGTATCTAGAATCCGCCGAAAAGAAAACGGACGAGCGCTACCATGTCTCCCCGAACAAAATCGATACTGCTGCTGCTAACGACGCTGGTCATCGGTCTTCTGCTTGGTGCGTTGATCAATGGGTATTTCGTGCGTCAGCGGCTCGACCGCCTGGGCAGTCTGATGACGCGCGACGGGTACTCGTCGCGACTGGTCGAGGTCGTCAATCCTACAAGCGAAGAGCAGCGCCAAGCGCTTCGCAGTGTTCTTGAGGGCGCCGCGCCCCGCGCCATACAGATAATGCGTCAGTCGCGTGAGGACATGCGAGCGCTCAACGACTCCGTCAAGTCCGAGCTTGAGGAAATCCTGTCGCAAGAGCAAATGGCGCGTCTCGAGGAGCATCTCCGATTCCGACGCAGGGGACCTTGGCGAGGTCGCCCGGGATTCGACGAGAGAGGTCCGCCGAGGCCTCCGGGACCTCGCCGTCACCTGAGGCGAGACAGCGGCCGGATGCACCTGGACTCCGTTCCGCTTCCACCGCCGCCTCCGGTGAACTGATAGCGGATGGACGGCCAAAGGTTGGACCAATGACTGCGGTCGTCAACAGATCGCCCGAGATGATCGTCGCCGGTGTTACAGGCGTCATTGGTCTTCGTGCGGCTCTGTGGCTTACTACCTCTTCGGACACGGCCTATTTCATCGTCGTTTGGCTTCTTCCGGTCTGGCTGCTCGTCGAGGTGCTCCTCACAGTGGGGACGTTGCTTTGTGCTTACGGGCTTGCTACAAACAAGCCGATTCTCCTTTTTGGTCAACGGGTACAGCGACAGCTGTCTATTCCGTTGTGTCTTGTGGGGGTCGTGACAATCGTGATTGAGTCCCTGCTATGGCTGTACGGCGTAGAGACTTCGTTCCTTTCAATTCGCTGACCGCCGACGGTCGAGAACGCGACGCCTGACAGCCGGCGTGCCCGAGGGGCGCCACATCTCCATTTTGTGTCTATTAGCCCCTATTTTGGTTATTATCCAGTTATCAGGTGGCAGATTGATCGACTTCGGAAAGGATACCACAGCGGCGGAACTGAATGGCTGGAGAGTTTACGCGCATGCTCGTGCGCGTACGGGACGGGGATGACGACGCTTTCGACACAATCCTTCCGTACGTCTACGACGAACTCAAACTCATCGCTCACCGGCACCTACAGCGTGAGCGATCCGGCCATACGCTGAACACGACGGCGCTGGTGCATGAGGCGTATCTGAAGCTGGTCGATCGAGAGAATGTAGAGTGGCAGGACCGCGCCCATTTTCGAGCTGTCGCGGCGCAGGCTATGCGGCGAATCCTGGTAGACTACGCACGGAAGCGCAATGCCCTAAAGCGGGGCGGCAAAAGCAAGCCGCTTACGCTGAACGAAAGGGCAATCGCGGTTGAGGCGCAGGCCGAAATGCTGGTCATGCTTGACCAGGCGATGTCGAGGCTGGAGACGCTCAGCTCGCGACTCTGCCGGGTGGTGGAGTATCGATTCTTTGGAGGACTCACCGACGACGAGATCGCGGCGGTGCTCGACGTCTCCGATCGGACGGTGCGTCGTGACTGGGTGAAGGCTCGGGCGTGGCTCTTCAAGGAGTTGTATCCGGAAATGGAGTGACGTCGGACGGGTCCGGACGATCAGGACAAACGCGCGGCAGGCGATCCTGAATGCTATCCAAGAAATGGTCCAACCTCGCCGTCTTGACGGTCGCCGAACTCCTCGCTCTCGGGCTGTGGTTCTCAGCGACGGCGGTTGTTCCACAGCTCACAAACGAGTGGAACCTGTCCGCGTCGAAAGCCTCGTGGTTGACCATGAGCGTGCAGGTGGGCTTCGTTGTCGGAGCCCTCTTGAGTGCCATCCTGAATCTTGCCGATCGTATCGCGCTTCGCGTACTCATCGGCGTTGCCTCCATTGCCGGGGCTGCTTGCAACGCTGCGATCGCGCTCTTTACGCCGAGCCTCGCAGGGGTGCTCCTCCTGCGCTTCCTGACTGGCGCGACGCTCGCAGCAGTCTATCCCCCTGGGATGAAAGTGGTCGCAAGCTGGTGTCTTGAGGACCGGGGCCTTGGCATCGGCATTCTCGTGGGCGGAATCACAATCGGTTCTGCGATGCCGCATCTGATCAATGCTGTGCCCTTGTTCGGAAGTGCGGGCATGCCACCGTGGCCGATGGTGCTGCAGGTCAGCTCGCTGCTTGCGGTCGTCGGAGGCGCGTCGATCCTGGCGTTCGTTCGCGTGGGTCCTCACCTGTCGGAGTCCGCGCCCTTCAATTGGCGATTTGTCGGTCAGGCGCTGGCCCATCGACCGACGCGACTCGCCAACTTTGGCTATCTCGGTCACATGTGGGAGTTGTACGCCATGTGGACGTGGGTGCCGATCTTGCTGATTGAGGTTTACGCAGCCTCCGGCTGGAGTGGTGAGGCATCCCGTATCGCGGGGTTCTCCGTCATTGCCATTGGCGGTGTTGGCTGCGTGCTCGCAGGCGCACTCGCCGACCGCCTCGGGCGCACGCGGTTGACCGTCTGGAGTTTGGGCCTGTCCGGCACCTGTGCGTTGTTGGCCGGCTTGCTCATCGAGTCACCTCTGCTGCTCACGGCGCTCTGTCTTGTATGGGGATTTGCCGTCGTGGCGGACAGCGCGCAGTTCAGCGCGGCCGTCAGTGAGTTGACTGATAAGCGATATGTGGGCAGCGCATTGACCATCCAAACATGCATGGGGTTCTTGCTGACAGTAGTGACTATCCAGATTGTGCCTCCGATCGTAGACATGGTAGGCTGGCGTTGGTCGTTCATCCTCCTCACGCTAGGGCCCATCTTCGGAATCTGGAGCATGAGGCAGCTCCGCACGCTCCCGGAGGCCGCCAGGATGGCTTCGGGGAGACGCTAACGATATTTGAAGACCCAACCTGTCCGAAATTGAATACTTTTATCGCGTTGATATAGAATGACGGCTGTGAGATCCTGAACTTTTGACCCTCCATCAGGCGTGCGCTTGTGACTTCTTTCCTACACTCCGTCGAAGGGACGACGGCGACACCTCGGATTGGCATGTACAAACTGAGCCAATTGAACGCGCCCATCAGCTGAAGAATGTCTGCTCCCGACTGGAAGGACATAGAATCGCTATTCGAAGCCGCGCTGGATCAGCCGGAAGATGAACGTCTGGACTGGCTGAGGCGCATTTGTGATGACCCCGATCTTTTCCGCGAAGTGGCCGCGATGCTCCGTGCGGCCGACAAGGCGGAAACGTTCCTTTCGAGACCGGCCAGCGAGGTTGCGTCGACGCTCATCATCGACTCGCATCGAAACGGGTCTCGTGGCGAGGAGGATCGGGAGGAGTGGGCATCGGCGAGCGGGCGTATTGGGCGATACCGCATTATTGAGCGCATCGGCTGGGGTGGTGCCGGCGCCGTTTATCTCGGTGAACGCGCCGATGGCGAGTTCACCCAGCGCGTAGCCCTCAAGCTGCTGCGGGAAGACCGCATGAGCAGGGCACAACAGCGCCGGTTTCTTGCCGAACGGCAAATACTCGCCTCGCTCAACCATCCCGGGATAGCGCGACTGTTGGATGGAGGCGTCACGGATGAGGGCATCCCGTTCATCGTGATGGAATTCATCGACGGTCGTCCCATCGATGAGTATTGCGATGCACGACGGCTGTCAATCCGCGAGCGACTGGCTCTTTTCCAACGTGTGTGTGCGGTCGTCCAACACGCGCACGGTCAGCTGATCGTTCATCGCGACATCAAGCCGTCGAACGTAATGGTGACCGACGACGGGCAGGTCAAGCTGGTCGATTTCGGAATTGCCAAGCTGCTGGACTCTGAGCATGACCGCCCCGGCGCCGCCAGGCCGACGTTGAATCTCACACCGGAATATGCCAGTCCCGAGCAGGTGCGTGGCGAACCGGTCACAACGGTCTCCGATGTCTACTCGCTCGGTGTCTTGCTATATCAACTCCTTGCGGGTAAGAGACCATACGAGATGTCGGGTGCAAGCGCTGCACGAATCGTGAAGACCGTTTGTGAAGTCGATCCCGCTCCACCAAGTGGTCGACTCAGGGAACCGGTCGAAGCGGAAGACGAGGAGGAGTACCTAACGCCGGCAGATGTGGCTCAGCGACGATCGGCCAGTCTCGAAAGCCTTGAACGACAGCTGCGCGGCGACATCGACACGATAGTCATGAAGGCGCTGCGGAAAGAGCCTGCGCGGCGCTATCAATCGGTACAGTCGTTTTCAGACGACATCGGTCGCTTTCTTGATTCGCGTCCGGTAGCGGCTCGCAAGGACACCTACGCGTACCGCATCTCGAAGTACATCCGCCGGAATCGCATCATAGTTGCCGCTGTGGCGGTTGTCACTTTGTCGTTGCTGGGTGGCCTCTGGGTCTCGCTATGGCAGGCCTCAGAGCGGGCCGAGCAGGCCTCGCGCGCCGAGCAGACGACGCGTTTCATGAAGGACATGCTCGCCGGATTCGACCCAAACGCGCGTCCCGACGAGCTCCAGCACGTCGAGCAGATTCTGGACATGGGTCGGCAGCGGCTGCATGAGGATCTTGCCGGCGAGCCTGATCTAGCCGCCGAGATTGCGGTAGTCCTTGGCGATTTATACGAGGATTACGGTCTATACGAAAAAGCTCGCGAGTTGTACGAGCTCTCTCTCGCGGGCAGGGGTGCAGTCGGCATCCGGGACGACGCGGCGACTGCGGATATTATGGCCAAACTCTCATGGGTGGTAAACAAGATCGGCGACCATGAGGAAGCGAGAGATCTCATGCTGGATGCGCTCGACAGAGGTCGTGAGGTTTACGGTGATCGCAGTGATCGGTCCGCCGATATGCTGGACGGTCTTGCCGTAGTGCACATTAACCTTGGGCAGTTCAGCGAGGCGCGCGATCTCCTACTGGAGGCGCTCGACATCTACTCGTCCATCCACGGGGAAGAGCACGTTAAGGTAGCCGGGATACACCGACATCTGGCTTATGTGAATCAGCAGGAGCATCGGCTTGCCGAAGCAGACTCCCTTTACAGGATGGCTCTGGCGGTCATGACCCGTGTGCTGGGACCCGACCACACGGACGTCGCGCAAACAATGCACGACCACGGATCCCTTCTGGTCCGCATGGGGCGTATGTCTGAGGCGGAGGAAAACCTTCACCATGCGCTACAGATACGGAGAGGTCGCCTTGGCCCACGTCACCCCCAAGTCGCCCAGAGCCTGAGTCATCTCGGCTTGCTGATGACTGATCGCGGTCGATTCGACGAGGCGGAGCAGATGCTTCGCGAAGCCATGGAGATTCGACGCGAGTCTTTTGGGAGGCGTCATCTTACCTACGCACACTCCGTAAACCAGCTGGGCCAGTTGCAGCACGCCCGTGGCGACGATGCCGCCAGCGACAGCCTCCTCGCCGAGGCGATAGGGCTTTATCGCGACCTGCTGGGTACCCGGCACGTGCAAACGGCGGCCGCGATTCAGATCTTGGGCAGGCGTCTTGCAGAGCGAGGCAGGTTCAGTGAAGCGGAAGCCGTCTTCAGAGAGGTCCTTGATATTCGCTTCGAGTTGATCGGCGAGAATACACTCCCGACTACTGAGTCGATGATGTGGCTTGGGAGAACGCTCATCGAGCTTGGTGCAGCACTGGAGGCTGTCGAACTGCTTGAGAAGGCGTCTGGAATCCGTCATGACTTGTACGGACCCGATCACGAACGCACGCTCGAGGTACGGCTATGGCACGGGATCGGATTAAGTGAGGCAGGCCATCACGCGGAAGCTGAGATGGTTCTCACGTCCACGGTAGCAGCGATGGCCGAGCAGTTGCCGGTCGGAAGTGAGCTTCGCGGACGGGCACGGCAGGCAATGACAGATCTGTACGACGCCTGGCAGTAGCCAGTTTGTGCAGACGGTCACACCCATTCGGCCGCCTCGGCTATCGCCACCGGCAAGTCCGCGCTCCATCAGGAGGGGATTTGGCCGGAGACGCGATCCGTCAAGTGCCGTGAAGCATCGCGCGGTGATCAGATTGGATCCCCAACTCAGCAGGTTTGCGCGTTATCTATGGGAGAACTTTCGAGAACTGTCACAGAAATGCGCAAAATTCTGCTCAACAGCATATCCAGTCGGCTCGATTCGGCAGTTAGCGGCTTTCTCGGCGAGCTTAATACTTCCGCCGAAAAGAGCGGTCAATCGGCAGTCATCGTGAGCCTTGCCCAGCAGCTGGCGAAGGTGGTCGAGGAGACAATAGAGAAAAACGAGATGGGTGAGGAACGTGCGGAGCAGTTCCGCCGGAAATGCTGTGACCTGGTGCTGGACCGAATTCTCTGACGACCGTTGTCGGCGAAAACCCCGGTTATTTTCAAAGAAGAAAGCCCGACCGCATCGACGCGATCGGGCTTTTCTTGTTGTTGACACTTCGAGTCCTAGATCACATCCAGTAGCGTGGCTACCACTGTGGCTGCCGCCATACTCACGAGCAGCGCGCGGCACCGGAGCCGTGGGTCGAAGGCGTGTCTGTATTCCATCATGACTATTATCTCCATCGATTCCGATCCAATCGAAGGACACGCCCCGTCGGCGGCCCCTCTCACCTTTGGGATCGGCTGTTTGCTGCGAGATTCAACGCTCGCAATGGGGAGATTCTGCCTGGGCCCTGTTAAGAGGTCGAGAATCCGTCCGCGGTGAATCGTGGTCAAACCAAACCGTTGGCCGGGCCGCCCCACCTGATCAGAATTAAGTCGAATAATCAATCAGTGAGGGGTGAGTGCGACCCCGGCCAACAGCATGGCTTACCTACGTGAGGAGCAGGAACGGACCCCGCATTTCCGGTCACCGCCTTGAAGGTGAATCTGATTCGATCCATTCATTTCCAGCCCTGAGAAGTTGGTCCTTCGGCGGCGCCGGCCACGCGGTTTTGGCCCGGTTTGACAGGTAAGCGTAGGTTGCTCGGAATTCCGGACACACGGTTTCATTTTTTTGACAGCGTTCTTCTGTCCCGCGCGATTCGGTCCGGATTGCCCGCTCGCGATTCTGTGATCACTTCGTCCTGGTTCCAGGACATGGCGTCGGCCCAATCATCTAACGGAACTAACGGGAGCTCTCCCGACGACGTACTGCATGATGGTCACGTCCCGCCATTCTTCCTTCACGAAGCCGATCTCGCGCTGCGTACCAACGATCTCAAAGCCGAACTTCTCATGCATGCGGATGCTAATCTCGTTGGACGCCCAGATCTTGGCAACGATGTGGTGGTACCCCAGGTCCTCGGAGAGCTTCATGAGCTCCTGCTGGATTGCTGAGCCATAACCGGTCCGCTTGCCGACGTGTCCGCGACGTAAATAGACCGACGTTTCGGCCGCAAATCGGTAACCCTCGCGGTCGCTGTATCGCTTCAGGATGCCCCAACCCTCGATACCCTCTGTTGACTCGATCACCAAAAGTCGTTCGCGATCTCCCAGCCGTCGCAAAAGGAGGCCGATGTCTTCGGCAGACTTCGGAGTCAATTCCATTGTGCTGTCGGCCGCCTCTATCGATTCGTTGTAAATGGCTGCAACGGCGGCTGCGTCGTCGTATTCACAGGGTCTTACGGTCATCGGCTCGACTGAATTAGCGACTTTTGTATACCGGCATTGAAGTGTAGCAGCAGTAATTCCGGGCTCACCATCTTGATGAACGCCACAAAAGCTATGGAAACCAACGGTAACGACAACGGGCCGAAGACCCGTGTGATTGATCTGGTGCTGTGGGGTGCGACGGGTTTCACAGGTAGGATCGCCGCCCGATACCTTGCGAGCAACTACGCTGAAACGAGCCTGCGTCTGGCCTTCGGCGGAAGGAGCGCCGAGCGGCTCGAGCAACTGAAGGAGGAGGTGGTCGGCGACGTGCCTGAAGCGTCAGGAATTGAGATCGTAGCGGGCGACAGCATGGATCGCGCTTTTCTGGATGCGATGGCGTCGCAGACGAAGGTCGTC
Source organism: Rhodothermales bacterium (assembly GCA_041609895.1). Taxonomy (GTDB): domain Bacteria; phylum Bacteroidota; class Rhodothermia; order Rhodothermales; family JABDKH01; genus JAHHLP01. The sequence goes on from JBFIPX010000006.1 coordinate 45,170, forward strand.
TGCACCACCGTAGGACCGTACGCCAGGTACGGAGCCGGTCTGGT
>JBFIPX010000007.1:0-44817 GCA_041609895.1 Rhodothermales bacterium
ATCTGGCCGCGGGCGTATACCTCCTTCGGCTGACACTCGATGACTCCCGTCGGGTCACGGTGATGGACCGGACAATCGTGGCGATGTAGGTGCCACTGGGCTGTGCCTTTGAGCCCGGTATCGCTAACGGCGAATCGTCACTGCCCTGACCTCGTCAATGCTGCGACCGGTTATGCGGAGGAAGTATAATTGACCGGCAAGATCGCCTCCATCCCACAGTACCGTTCGCACCCCGGCGTCATCAATCCAGCCGACATCCCATCTACTTACCAAACGCCCGGCTGCATCGTAAAGTGACGCGCGGAGGAACTGCCGCCTGTCCGACCGAACGTCCACGCTAAATCGTCCGTCGGCCGGATTTGGGTAGACGGAAGAAACCGCTGTGACCGGCAGGTCCGGAATCGGCTCGGTGACTACGACAGACTGAAGCGTGAATGTGAATGACCCCACGACATTATTCCCATCGAAGGGAGAGTCACTGAATTCGCGGACGCCCGCCGGTGGATCCGTGTCCTGGTTGGCCGAGCGGTACGTCGTGCCGCTGTCTGTTCCGGCATCATGAACCACCAGGGATACGACGACTTCCTGTCGCCACGAGCTGTTTTCCATGAGGTTCAACCCCGATACGCCAACGAACCAGTCGGGACTTGGTGCGACCATAGAAACAACGGTCACTAACGGAAAGCTCTCGCTCACGTTGAATGTCAATGAAACGGATCCCGGAGAAATGCCAATGCCGCCTCCGCTGAGAACAAACTCGGCATTGCCGGCGCCGATGGCTGCTTCCACCTCCCCCAGAAGCAGCGTCTTGCTTCCCGTCTCCGCCATGCTCTCAATTCCGTCCGACGCTAGCGTTCCTGGCTCCCAGAAATTAACGGCCTCGTTGTGCGTCCCGCCGATAAGGCCGGAGAAATGAGGGTTGGGTGGGAAGTCGGTCGGGTGCGTGGTGGTGCTCCAGGTGCTCTCGAAGGTCAGCTTATAGGTTGCCGTCGATAGGGGGCCGGGCTGTCTCGGCTCTGTTTCGTTCGCCGAAGCCGACCAAACTGGAAGTCCGCAAAGTAGGATCGTGGCGGCGAAATGGCTGGCGGTGCTCACGTGAGTCACGGATTTCGTGCATTGATAGCGCTTGGGCTATTGCCTATACTCATCCTCCACTCGTGTTTCCACGAATGCCCCAAGAGAGTATAACATTAGTCTAACATTTTGGACCCGGAGGTCTCTCGGTATGCGAACTGCTACACTTCTCACAGCAATCGCGCTGCTCGTTTCCCTCTCCTCTGTATCCGCTCAGGAAATCGAATTCGACCTGATCGTGCCTAATACGGCGCCGGGTGACCTCGGCGTTGGTTACACGACGGGCATCCACTCCGGCGCCCGCGACGTTAAGGGACCCTTCGACGGGGACGGCGACGGAAAGTACGAGGTATACGTGGCCGATTACACCGCCGGAGGCCGCGTGCATGTCGTGGAGAACGTTTCTGCGGACGTTTGGGAGCTCGTCTACACGACTCCCTTCCTGGATTCGACAGCCACGACCAACAACATTCGAGCGATTGCTGTCGGAGATCTTGACGGCGATAGCAAGGGTGAGATCTTCTTTCTCGCAGGCCGGAATTACAGCGCGACAAACCCGGACATTGGTGCACGCCCTCCTGGCCTTTACGCGTTCGAGAACGTCGGAGACAACGACTGGGGATCTCTCCCGGCAACGGTTTACGAGTTTGACGGTGACCTTCCAGACCGCTGGCGCACCGAGCACTTCGCGGTCGATGACGTGGACAACGACGGCGATCAGGAGCTGCTTATGTCGAACAACGGCAGCAACAACCGCTACGACAACTGGTACGTCTTCTCAGTTCAAAACGACATCGGCAGCGGCTTCGAGACGTGGACCCAGGAGATTCGCTGGAGCTCGCGCGTTGACGAAGACTTCGATCCCGTCGATCGCGGCGGCGGAAGCGCCTACTCGGCAATTCCTGCTGACCTGAACGGAGACGGCCAGAAGGAGATCGTTTTCCAGTCGTGGAACAGCTTTAACGTCACTACTGCAACGGTACCCTCCGCGGATACCTATCAGACGGCCAGCCCGGCGGCCTTCCTGAACGCCTCAGCGACCGGCGACGACGTGTCGTTCTTTGGTGGAGTCGCAGTCGATGTGAATGGAGACGGCGACGATGAGGTCTTTTATCCCGTCCTTTGTTGGAGCAGCGGAAGCCCACGCCCGATCTGTGGCAGCGCCGCCATCGTGAACTATGAGTCCGGCGAAGATCCCCTGACCATCACGTCCGACAACGTGGCGTTTCAGGTTCTGGAGGGCATTTCCGAGCTTGGAATAACGGCGGGAGATCTTGATGGAGACGGAAAGATGGAAGTCATTGGCTCGGCATCAAGCTATACGGGTGAGAAGTTCGATGATGGCGAGGACCCCGTCTGGCTCCGGATAGCAGAGTACGAAGGAGGAGACGTTGAGGACCCGTCCAGTTACACGCTCCGCGATGCGCCATTCCCGGCAGACATGCTGGCGACGCAGTTCAATCGAATCGAACGTGATTCTCTGGGCGTGATGACGGTGTATCACGAAGAGGGAGATCAGGGACCCGAGTTCACCTCGAAACTCGCCTATCTCGGTGACCCAGACATGGACGGTATTAACGAGCTCGCCATCTCTATCCAGGGTGTTGACGATTCGACGTCCGTGATTAGCGAGGTGTTCAATGAAAGTACGCGTCTATTCGAACGTACGACGGTCTCTACGTCGAGCAATGATCGTCGCGTGTTCCTGAAGATCATCAACGGTAGCGGCGGTGCGGTAGGTTTCGACGAAGAGAGGATCGTCCTGCCGTCGGACTACAAGCTGTTCGACAACTACCCGAACCCCTTCAACCCGTCGACGACCATCGGCTTCGAGCTGCCCCTGGACAAGAATGTCAACGTTCTGATCTACGATGTATCGGGTCGCCTGGTCAAGACGTTGATCGACAATCAGTTCCTCTCCGCGGGGACTCACGAAGTGACGTGGAACGGGCGTAGCGACGCCGGATTCCCGGTCGCCAGCGGCACCTACATCTACACGCTGGAGTACGGCAACTTCCGGCAAGCGAAGGAGATGGTGCTGCTCAAGTAGTCTCAAACCGCTAAAAACGGAGAGGGAGGGGCACGATCGCCCCTCCCTCTTATTGATGGTAGCACTGCCGTTGGGCGTCGGTAGCGAGATTGAAACCGGTGATTTGCCTCGAATCACCTCTACAGTTTTATTATCATACTATTTCGTACCGGCATTGTAAGGCGCTTCCGCCGGTCCACATAACCATGTTTGGCTTGAACGCATGAGACTTTCCAGTACTCGGGCCCTTGGCCGTTTCGCAGCCTCCCTCGTCGTGTTTGCCATCTTCACCCTGCCAGCGCTCGGTCAGGGCAAGATCGCCGGCCGAGTCACAGACGCAGCAAATGGCGATCCACTGGTCGGGGTTAACGTCGTCATCGACGGGACCAGCCAGGGCACGGTCACTGACGTAGATGGAAACTACATCCTGATCAACGTTCGTCCCGGGCAATACACGGTCGTGTTCTCATATATCGGGTTCACCAGGCATACCGTTTCTGGACTGCAAGTCACGACCGGTCAGACAACGCGGTACAACGTAACGTTGAGAGAGGAGGTGATCGAAGGAGAGGAGATCATCGTGCAGGCAGAGCGCCCGCTGGTCCAGAAAGATCTGACTGCGTCCAAGAAGACAGTAATTGCTGAGGAGATCGCGGCGCTTCCGGTTGAGAGCTTCTTTGGCGTGCTGACGACGCAGGCGGGGGTGAACACCGGTCCGGGCGGGGAAATCCACATTCGCGGTGGCCGCAGCAACGAGATCGCGTACCTCGTGGACGGAATGTCAGTGGGCAACCCCTTTAACACAAACGGCCTTGCGACGAGCGTCTCGACGGACGCGATACAGGAAATGACGGTCATTTCCGGCGCCTTCAACGCGGAGTATGGACAGGCGATGTCGGGCATTGTCAACCTGGTTACCAAAGAGGGCGGCGACGATTACACAGGATCCTTCAGCTTCTGGGGTGGAGACACTTTTACCTCGAACGACGACGTATTCTTCACCCCGTCCGACGTCGCCCTGCGCAATTACACGCTTGAGGGAAGTCTCAGCGGGCCTATCCCCTTCTTCAAGAAGATGCGATTCTTCGCGTCCGTTCGGCACGACGACGATGAGGGTTGGATCTACGGTCGGCGCGAGCATTCGCCGGGAGACTCAGCCAATTTCAACGCAGATCCGTGGTACTACGAGCTAAACGGCGTACCCGTCTCTGAGATCGAGGGACCGGTTGAAGGTGACTTGGTACCGATGCGGACCAGCGTCGGGACAAATTTCATCGGAAAACTCTCGGCCCGTCCGTGGGCGGGTACCAAAATGGAGTACTCGTTCCTTTTCGATGACGACGAGTGGACGTCGGTCGCTTTCTCCGACCGTTTTAATCCGGACGGAACCGCCACGAACTACGATCGGGGAACCAATCATAGCCTGCACTGGACGCATTCGATCAGCGACCGCACGTTCTACACGATACGCGCTTCCTATCAGGACCAGAACTTCGAGAGGTATCTGTATCGTTGCAGCGAGGCATGTCGCCGCGGCGATGCTCCGGTAGATCCGCGCTACGTATCTACCGACCTGATCGTGGGATTCCCCGGTAACAACTTCACCTTCGGCGGTGACGACAAGGGACACACTTACGAGAGTTCGCAGACCATCCGGGTGAAGGCGGACCTGACCAAACAGATGGGAAACATTCACGAAGCCAAAGCCGGCGTCGAAGGTATGTGGACAAGCCTCGACCGGGAGGTGTTTACGATCCTCTTCGATCTTGACCGATTCCGCGTGCCAACGGTGCCTTCCCTGGAATCCCCGCGCCACGACAAGTACGAGGGTCAGAAGGTGCGGCACTATGGCGGATACGTTCAGGACAAACTGGAATTTGAGAACTTCATCATCAACGCGGGCGTCCGCGTCGAACACTTCCAGCCAAATGGGCTGACGGTTTCCGACCTGCTGGCGCCACCCGTCCCCGGCCAGACGTTCGAGGAACGGATGGGGCGGTTGGAGAAGGCAGACAACAAGACATTCGTACTTCCTCGCCTCGGCGTGTCCTTCCCCATCACAGATACGGGCATCCTACACTTTTCGTATGGACACTTTGCACAGATGCCCCCGCTCCGCAGCATGTTCATCAATCCGGAATTCGAGTTCGGCGCCGGAGAAACACCGACTTTTGGAAACGCAGACATGCGGCCGGAGCGCGCCGTTCAGTACGAGATTGGTTTGCAGCAGCAGATCAGCGACCATCTTGCGTTCGACGTAACGGGATTCTTCAAGGACATCCGAGACTACCTCGCGGTCCAGAACGTCCAGTTCAGCACGGTATCTGGCGAGAGCAACTACGCGGTGTTTCTCAACAAGGACTACGCCAACGTCAGGGGTGTCACGTTTGCGCTGACCAAGCGGCGTCCGCGGAATGGCCTGGTGTCTGCAACCGTCGACTACACCTTTCAGAACGCGGAGGGCAACAACAGCGATGCGGGTGCTTTCTTCTTCAACTTCCTGAGTGGACGAGAGAACGAGCTGGAGTTGATCCCGCTCAACTTTGACCAGCGTCACATCGTCTCGTCGACGGTTACGCTCACGCGGCCCAGCAGCTGGAGCGTGTCGTTCATCGGATCGTTTAGTACCGGCTACCCTTACACGCCGAATCTGATCGACCAGAACCTCGACCAGCTTCCGAACAACGGCCGCAAGCCGACGCAGTTTGACGTCGACGCACACCTCTCGAAGCAATTTAATTTCGACCGTTTCGGTGTTCGGCTGTTTGCCAAGGTATTCAACGTTTTCGACCGCCTGAACGAACGCTTCGTTTTCGACGAGACCGGAACTGCCAACTACTCGCTCAACGAGCGGCTCAACGTTCATGCGCCGTGGGTTTCACAGTATGGCCAGCCAGGCATTCACACCCTTGAGGAATGGGACACGCGCCCACACTGGTACTCGCGTCCACGGGAAATTAAGATTGGGGCGTCTCTAAGCTTCTAATGGAAAAACGATCACACATGACAGCGATGATTTCGATCGCGCGCAAAACGCTTCTGCTTCTTGTATGCCTTGCGTTCGGTGCGCTCAATGCATCGGCACAGGACGCCAGCAAGAGGCAAAAGGATTGGGACTATTTCGATGTTTCCCGATGGCTCGACCAGCAGGCAAGCAATCAGGCCCGCGGGGGAGTTGTTGCCGACTGCCCGGATTTCACAAACCGGCGCGACGTCATCATGAACGGCAACAGGATCACGTCGCAGATCCAGAACTTCGGCTCGATTTCCTCGCCCGGCAACACGATTACGGACATCGTGTGGAACCGGCTTGGATACGGGTACGAGTTCGGCCCATTCGTAGCGGCTGAGATCATCGCCCCCAAAGAGGACCCGAACAGCGTTCTTCGGACGGACACAACAGGCAGTCCACTTCTTGACGAAAATGGTGACTCGGTCTACGTGTGGCACATCGTGTCCGACGGCTTGACATCCAATGGCGGCGAGACTTCGCCCGACGGTCTCACGTGGTGGGGATGGCAGCCGATTCCCTGCGCGCAGCCTGTAGGGAGTTTCGAAGGACTTCAGGTGGTCAATCCCGATTCGCGTTTCATTCCGACCAGCGATGCCCAGGACGACGATCTCGACGGCAAGCCGGACTCTTGGCCCGACGAGTGGTTCAATCCGAATCTGCAGGAGTATGTCTGGCCCGGCGCTTTGCAACAGGGTGCCTCCAACGCCGACAAGGAGCTCCTGTACTTCATGAATGACTACTCCAACGAGGAGTTTGCCTATTACCCATTCGCCGACGACACGACGAAACGCGGCTTGGGACTGGAAGTGGAGACGCGCATCTACCAGTGGGCGAATCCGCTCGCGGAAGACGTCATGTTCCTTGTCTACAAGATCACGAACAAGAGCGACAAGGACCTCGACAAGGTGATCTTCGGAATGTGGGGAGACCCGCATGTGGGCGGTCCGCGCGACTGGCCAGACGACTGGGCCTTCTTTGACAAAAGCCGCAACCTCGTGTACGCCTGGGACGACGACGGCCGTTCAGACATCGCAGGCGTCGTGCCGGGCTACTTCGGCTATAAATTTCTCGAGAGCCCCGGCGTGGGCAATGAGATCATCGACGGCGTTGCCTTCGATGGAGACGGCATCGACAACGACAGTGACGGCATGGTCGACGAGTCGTGGACGGATGGGCTGGACAACGACGGTGATTGGAACGTAGAGACGGACGATATAGGAATCGACGGTATTCCGGGTACGGGTGATGAGGGAGAGGGAGACGGAGTGCCGACCGCCGGCAGCCAGTTCGACATCACCAAGCCAGGAGAGCCCAACTTTGAGTTCACGGACATCGACGAAAGCGACCAGATCGGTCTAACTTCGTTTGCTTCACCGCCTTTCGCGGGAAATCGCATCTCCAACGATGACCGCGTGTGGAACTTCGTCCAACCGGGCCGCTTCGACGTAGTGCCGACGGAGCCTGGAGACTACGTCTTCCTGTACGGCTCCGGCGACTTCCAGCTTCGAGCGGGCGAGACGAAGCGGTTCTCCATTGCCCTGATTATCGGCGAAAACCTGGAAGACCTTTTCCTCAACTCCGAAACGGCGCAGCAGATCTATAACGTCGGCTATCGCTTCGCGAGACCCCCGGACAAACCGATCGTGAAAGCGGTTGCCGGCGACGAGAAGGTCACCCTCTACTGGGGCAGTCGCTCGGAAGAAAGCGTGGACCCACTTTCGCGGACGATGGACTTTGAGGGCTACGTTATCTACCGATCGACCGACCACGAATTCAGCGATCTGCAGACGATCACCGACATCAACGGCTCCAAGTTCCTATTCCGGCCGCTGAAGACGGAGCGAGGCGTCGAGGCAAAGTTCGATCTCGACAACGGAATCCGCGGGCCGTCACCCATACCCTTTCCTCAGCGAGGTGTGGCGTTTGATCTTGGTGACGACACCGGTCTCTTCCACACGTTTGTCGACTCGAACAATGTGATTAACGGGCAAACCTACTTCTACGCGGTGACCGCGTACGACCGCGGGTTTGAGGGAGGCGATGAAGGGAGTCTTCAGGGAGGCATCGCACCATCCGAGTCGGCCAAGACGATCACTTATGACCCGACAACGGACCGCTACATTTTCGACGTCAACACCGTGCGGGTCATTCCGGGACCGCGCGTGGCTGGTTACGCTCCTCCCTCCATCGAGGCGGCCGGCGGCGTGGTTCAGGAGAGCGGTATTGGCACGGGCGATATCATTCTGAACATCATTGACGAGTTCGCCATTCCGGAAGGTGGCAGCTTCCGGATCGACTTCGATGAGGTAGGGAGTGATCTCATCTATTCCGTGACCGACGAAGTGCCGAAGGAAATCCGAATCAGGGCGGTTCTCGACAAGGGCTCATCCGTTCAGTTCGAGAACATCGTTAGCGAAACGTTCGAGCTGCGGTCGCTCGGTGGCGCCGTCCTCACAGAGGGAACGGACTATACTTTGAATCCGGACAACGGAACGGTCATCGTTTTGACCGGCGGGGCGGTAGCCAACGGAGATTCGCTGATTGCGACTTTCAAGTACCAGCCGATTCAGGCGAGCGATCTCGTTAACCAGGAAGAAGGAAACCCCCTCTTCAGCGGACTGCAGTTGAAGGTGCAGGACGAACCGCTCGATGTCAACCTTGATGAAGAGACGGGCACTGGCTGGGCGACGGGCGGCGAGGGCGTTGGTTTCAAGGTCGACAGAGCCTCGTCCGGACCCGGACGGATCCGGCAACCGGCGGACTACGAGATCACCTTCTTTGGAAGTCCCCAGACGACATCAGTCGCCACCAATCTCGAGCTGCCGTTCACAGTTGTGAACATAACCAGGGCGAACGAGCAGATCGAAGTGTTCGTGCCGGACCGCAACGGAAACGGGGAATGGGATCTTGAAGAACAAGTCATCTTCGTGGAACAAATCAATGGCTCGCAGACGGCGACGTGGCAGGTGGAGTTCATTGATGAGGGTGGCGTCCCGGAAGATGGTGATGTCTTTTTCGTACGAACCACGAAACCGTTCACTGCTGAAGATTCGTTTGCCTTCCAGACCGTCTCGGCGGGTGTTGACCAAAATGCAGCGGCCGACCAGCTCTCAAACATTTACGTGGTCCCGAATCCGTACATCGCGACCAATGTGCTCGAACCGCGCAATCCCGTTTCGAGGACGGAACGTGGCGACCGGCGGCTCTACTTCGCGAACCTTCCTCAGCAGTGCACGATTCGGATTTACACGTTGGCGGGCGAGCTCGTGGACACAATCGAGCACAGTGGTGGCCTCGATAACGGGAAGGCTTTCTGGGATCTTCGCACGAAGGACAACATGAACATTGCCTACGGTCTTTACATCTACCACGTGGATGCGGGAGACCAGGGATCATTCATCGGCAAGTTTGCCATCATCAAGTAGGCGCGGGCGCTAAACCACTCGCAAGAATCTCATGATCATGAAAGCGGGAAAACTCTTTGCACTGTTAACGAGTCTGGCTTTGACTGCCGGATCCGCGTCCGCGCAGTCGAATGAGCCGAATACGGACACGGTTACGAAGGTTGGCACAACGTCGGCCCAGTTCCTGAAGATCGGAGTTGGCGCTAGAGCCATCTCGCTAGGAGGCGCCTACGTGGCTGAGGCAACAGACCTCTCGGCGCTGTACTGGAATCCGGCGGGGTTATCCAAGCTCCGCGGGGCCGCCGTGCAGTTCGCGTATACCGATTATCTGGCGGACATCAGCTACAACTTCGCCGCGTTTGGCACCAACCTGGGAAATCTCGGGACGCTTGCCGCCTCCATTATCTATCTCGATTCCGGAGAGATGACGGTGCGCACGACCGATCGCCCGAACCCGAGCCCGGAGGAAGCGGAGCGGTTCTCCGTTCAGGACTTGGCGCTGCAGGTGTCGTACGGTCGCGCTCTCACCGACCGTTTCTCGATCGGAACAACGGTCAAGTACATTCGCGAGAAGATCTACAACAGCTCGGCGTCGACCATGGCATTCGACGTGGGCCTCGTGTTTACGACCCCCTTTGAGGCACTTCGTTTGGGCGCCAGCATGGCCAACTTCGGCCCCAAGATGCAGATGAGCGGCCGAGACATCCTCTTCTCGTCGGACCCGGATCCGAACCAGTCCGGCAACGTGGATGTAGTCAACTCCGAATACCGAACCGACGAATTCTCCTTGCCGCTTCTTTTCAGGCTTGGACTGGCATGGGATGCGGTAAACACTGCAAATCACCGCATCGTCCTGCTGACCGACGCTGCCCACCCTAACGACAACAGTGAATACCTTAATCTCGGCGGTGAGTACAGCTTCCGTGATCTGGTCTTTATCCGTGCGGGCGTGCGCAACCTCTTCGAGGAGGACGGCGAGCAAGGTGTCACGTTTGGCGGAGGACTCAACGTCCGCATTGACCGGTCGCTACGCATGCGGGTGGATTACGCATACGCTGATTTTGGACGTTTAGAACAGACGCACTGGTTTACGGTCGACCTGTCCTTCTGATTTTGAATCTACGCGCCCTCGCAGCCCGATCCAGCCTCTGCTCAATTGCCGCCTGCCTAACGCTGTTGGTGGTCCTCGCGTCGTCTGCCCAAGGACAGATCCTGGATGACATCACGGACGCGCGCGTCCGGATGGGGCCTTCTATGGTGCTCGACCTCGGCAAACGGGATCGATACCAGTCGTTTTCCGAGGATGTGCCTGTCGCGTACAACGGCGTAGTATTCAGCGGCCGCACGGATGCACGCGCGGTCGAAGCCTGGGTACGGTTTCGGTTGGAGAATGAGTGGACGCGGTGGCTACCGATGTACGTCGTCCGATCAACAGTCGACGAGACGGTAATGGGGGGACTTCGGATTGATGAAGTGCGATCCGCGTCCTTCGAGATGCGCTTCGAGGTGGAGAGTGATCGTCGTTTCGAACTCCTTGAAGGCGGAGTTTTTGATACGCGGAAAGATGTTGGCGCCGAACCGCAGCATCGGGTTCCTGCGACCCCACCGCCGGCCAGGAAACGTGAATCCCTCGCACCGGTTCTGATCACCCGCGACGAGTGGAACGCCGATCCGTTCATCGGGCAGCCGTCACCGCTGGCAAATCCGTCATACGACCATATGACCTTTCACCATGCGGCCGGCTTTCGCGCCACCACGCGCGAGGAGGGGTTGGCTCAGGTAAAGGCAATTCAGGATCTGCATCAGAATGTTCGCGGATGGAGTGATATCGGTTACCAGTTCGTGATTGATCGTGGTGGGCGGCTTTACCAGGGTCGGCCGTTCCTGGACAGCAGCAGCTCCCTTGAGGAAGTTCCTCGGCTCGCGCTCGGCGCGCACGTCGGCGGCGCTAATACCGGCAACATCGGCATCTGTCTTCTGGGCTGCTACCATCCACCCGCAGGCTCGTCGTGTACCGACGAGATTACGACCGCGGCGTATGACACGTACGTAGAAACCTTCGCCTTCCTTAGCGAGAACTACGGTGTGGATCCAGAGCAAATCAGGGGACACCGTGACTTCAGCGCCACTGCGTGTCCGGGCGACAACAACTACAGGCTGCTACCGGACCTGATCCTCGATGTGGAGGCCTTCGTTCCCGACGAAACCCCCACGCCGGATCGGCTTACGCTGGCGCAGAGCTATCCGAACCCGGTTGCCGATCAGACTACGATCCGCTACTACCTCGTCGACGACGGTGTCGTTACGCTAAAAGTATATGACGCGGTAGGTCGAGAGGTCGCGCTCCTCGTAGACGAGTTTCAGACAGCGGATTCGTGGTATGGCGTCGACTTTGAGGCCGGCCTTGCTGCTGCCGGCATGTACTTCTATCGTCTCGAGATAGTGGGCGTCGGCAATCGCAAGTCGAGCCGGTCCGGGACGATGGCTGTGGTTAGGTAGCCTGGCACCGGCCTCCTGACGCCACGTCGGGGAGTCCCGTCACTTCATGCGTGACTCGGTGCACCGCCCGACGACTTCCTGACTGATCGATATGCGATTCCCTTAACGATGATCGCGCCGATGAGCAGGGAGAAGATCAGAGCGTACGTATAGCTGTCAGCTGCGCGAAATCCGTATGCCTGCGCGAACACGACCCACACGTAGAAAAAGCCGGCCGCAACTAGCGGGTGATCGGGATGTCGGTCTCCGCGAATCGCGTACGCTATGGCAATCGCGAAGATTGCCATGTAGGCCAGACCGCCGCCAACGATCGTCAAAACCTCGACCTCCTCGAGGAACGGGTTCGGAAACCAAATTCCGAGCGCAACCAGTGCGAGAAGGTGATAGAAGTGAGATACGGCGAAGCCGATGAAATACGGCGCGCGGCTCGGCGGCGGCGTTCGAATGGGTCTCGACGCAACGAGGGAAATCGCATCGTCCCACACATAAGCGATCAGAAAGAGCAACACGGATAGGCGGGCTGTGACGCGTACCAGGTACCGAACGCTTTCCTCATTCCAACCGCGCCCGCCGATCGCGGATACAACGAGCAAAACGACCACCATCGTTACAAGTATGGCGGCTATGACGCGTGTATCTGGCTTCGCCATACCGAGGGAGACCGATCCGGTTTTCGACAAGTAATACGCAGGAAAGCATGGCCTATTTACGGGCTATGCACCAAGGCGCGCAACACTGAAGAGCATCCGGAACGCTAACTTCGAGTAATCGCCTGTTCCGGCAGTGTCGCTGTATGCCATACTTGCCTCGCCAGATCAAGCCATGTATAAAGCGACCTTCAAATTCCGAATCTCCAACGAGGATGGTGAGTTCGACAGACTTAACGAGGCGATTGACTCGGCCGCCCGCGCCAACCCGGGATTCGTTCGAAAGGAAGCATGGTCCTCCGTCGATGGGGACATAAGAAGTGTTGTCTATTACTGGGATTCACTCGAAGCCCTGGAGAGGTTTTCGTCTGATCCTGTACACGTGGAGGCCAAACGGCGCTACCGAGAATGGTACCACGGATACGCGGTTGAGGTAGCAGCGATAATCCGCGAGAGTGGCGACGGCAAACTGTGATCGCGGAAGCACAGGGAATCATCAAATCAGGCCGCCGAAAAGAGATATCGGTTGGCAGCGCCCCGTATTATGGAGTAACGCAGCATGTCAATCTCTGGCCTCGGGAGATGCCTAGTTACCTCGACATAACAGCGTGGTCGCGACGCAAGCACTACGATCTCTTCAGGCGTTATGAACGCCCGTTTTTCAACATCTGCGCGAATGTGGATGTGACAGCCCTGAAGCATGCCACTGATGCCAACGAAAGGTCCTTCTTCCTGTCTTGCCTGTACTTCTCGACGGCGGCTGCCAACTCCGTCGAACCTTTTCGCTATCGTCTCAGGGACGACGGGGTTCTGGTTCACGACCTCGTCCATCCGGGGTCTACCGTGCTGATGCCTGACGACACCTTCGGCTTCGCTTACCTTGAATTCGATCACCACTTCGATCGCTTTCATGCCAGTGCAGCGGCCGAGCTTGATGCGGTTCGATATGGCGGGAGAGACGCCTTTGATCCGCGCGATGATCGTGACGACCTCATTCACTACTCGGTCATCCCGTGGATCTCGTTTTCCAGCTTCGCGCACGCCCGGCGATTCATCGAGCTGGATTCGACGCCGAAGATCGTATTCGGAAAGTACTTCGCGGTGAGCAATCGGCTGATGATGCCCGTGTCCGTCGAGGTGCATCATGCATTGGTCGACGGGCTTCACGTGGGCCAGTACTTCGACCGACTCCAGCAAGGGATCGCGGATGCAGCCGAGTTTCTGACCAATTGATGGAGCAGTTGGACACGCCCGGCCGCCCCTTTTTGCTAACTGATTGAGGATCCCCCGAATCGCGATCATCACATTTGTGAATCCGGAAGCGACGGTTTGACATTGGGTCGATCCATAAGTACCCTTCGGTTGCGGCCGGCGCTTCACCCCAAAAGGGTTGCAATTACATAATTGCACCGAGACGCAAAAACAGCGTCCGCCGTATGATGCCAAAATGGCTCGAGGCCTGGTGCCGGATTGGGGCGCCAGGCCTTTGCTTTGCTCGAAACCGCATGGTTTCAGCCGGCGCTAATCCCTTCCCCGCGATCGGCTTAAATCCGCTTCCCGGTTGGCCGATACAACCATCGAGTTCGCATCCCATCTGTGTGAGCTATAGACAAACGGAATCGGATAAATTGATGAATCGGGAAGCAACTAAGAAAGAGCTTATCGACAGGATTGAAGCCTTGGTTGAGGAGTCTTGCACTCTCGTCCGAACAAAGGAGAGCTGGACGCGCCACGTCGAAATCCAGGCTGAGATCATGCAGTTGTGCCGTCGCGCTGCCGATCTGTTCCAGGGTGCGGACAGCACTCCGTATTGGGATACCGATTCCAAAGAGAGCACGCGCGAGACGCGGGCAGCGTAGCGCCGCTGGCTTAAACTGGCGCGTGCCTACCGAGCCCAGAGCAGTATTGCAGGCTGGCTGCGGCGGCTAGAAATCGTCTCGGCACTCATTTAGAAGCGACCGTACCGCGCTTGTCTGGGTCACCCCGGCCCGTTTAAATTGCCGGTCCGCTATTCGACGGACCCCACCCCATGACGATTGGACTGGCTAGCTGACCCCGAGGCCCTGATCGCGCTCGCCACGCTTACAGCGTTGGAGATCGTTCTCGGCATCGACAACATCATCTTCATTTCGATCCTGTCATCGAAACTGCCGGCGGAGCAGCAGGAACGAGCGAGGGTCATCGGTCTCGGTTTGGCGCTTTTCGGGCGCGTCGCTTTGCTACTGTCGCTTACCTGGATCATGCGTCTTACCGCGCCGATCTTCACGGTCATCGGATACGAGCTCTCCGGGCGGGACCTGATACTTATCGGAGGGGGCCTCTTCCTTCTGGCGAAGGCCACTCATGAAATTCATTCGAAGCTCGAGGAGGTCGAGGAGCACGAGAAGGGCGGATTGGCGAAGGCCACATTCGGAAACGTGATCTTTCAGATTCTGCTCCTCGACATCGTGTTCTCTTTGGATTCCGTGATTACCGCCGTCGGCATGGCCGAGCAGCTTTGGGTGATGGTCACCGCGGTCGTGATCGCTATCATCATCATGATGATCTCGGCCCGCGCAATATCCGAGTTCATCGAGAAGCGACCAACGGTCAAGATGCTCGCGCTATCGTTCTTGCTGATGGTCGGTGTAGCGCTGGTCGCCGAGGGACTCGACTTCCATATCCCGCGTGGCTACATCTACTTTGCGATGACCTTCTCTGTGTTCGTGGAGATGCTGAATCTCAAGCTGCGGTCGAAGGAGGCAAAACCGATTAAACTCGGACAGCAACTACCACCTGGGATTCGGGACTAGACGTTGCGTGACGTCATGCCGCGGCAGCATAAGCATGGCGGCCGTGCAGGTCAGGATACCGCGTCCTGGTCGTGGTCAGTGCCCGTCACCGACCTGCCGTTGTCTTTCGCCAGGCGCGAACCGCTGGCGCTTCCGGATGGATCTAGAACGGCGCGTCGACAGGAGGGAGTGCTTGCGGGCCACCGTCGTCGTCACCGGGTTCGAGTTGCTGTGCCGGCCCCGCGTAGTACGTCGTGAGGTTTTCAAAGCGAGCGTGCTGATGTACGAAAGCGAGTCGCACATCGCCCACGGGACCGTTTCGTTGTTTGCCGATGATAATCTCTGCGAGGCCTTCCGTTGAGTTGCCGTGTTCGTCAACCGTGATGCCGTATCGCTCGGCGCGGTAAATGAAAGCAACCACGTCGGCGTCCTGCTCGATCGATCCGGATTCACGCAGGTCCGACAACTGTGGTCTGCGATCGCCGCCGCGCGTTTCGACAGCACGACTAAGCTGTGAAAGCGCGATTACTGGCACGTTGATTTCTTTTGCCAGCGACTTGAGTGAACGGGAGATCTGGGCGATCTCCTGCTCGCGGTTGGCATTCCGGACGGCTGCGGTACCGTGCATCAGCTGGAGGTAATCGACTACCACGAGGCCGATGTCGTGCTCCGCCTTGAGCCGTCGGGCCTTGGCGCGAAGCTCCAGGATCGAGAGCCCCGGCGTGTCGTCGATGAAGACGGGAGCGGCCGAGAGTCGCCCTGCGGCGCGTGCGAGCTTAGGCCAGTCGTCGTCGCTGAGGCGCCCGGTTCGTGCTGCCTGGGCGTCGACGCGAGCCTCCGACGTGAGAAGACGTTGTGCGAGCTGTCCGGCGCTCATCTCCAGAGAAAAAATGGCTACGCCGATCGGCTCCTTGGGATGAAGGGCAGCGTTTCGACCCATGGCAAGTGCGAACGCCGTCTTGCCCATCGACGGGCGAGCCGCGACGATGATAAGGTCCGACTTCTGCCACCCTCCGGTCAGCGCGTCCAGCGCACGAAATCCGGTAGGAACGCCGGTGATCCCGCTCTCCCGCCCATGTATCGCCTCGAGATTCGACAGTGTCTCCTTGAGGACCTCATTCATCGACGTTGCCGCCCGCCGCAGCTGCGTGTCGGAGATCTTGAAGATGTCCGATTCCACCTGGTCGAGTAGTTCAAAGGCGTCGGCCGATGGGTCGTAGGCATCGCCCACGTGTTCGGTCATCGTCTCGATCAGCTTGCGAAGCAACGACTTTTCGGTGATGATGCGGGCGTGATATTCGACGTTTGCCGCTGAGGCCACGTGCTCAGTGAGCTCCGTGATGTAGGCGTCGCCGCCCACCTGTGTCAGCGATCCCTGCCTCCGGAGTTCCTGGCCGACGGTGATGATATCGGCCGGATCGCCGCGCTCGAACAGTGCGACGATGGCGTCGTAAATCCGCTGGTGTTGGCTGGCATAGAAGGCGTCCGGCGGAAGTATCTCGATGACCTTCGGGATAGCCTCCTTCTCGATCAGCATGGCGCCGAGGACGGCACGTTCAATTTCGACGGCCTGCGGAGGTATCCGACCGCCCCGTATCGGACTGGTCGAGACAGCCGTGCCGCCGTTCCTTGCCCGGCGGGGCGACGCAGCCATTACGGGCGGCGACTCTTCTTCGAGACGGATTCTGCCTTGGTCTTCGTGCTCAGCCATCGGCGCTTTGGGGGCGACTCGCGCCGTGGGTCAGCTTGTCGAACATGGCACGCAGTTTCTGGACATCCTCCCACGTGGGTCGCTTCCAATGCGGGTTGCGAAGCAGCGCTGCCGGGTGGTACGTCACCATAACGGGTAGGCCATGGTAGTCATGAAACTTTCCGCGAAGCGACTTCAAAGATCCCTTGCGGCCGAGCAGTGAGTTTCCGGCCGTCTTGCCGACACAAAGAATGATTTTCGGCCGAATGATAGAAATCTGCTTGTAGAGGATCGGGATGTGGGCCTCGACTTCAGCGGGCAGAGGATCCCGGTTGTTGGGAGGCCGGCTCTTCAGGATGTTCGCTATGTAGACGTCGCCTCTTGCGAATCCGATGGCCTCGAGGATCTGATTGAGAAGCTGTCCTGCGCGACCGACAAACGGCTCGCCCTGTCGGTCCTCATCGGCCCCCGGCGCCTCGCCGATGACCATCAGGTCAGCATCCGGGTCACCTACTCCGAAGACGGGGTTTAGGCGGGCTTCGTCAAGCGGTATCAAGACTGATTCTGCGACCCATTTCTCGACCTCCGCCAACGAACGAAATGAATGAAGCGGTGAGTCCTCAGCAATGAGTTCTTCGAACCGTTCTGCAGCTGTAGCTACCGTAGATCGCATACCCGATGTTGGTGTCGCCTCTATCTTCGCAGACTCCGATTGCTTTGCCGGTGTCGGAGCAAGCACTCTTGATTTCGGGCTTTCCATAACCACATATGGGCCGCCGATCATGATCTCGTGCTCAATGGCGCTCCGAATCTCACGCAAAAAGGCGGGTGGTGGGTCAGTCTTGTCCATCAGTCTGCTCGGGCGTGAGCGCGCTTTGCGGGAGGACTCCCAAACTACCGTTCGGGCACGCACGACTCAACAACCTTCACCCAAGTCACACGTGAAGTTGCTCACAGGATTATCCACACATTCGTTATCAAGTGTGGGTTAGCGTTGACGAACCGGACGGTGGAAATGCCAAGTGGGCGCAGTTCCATGTCTCTGGCCGAAGGCCGTCGCTTCCGACGGGTGGCGGCGAACACCTTTCTGAGTAATTGGCCTACGCC
This sequence comes from Rhodothermales bacterium, assembly GCA_041609895.1. GTDB lineage: Bacteria > Bacteroidota > Rhodothermia > Rhodothermales > JABDKH01 > JAHHLP01. The sequence continues at coordinate 18,235 of JBFIPX010000007.1, forward strand.
TGGATCAGTTCGCTGTTCTGCAACGGTACCTATTCCGCAGAAGAGGCCTCCGCCGACATCATTGTCTCCACGCGCTGCAGAATCACCCGGCCGACGTCGAGCTTGGACATCTTTCCGAGCCTCTCTTCCGTCCCGTTGCGATACAGCAGCGTCACACGGTTGGTCTCGTGCCCGAAGGCTGCCCCCTCGTCCAGCGGATTGTTGAGGACGATCAGATCCAGATTCTTACTCTTGAGTTTCGCGCGGGCATTCGCAGGGCCATCCCTCGTTTCCAGTGCAAAACCTACCAGAACCTGACCCCTCCGACGGTTCTTGCCGAGTTGTTGCAGGATGTCGGTCGTCCTTCTAAGGCGCAGTTGCACCTCATTGTCCGACTTCTTGAGCTTGTGGTCCGCAGGCTCAGCCGGCGTATAGTCGGCGACGGCCGCGGTCATGACGACTATGTCCGCATCTCGATGCTTGTCAACGGCGGCAAACATCTCCTCGGCCGTGATCACGTCAACGCGCTTGACTCCTTGTGGTGTTTCGAGCCGGGTCGGCCCGGTCACGAGGATCGTTTCCGCGCCTTGGCTAGCTGCTGTCTCGGCGACTGCAAAACCCATTCGACCCGACGAGTGATTGGATATGAATCGAACCGGGTCGATGGGCTCACGCGTCGGGCCCGCGGTGACCAGCACCGTTCGTCCCGTAAGCGGCCCGTCCTCGCGGCCTTCCTCCAACTCCTGATCAACCCTGTCGACGATTGCTGCGGGGTCGGGCAGCCGTCCGTGGCCGATGAGTCCGCTCGCAAGCTCGCCGTGCTCGGGCTGCATGATCCGGTAACCGTAGCTCTCGAGGATCTCGAGGTTGCGCTGAGTCGCCGGATGGATGAACATGTCGTGGTCCATCGCCGGACAGACCAGCAGCGGGCACCTCGCTGCAAGCGCCGTCGCGGTCAGCATCGAGTCACTCATACCGTGAGCAAGCTTCGCGATGGTTTGGGCGGTCGCCGGGGCAATCACGAATAGGTCCGCCCAGAGTCCGAGGCTGACATGCTTGGTCCAGCTTCCGGATTCGTTGTCCGGAAAGATTTCGCTCAGGATCTCCCGCTCCGACAGCGTGCCCAGCGTCAGCGGAGTGATGAAGCGGCCAGCATCGGCGGTCATCAGTACCTGGACGTCAGCGCCGGCCTTCTTCAGCAGACGTGCGAGCTCCGCAGACTTGTAGGCCGCGATGCCGCCGGTGACGCCGAGGATGATATGCTTGCCAGTAAGGTTCATGACTAACCTCTTGGAGAGAGCTCGCGATCAAGATTTCGACTTGCCGCCGCCGAGGATCCCAAGCCGCGACTCCAATCTCGCTACGTTGATTCCGGGTCCTGGCGAGTCTCTGTAGACGTTGTGCCAGCAGGGCTCTCAGACCCGCCTTCTGCTGCAGGTGCCTGCAGAAACGATCGGACAAGTTCGAGTGTTTCGTTAGCCGCGCGGTCCAAATCGTCGTTTATGACGACCGCGTCAAAGCGGTCGACGTACTTGATTTCATGGCGAGCTCTCTCCATCCGTTCCCGAAAGGAGTCGTCGTCCTCGCTTCCGCGCGTCCGCAGGCGCCTCTCCAGCTCCTCCATGGATGGCGGACTCACAAACACCACGAAACTTTCCTCGGGGTATGCTCGCTTCACATTCGCGGCGCCCTTGACCTCTACGTCCAAAAGAACGGGCCCCGTCTGTGCGCTGCGTTCTACCTCGGAACGGAGCGTGCCGTAAAAACGCGCGGGGTAGACCTCCTCATATTCGAGCAGGTCTCCGGCTTGTTTGAGCCGATCGAACTCGGCCGTGGTTACGAAGTGATAGTCGACACCGTCGCGTTCGTGCGGCCTTTTCCTCCTGGTGGTTGCAGAGACGGAGAAGCTGAGTTCCGGTATCCACTCGAGGAGCCTCCGGGCAATGGAGGTCTTCCCGGAACCGCTCGGGGCCGTGAGAACGACTATCTTGCGGCCGGTATCGGATGACTTATTGGACGTTCTCGACTTGCTCACGGATTTTCTCGAGCTCTTCCTTCATGCTGACTACGATGTGCGCGAGCTCAGAGTCGTTTGATTTCGAGCCGATAGTATTGATTTCGCGGTTGATCTCCTGGGCGATGAAGTTGAGTTTTCGGCCGACTGGCTCGTCCGTCTGAAGCGCCTCGCGGAAAAGTTCGATGTGCGATGACAGGCGGACGGCTTCCTCGTTAACGTCAAGTTTGTCCGCGAGCAAGGCGATTTCAAACTCAAGGCGATCAGCGTCGACGCGCTGGTCATCGATGAGTTCGGAGATGCGCTCCGTCAATCGCGTACGGGCGTCGGCGACGCGCTGAGGGGCCCGCTCATTCACGGCTGCGAGGTGCTCCTCGATCGCGTCAAGCCGCTTATGGAGGTCGGCTAGAAGAGACTCTCCCTCACGCAGTCGCATATCCGCCAACTCGCTGATCGCCGTCTCTGCCGCCGACCGGACAAGAGGCCATTCCTGTTCCGGGTCAATTCCGGTCGACTCGTTGCGTTCGATCACTTCGGGAAAGCGAAGAAGATGGTCGAGCCGAACGGGAGTGTCGAGGTCGAGCTCTTCTGACAACGTTGCAAGGGCATCGCGATACATGATCGCGGCCGGCCGGTTCACATCTATCCGCGCGTCCATTCCGGACGCCTGGTCGATCTGGACGTGGACCGAGATGCGTCCTCGCGGGATGGACTTCTTGACGAGATTCTGGATCTCGATCTCGCGCTCAGAAATGCTTCGAGGTCCGCGTACCGAGACTTCACAAAAGCGGCTGTTGACCGACTTGATCTCGACTGTGACCGACAGTCGGTCGGATTCGAGGTTGCCGCGGCCGAAGCCGGTCATGCTTGATATCATCTGGCGCTGAGACCCGTGAGGTTGAAGTGCAGGTCGATAGTCAGCGAGCCACCGGGGCCGAGCCCCGGCACTCGCAGAATGCGGAGAGGGTGGGATTCGAACCCACGGTACCCCGATAGAGGTACACACGCTTTCCAGGCGTGCCCCTTAAGCCACTCGGGCACCTCTCCTGCGAAATTGAATATGGGCGATGCGTCCGAAATTTGCTGACAATATCCTGTTGAGATGGACGATCCGCTGATCAGACTTCCATGATCTCCGCTTCCTTGCGGTCAAGGTATTCGTCGATCTTCTCAACATGTTTGTCGGTGAGCTCCTGCAGCTTCTCCTCGGCCTCAAAGCGCATGTCTTCCTGCAGGTTTTCGGATTCCTGCGTGTTCTTGATGTCGTCCTTGGCGTGCCGACGGATGTTTCGGACCGCTATCTTCGCGTCTTCGCCACGCGCCCGGGCCGTCTTCACCAGGTCCTTTCGGCGCTCCTCTGAAAGGGGCGGCACCGGGATTCTGATGACGCTCCCGTCGTTTGATGGATTGAATCCCATGTTGGCGGACATGATCGCTTTCTCGATCTCCTGCAGCGCCGAAGTATCCCAAGGCTGGATGACGATCAGGTCGGGCTGCGGCGCACCGACGCTCGCCATCTGATTGAGAGGCGTTTGTGTCCCGTAGTAATCGACTTTGACTTGCTCCAGCATCGCAGGAGAGGCACGCCCGGCGCGAATCGTGGTAAGTTCGCCGCGCAAGTGGTCGAGAGCCTTGTCCATGGTCTCCGAGGCGTCCTCAAGGATCAGCTTCAGACTATCGTCAAGCATATTGTCAAAAAAGATGTTGTAATGGATCAGGCTGTGGCGGCGTCGGCTCGTCCGGGCGGTTCGTCCGTCCAATGGACCAGCGTGCCTACGCTTTCGCCGCTGACTACGCGCTTCAGATTGCCCGGCACGTTCATGTTGAATACGATGATGGGCATGTCAGACTCGCGGCAGAGCGTAAACGCCGTCATGTCCATTACTTTAAGGTCTCTCGAGATGACCTCGTTCCCGTGTACCGTCTTGAATCGTTGCGCATTCGGGTCTTTTTCGGGGTCGGTCGTAAACACCCCATCGACGCGCGTACCCTTGAGGATGACGTCAGCGTCGATCTCGAGGGCGCGAAGAGCGGCGGCTGTGTCGGTGGTGAAGTAAGGATTGCCGGTTCCGGCACCGAAAATGACCACGCGCCGCTTCTCCAGATGCCGCATGGCGCGTCGGCGTATGAAGGGTTCGGCGATCTGTTCCATCTTGATGCTCGACTGCAGGCGCGTATAGACTCCGGCTTGCTCCAGGGCGTCCTGAAGCGCCATTGCGTTGATCATCGTGGCCAGCATGCCCATGTAGTCCGCGTGGGCCCGCGTCATACCGTTCGACGCGTTGTTGACTCCTCTGAAGATGTTGCCGCCACCGATCACGATCGCGACCTCGACGCCGGCATCAATTACGCTCTTGATCTCCCTGGCGTACTCGTTCAGGACCTCTTCATCGATTCCGAAGCTCTTCTCGCCCAGAAGGGCTTCGCCACTCAACTTCAGCAGGACTCTCTTATAGTGCAACGCGAGGCCTTTCCCCGTATCCGACATGTTTCAACCGACGTGAAAATGCTGGCGAAAGCTAACGAGCGGGACCCTGCTTTGCAATTTGTCAGGCAGTCCCGCAAGCGCACAAAAAAACAGGGCGCCGGATGCCGACGCCCTGCATGCGTTTGGTGCACAACTCATCAGTCTCCGAGCGCGAAGCGGACGAAGCTGTTTACCTCGACACTCGTCTCCTTCAGCAGCTCGCCGACGCTCTTCGAGGAGTCCTTGACGAACGGCTGTTCTACGAGCACGTGGTCCTTGAAGTAACGCTCGAGTTTGCCCTGCGCAATACGGTCCAGGATCTGGTCCGGCTTGCCTTCGTTGCGGGCAGCTTCGCGAGCGATCTCCATCTCCTTCTGCTGGACATCTTCGGGCACCTCGTCGCGAACGGTCGCGACCGGGTTCAGTGCGGCGACCTGCATCGCGACGTCCCGGCCGACGTCATCGGTTTGACCGTCTCCGGCCACGTCTACGACAACGCCGAGTCGCGAGCCGGGATGAATGTACGAGACGGCTGTGCCCGCCTCGCTCGTGACAACCGCGAGCCGGCGAACGTCAATCTTCTCACCGATTTTGCCGGTCATGTCCGCCACGGCCTGCTCCACCGTTCGGCCATTAGGCAACTGGAGTCGTGAGAGCTCCTCGACGTCAGCGGGTAGACTGGCGAGCGTCAGATCCGCGATCTCGCCGGCGAAGTCCTGAAAATCCTCGTTGCGGGCTACGAAATCGGTCTCACAGTTCACCTCCACGAGAACGCTCGTCTTGCCGTCATCGGATGTCCGAGCGACGATCACGCCTTCCTTTGTTTCGCGATCGGCGCGCTTGGCAGCAACCTTCTGCCCCTTCTTACGGAGCAGTTCGATGGCGGCGTCAAAATCGCCGTCCGTCTCCTCCAGGGCCTTCTTGCAGTCCATCATGCCGACCCCGGTGGTGTCCCGCAGTCGTTTTACGTCCTTCGCTGAAATAGCCATTATCTTCGTGTTCAATCTGCTATACCTTGGTCTGGGTGGGAACCGGACTTTGGTTCCGTGACAAAAGGGTTCTACTCGGTCTCCGCCGACGCTTCTTCAGATTCCGTTTCCGCCATGGTCTTGGTCTCGTCGGCTTCGGCTTCGGCCTGGGCCTTAGCCTTGGCTTTTGCCTCGGCCTCCTTCTTATCCTGCTCAACCTTCTCCTTGGCTGCCTTTTCGGTCGCCTTCTTTACCTCCCGCTGTTTGGCCCCTTCCGCGATCGCGCGGCTGATCACGCCGGCAACCAAGTCGATCGATTTGATGGCATCGTCGTTGGCGGGCACGGGAAAATCAACAAGGTCCGGATCGCAATTCGTGTCTACCATGGCGATGATCGGGATGTCGAGCTTTTGTGCCTCCTTCACGGCGATGTGTTCGCGATTGATGTCGACCACGAACATGGCACCGGGCAGTCGCGCCATGTTGGAGATGCCGCTGAGTACCTTCTCCAGCTTCTGGCGCTCTCTCGACTTCATCAGCCGCTCCTTCTTCTTGAGCTGATCCATGGTGCCGTCCTCCTCCATCTTGGAGAGGTCTTCCATGCGGCGGATGCTCTTACGGATCGTCTGGAAGTTGGTCAGGGTGCCCCCGAGCCAGCGCTCGACCACATAGGGCATGTCGCACTCCGACGCGTATTTGCGCAGGATGTCCCGGCCCTGCTTCTTCGTGCCGACGAACAAGATCGTCTTACCCTGAGCCGCATACCGGGTCGCGGCATCGGCCGCCTCATCGAGCATCTTCTGCGTTTGCGTCAGGTCGATGATGTGGATGCCATTGCGCTCCATGAAGACATAGGAGCGCATCTTGGGATTCCATCGACTGGTGAGGTGGCCGAAGTGAGTACCGGCCTTGAGAAGCTCCTCGATCGAGGCGCGACTCGTGCTTTCTTTCGTTTCCATAGTCTGTCTTTAGGGTTGTTTCCTCTACAGCCGTCGTATCGGTTGACGCGAGACCGAGTAGCGGCCACCCAGCGTCACGACGCGCTGTATGCGTGATTAAATGCGCCAGTCGAGCGGGAGAATTAAGCTCCGGTCGACCGACGGGCCTATCGCTTCGAGAACTGGAAGCGTTTGCGAGCCTTGGGCTGGCCGTATTTCTTGCGCTCGACCATTCTTGGATCGCGCGTGAGCAAGTCCGCATCGCGGAGAGGCTTGCGAAGCTCCTCGTTATACTCCACGAGCGCCCGGGCGATGCCCAACTGGACCGCTTCCGCCTGTCCGGTGAGTCCGCCGCCCTTGGTGTTGATTACTACATCGAACTGGCCGTCGGTCTCAGTGACTCGGAACGGCGCGAGCGCCAGCCGGCGACGGGTCAGGAGCGGGAAGTATTCCTCAACATTCCTCTTATTGACGACGACATTGCCCTTGCCGGGGCGGAGGTACACGCGGGCGACCGACGTCTTACGTCGACCAACAGCGTAGTATTGAACAGGTGCTACCATTCTTCTTGGTTATTCCGTAGATCTAGACTTCGAGCTTGGACGGCTTTTGTGCGTCGTGCGGATGATCCGGTCCGGCGTACACCTTCAGTTTCTTAAGCATTCGCCTGCCCAGGGGTCCCTTTGGCAGCATCCCGCGCACTGCGTTTTCGACAATGAACTCGGGCTTTGACGACCGCATGTCGCGCGGGCTCCGGACGCGCACGCCGCCCGGGTATCCACTATGACTGAAGTAGATTTTACTGGTCTCCTTCGACCCGGAGAACCGCACCTTGTCGGCGTTGACCACTATCACGAAATCGCCAGTGTCGACGTGAGGCGTGAAAGACGGCTTGTGTTTGCCGCGCAAAATTCCCGCGACGCGAGAAGCGAGGCGTCCGACCACCTGCTGGTCGGCATCAACGATCCACCACGCTCTTTCGACCTCGGCCGGTTTGGCGCTGACTGTCTTGTAGCTCTGAACGTTCATAAATCCTGTTATCCCATTCGGGCGCGCAGCGGGCGGCCGCGAAAAACCTCGATTCTGCACTGAATCCCGGCGCGACAGCGATTGCGACTGCGCATCAGGGACAGCCAGCTAATTTAAACACATCTGCGCCCGATCACAATGAATGATTTGTGCATATGTCGTTCTCCGGCCGGTACCGGAACGTCGGCTCTACCCGTGAACGTACTGGCGCTCTTAACGCTCCACGGCAGAGCGTCTTCCCAAAAAATTTGATCATTTCCATGACGTGGTAGCCTTTGGCTGCAGCAGCTCCAGTGATCTATGCTGGTTCAAAAAGCCGAATGGAGAGTCCGATTGGAGAAGGTCTTCGCAATCGAAGAGAAAGCCGGCCAGCGAGTTGCCGCGGCTGGCCACAGCGTTCGGCGGCAAAAACGTCGCTCGAGAACGCCCGTAGCGGAAACACGGAGGCGGAGGCGGAACTGGAGGTTTGGACGTACAGACAGCTTCGATGCGTTGTCGACAGCCTGATTGACAAAGATCAGAACGCTCGCGTCTGCGATGCCGACGCCGTTCTGTCGATCGCCCTCATTCGCGTAGAAGCGGGCCGCGAGTCAGTGCAGGACCCGCGATCGTACGCCAGCTGGGTGTCGGTCGTTGGGCGAAACGCGTACCTGAACTACAAGAGATCGCGACCGACCGTCAGAAGAGTCAAGGAGGAAGATCTGAGTTACGATGCCGAGCTTCACATGGAGTCGCGCATGGACGGCGCGCGCGTTCGACGATCGGTCGAAGATGCTATTGGTCGCCTGCCCGCGTTCCTCCGGGTCGTTGCCACCATGAGACTGGTCGAGGAGCGGGATTACGATTGCATATCCGCGGCCACAGGCAAGTCCAAGCCAACGGTGCGTGCTTACATGAACAAGGCCCTGGAGCGACTGCGAACCGACGATCTTCTGCGATGCCTGCTGGACGAGTCGCGTGGCTGACATATGCCACGCAGCGGCTCACGCGTACTCAGGCATATGTGCTGAGCATCACCGGCATGATGAGCATCAGCATCTCCTCGCCGGAGGGCTGGTCCTGCGGCGTCACCACGCCCGCACGGTTCGGCGAACTAAACTCCATGATCACCTCGTCCGAGTCGACATTCGATAGCACCTCCGTCAGGTATGATGCGTTGAAGCCAATGGTCATCGGCTCCCCGTCGTACTCGCCGAGAACGGTCTCTCTGGCCTCGCTCGCCCTCTCGATATCCTCTGCCGAGATCTCGACCTGCTTGGTATCGAGCGACAGCTTGATCTGGTTCGTCATGCTGGAGCTATACAAGCCTACTCGCTTGACGGCCGCGAGCATTGCATCGCGATTGACGACGAACTTGCGGTCGTTCTCATGCGGGATGACCGCCTCGTAGTTTGGATACGCCTCATCGATTTGGCGCGCGAGCACCTGTGAGTCGCCGAAGTCGAAGCCCACATAGCCTCCGTCGATGCGAATCGTGCAGGGCGCATCTTTGGCTATGCGTCCAACGAGCGTCATGGCCTTCTCAGGGACGATGAAGTTCGTGCTCTTGCTACTCTTGAGTTCGGACAGCGTCAGTCGTACGAGACGGTGGCCGTCGGTTGCGACAGCCCTGCTTTGGCTGCCTTTGATCTGGAAGTAGATGCCCATCATAGCAGGACGCAGTGCGTCCTTGCTCACGGCAAAACCGGTCTTGTGCACAGCCCTCTGGAGGACCGCGCCCGTGGTGGATATTTCGAGCTCACCATTCATCTCGGGCAGAGCCGGGTAATCCGCACCATCGTGACCGACCATTTTGTAGACGCCCTGGTCGGTACGAAGCGTGACGTTGTGCTCGTCGTCGGCCGTGAACTGGATGGGGAGGTCGGGCAGTGCGCGTAGCGTGTCGAGAAGTCGCTTGGCCGGGACGGCCACGCGCGCCTTCTCCGAGGTGCCGTTGCTCTCAAACTGGACGGGAAGGTCCTGGACGATCGAGATTTCAAGATCGGTAGCACTGAGGCGCAAGCGGTCCGACGACCGGTCGAACAGGATGCACTCCAGAATCGGGAGCGTGCTCTTCGAAGGGACGGCGCCGTTAACAGTGGTAAGCGCCTTGAGGAGTTCGGCGCTCGACGCGGTAAACTTCATGGGCTGGAACCCGGGGTTTGATGACTAGCTAGGCGTCGAAAAAACATACGACAAAGATGTGCCCTGATCCACCGCGGGCACGCAAAGTAATCGGAAAATTCGCCTACTGGCGGTACAGCGGCACGTGGCTATTGTCGTCCGCTCACTCCCCACGGCGTACACGCCGCCCGCGAGAAACCGCGATCGTTCACCGGCTCCGCAAATCGATTTTGTGGTGGAGCTCTTCGATCATGTCGCGGAAATTGGTGTCCGTCTCCATCTGATCGTGAACCGACTGGTTGGCATGGATGACCGTAGAGTGGTCGCGGCCGCCAAAATGCAGGCCGATGGTCTTTAGTGAATGCTGGGTAAGCTGCTTGCAGAAGTACATGGCGACCTGGCGGGCACGTACTACTTCGCGCTTCCGTGTCTTGGCGCAGACGAGATCCACCGGAATCTGGAAGTAGTCGCAGACGACACTCTGCAGCTCGTCGATCGTAAGGTTGATGCGGCTATCCTTGACGAGGTCGCGCAGCACGTCCTTTGCCATCACCAAATCGATTTCGCGGTTGTTCAGCGTCGAAAAAGCCAGCAGCCGAATGAGTGCGCCCTCGAGTTCGCGGATGTTGCTCTTTACGTTGTGCGCAACGAATTCGATCACATCGTGATCAATTGCGAGACCGTCGTCCTCTGCCTTGCGCCGGAGGATCGCGATCCGGGTTTCAAGGTCGGGAGGCTGCATGTCCGCGGCCAGGCCCCACTGAAATCTTGAGAGGAGCCGCTCTTCGATGCCCTCGATATCTCTCGGCGGCCGATCCGCCGACAGGACAATCTGCTTTCCTCCCTGGTGAAGCGCGTTAAAGATGTGGAAGAACTCCTCCTGGGTCTTCTCCTTCCCTGCGAAGAACTGTGCGTCGTCGATGACGAGCAGGTCGACGCTTTGGTAGAACACTGTGAAGTCGCTTACGCGGTTGTGCTGGATAGCCTGGACAAACTCCGTCGTGAAGCGTTCACTGGAGACGTACAGAATGCGGTACTGCGGGTCATTCGCCTTGGCGTAATTACCGATCGCCTGCATCAGGTGTGTCTTGCCGAGCCCGACGCCCCCGTAAATCATGAAGGGATTGAAACTCGTCTTGCCGGGTTGCTTTGCGATTGCAACCGACGCACTGCGTGCCAGCCGATTGCAGTCACCTTCAACAAATCGATCGAAGGTGTAGCTCGGGTTCAGATTGCTGTACACGGTTGACATGACCGGCGTTGTGACGGTCACGCCGATGTCATTCGCTTCGGGTCCTCGCGGCGGGGTTGGTCCTCCATCGGAAGGAAGTTGACCACCGCTGTCGGTATGCACGTCGCCCGTCTCATCCTCGGATCCAGTCGGGCGCGCGGGCAGCTTGATACCTGAACCGCCGTAGCCGGAAGATCGGTCGCCCTGTTCAATGACGACGTCGTACACGAGGCGCCCTTCCGGGCCAAGGACCTTGATAATGGTCTTCCGGATCAGCGCCGGGTAATGCTGTTCCAACCATTCATAGAAGAAAGGGCTTGGAAGCCGGACCGTCAGCTTTGACCCCGAGTCATCCGTCTCGAGGCTCATCGCGCGGATGGGTTCAAACCAGGTCTTGAAGCTCGGTGGGTCCACAACGTCTCGAATCGTGTCGAGACACTCCTTCCAAACCTCGTCAGGCTTCCGCGTCATACTTTCTTTCTCTACATCCGAGGGCGCTTGGCGGACGGGCGGTCCGCGTCCGCGCTACGTCGAAGGGCCGAGCATGTAAAAGGAGAGGCTTCGATTCTGAACATGCCCAACGCGTGTACACGACTTATTCACAATCGGCACCGAGCGATCGGCACGGGTGCCAAGAGGGGCGCGAACCGCAAGAAGAGGATGACCCGGATTGCAAGGAGAAATCACGGCGGCAAAATCAAAGCGCTGAAAATAAAAGACTTACGAACTCCGACGGCGCCCACCGCGCATTCGGACTCATAAGCCTCGAAAGTCTCTCCGCCCGCCGGCCCGTTTGATTCCGGACACAAGGGCGGGCTTCTCAACAAGTTATCAACATGGCGAATCGAGTGTGGTGGTGCTCGGTGCAAGACCGCCGCCGGATACTCGACGCACACCGGAGAGGAGCACTCGGAACCGACGTCACGTTGGGTCGCTACATGCAACTCAACGACCACGCGAACCGCCAAAGAGGTTGTTCGATAGTAACGACTGCCTCCTGCAAGGTCAAGCGAGTCGTTCTGGATTTCACAGTTGGTTGTGGTACGGTCGCGTATCAGTATGTGCGAGGTACAGCAATGGTTGCAGCCCCGACTTTCAGGTCCTCGCCTGGCGGAGGTCCGACGAGTAGTTGCCTTCGGTTCCGGCGTGGTGTCGCGCGCTTCTGTAACCGCAGGCAGCGGCCACGCCGTTAGCCAAATTTTGATTATGCGTCGGTTCTGGCGGGCGCTATCTTATTTCTCTTTAGGCTTTAATACAGCGTGCTGATTTCTTCGGAATGATTCGCATCGACATTGCATCGCTTAAGGGCGGCGTCAATCGACTGGAATTCACACCGTCTGCTGAAGAGCTTGAACTGGATTCGGAGGTCTTCTCGGATGTGGAGGTTCGCGCCGAGTTAGATGTCCGGGCGGATCAGATTCTTGTCCGCTTCGATGCTGATGCGGTGGCGCACCTCGTCTGTGACCGTACCCTGAAGCCGTTTACGCAAAATGTCTCGGGTTCGTACGCCGTGCTATTCACGTCGGCTGAGGCCACAGGGCTGGATGGGGTGGACGACGTGCGCACGTATTCAGCGACGGACAGGACGATCGATATTTCGGAGCCCGTTCGTGATACGTTGATTCTGGCGTTGCCGACCAAGCGGATCGCGCCCGGTGCCGACGAAGTTGAGATTCCGAATCGCTTTGGGGAAGTCGACGAAGGAGAGATTGATCCTCGGTGGGAAGCGTTGCGGGGCCTTCGGAACTAAGTATTGCAGAGAACCATAGCAGGCGGTCGTGCGTTCGCACCCGCTATCGAATCATAAGACTTGCGGTCCATTCAAGATGGCTAATCCGAAACGACGGCATTCAAAGGCCCGAACGAGGCAGCGTCGCTCCAAGTACTACAGCAGCGTCGAGTCGCCGAACCTCATGGAATGCCCGAACTGCGGCGACACCAAGATGCGCCACCACGCATGTCCCAGCTGCGGATTTTATCGTGGCAGGCAGGTGGTTGATCGCGCCGAGGCCGACTAACGTACCGTCTAACGTACATTGCGGGGGCAACTGTACGCGCCCGGATACAATCAGGATGACCGGTAAGTCGCCATGCCGATCCGAGTAGCAGTCGACGCGATGGGAGGAGACCACGCCCCTCAAGTGGTGGTCGAAGCCGCATCCAATGTGGCCTCCGCGCATGACGGCGACGTGCAGATTCTCCTTGTCGGTCCGTCCGAGGTAATTGGATCTTTGTCCGGCGCCGACCTGGGAGGTCTCGAATTGGTTGAGGCTCCCGAGGTGATCGACATGGGCGAGTCGCCGGCGGCAGCACTGAAGCAGAAGCCTCGATCTTCGATCCACATCGGCCTCGGGCTTGTGAAGGGTGGCAACGCGGATGCGTTCGCGAGCGCCGGCAACACCGGGGCGGTGATGGCCGCCTCTCTTTTCATTCTTGGTCGGCTTCCGGGAGTTTCGCGGCCGGCGATTCTCGGCGTGTACCCTACCGTGTCCGGGTTCTGCTACGTCATCGATGTGGGCGCGAATGTTGACTGCAAGCCGGAGCACCTTCTGCAGTTTGCCGACATGGCATCCATCTACGTCGAGCGCGTCGTTAAGAAGGAGCGTCCAACCGTCGGGCTGCTCAGCGTCGGCGAGGAGCGCTCGAAAGGCAACGAAATGACCAAGGAGGCGCACGGACTTCTCGAAGCTGATTCCAGTCTCAACTTCGTTGGTAACATCGAAGGCCGCGACATCATGGAGCATGCGGCGGACATCGTGGTGTGCGACGGTTTTGTCGGGAACGTCATCCTGAAGCTGGGCGAGAGCATCGCAACCGTGATTCCGCAGCTGATTGGCCGCGAGATGAAGCAACAGTCGCTTGGGGAAGACGCGCAGAAATTGATCGGCGGTGTGCTTCGCGGTGTCAACAAGTCATTCGATTACGAGGAGTACGGCGGGATGCCGTTGCTTGGCGTGAGCGGCACGGTTTTCATCGGACATGGCGGCTCGTCCGTACGCGCGATCGAGAACATGATTCTTGCCGCAGCCAATGTTGCCAGGCGCAACGTGACCGGGTCCATCCAGCAGGCGCTGGGTGCTGCGGCTGAGTCTTAGGAAGCCTAAACAGATTCGCGAGGAGATCATGACACGGGCTGCTATTACGGCCGTTGGACACTTTTTGCCGGAAGAGCGGCTCACGAACGCGGACCTTGAGAAGTTGGTCGACACCTCCGACGAGTGGATCCAGACCCGCACCGGCATTCGCGAGCGGCGCATCCTTCGCGACAAAGACAAGGCCACCTCGTACATGGCCACGGAGGCGGCAAAGTCACTCATCGCGAAGTCCGGCATTGACGCTTCGGAGATCGATGCAATCATTCTCGCGACCGTCACGCCGGACATGTTCTTCCCTGCAACAGCGTGCCTCGTTCAGGATGCTATCGGTGCCGACCGTGCGTGGGGCTTCGACCTGTCCGCCGCCTGCAGCGGCTTTCTGTTCGCGCTCAGCACGGGTGCCAGCCTGATCGAATCGGGCCGGCACAAGAAAGTGGTTGTAATTGGCGCAGACAAGATGAGCACGATTACAGACTACACCGACCGCACGACCTGCATCCTTTTTGGTGACGGCGCGGCCGCCGTACTGCTCGAACCGAACGAAGAAGGTTACGGCCTGATCGACAGCCTCGAGCGATGCGACGGCTCCCAGAAAGACCTTTTGTGCATGGTCGGAGGTGGCAGTCTCAACCCGCCGACTCACGAGACGGTCGACAAGAAAATGCACTACCTTCATCAGGAGGGTCGGCACGTCTTCAGGTATGCTGTTCAGGGCATGGCGGACGCGGCGGCCGACATTATGGAGCGAAACGGACTATCCGGCGACGATGTTCGTTATCTCGTTCCGCATCAGGCGAATCTTCGTATCATCGACGCGACGGCAAATCGAATGGGTATCACCACCGAGAAAGTGATGCTCAACATCGAGCGATATGGTAACACGACCGCAGCGACGATTCCGTTGTGCCTTGCCGACTGGGAGAGCGAACTCAAGCAGGGAGACAACCTGATTCTGGCTGCATTCGGCGGCGGCTTCACGTGGGGTGCGGCGTATCTCAAGTGGGCCTATGACGGCACCCAGTAATCTCTCCCAGCCGCTTGGTCAGCGACAGTTTGCCGGCTGCAGAATCAGAAACCGACAAGATGAATACAGCAATCCTATTTCCCGGGCAAGGCTCCCAGTACGTCGGCATGGGAAAGGACCTATTCGATGGCTACGCGGAAGCGCGTGAGCGGTTTGAGCGCGCGAACGAGGTTTTGGGGTTTGAGATTTCCGCGGTGATGTTTGGCAGTGGCGATGAGTCGAAGGCTGATGCCGAAGCGGAGGCGCTGAAGCAGACGGACATCACACAGCCCGCCCTACTGATTCACTCGATGGCATCGTGGGCGGTGCTTGAGGTGCGTGGCGTGGTGCCCGCGATGGCAGCGGGCCACAGCCTCGGCGAGTACAGCGCGTTGACCGCCGCGGGAGCTCTGACGTTTGAGGACGGTGTGCGCATTGCCCGTGAGCGTGGTCGTCTCATGGCGGGGGTTGGCACGGATCGCAAGGGCGCGATGGCAGCCGTTCTCGGTCTGGATGCCGAGGTTGTGACGAAGACGTGCGAGGAGGTCACGTCCGATGGTGATGGTGTGGTACAGCCAGCCAATTTCAACTCGACGGACCAGGTCGTCATTTCGGGGGATGCGTCAGCCGTTGATCGAGCGATGTCTCTGATCGGCGAGCGGGGGGCGCGGCGCGTGATCGGTCTGCCGGTGAGCGGAGCCTTTCATTCGCCGTTGATGGAAGACGCGCGGGCTGGTTTGGCCACGGCTCTGGACGCGTTGGAAATACGCCCGCCGGCCTACCCGGTCTATCTGAACGTGACAGCAGAGCCTACCCGCGATCCTGAAGAAATTCGCCACCGACTTCTTGAACAGCTTACCGCACCCGTGCGGTGGACGCAGATCATGCAGCGCATGAAGGAGGCGGGCGCAGAACGATTTATCGAAGTCGGTGCCGGCAAGGTGCTCAGCGGCTTGGTCAAAAGAACGCTCGGCCGTGAAGCTGTAACCTTGCAGGCAGGTAAGCTTGATGAACTGGCGGAAATTGTACCCGCATAAAACTTGGTTGAGATGACAGTATCGGGCAAGAACGCACTGGTAACGGGCGGCACACGGGGAATTGGACGAGCCGTTGTCGAAGCGCTTTCTGACGCGGGCGCTAACGTTGCTTTTACTTTTCGTTCATCGGCGGACGAAGCGGCCGCATTGGCGTCCGAGGTCGAAGGCAAAGGAGTTAAGGCGCTGGCGATCCAGGGCGATGCCGCCGACTTCGAGGGCGCGGGAGAGACTATCGAAAAAGTGGTGTCGGAATGGGGTTCGCTCGACATCCTCGTCAACAATGCCGGAATTACGAAAGACGGACTGCTTCTGAGATTGAAGGAAGAGGATTGGGATGCCGTCATCGGCACGAACCTGAAGAGCGTCTTCAATTACTGCAAGTCGGCATACCGGCAGATGATGAAGCAGCGCTCCGGTAAGATCATCAACATGGCGTCTATCGTGGGCGTCTCCGGCAATGCCGGACAAACGAATTACGCCGCTTCCAAAGCTGGCATCATCGGTTTCTCCAAGAGTCTCGCCAAGGAACTGGGCAGCCGCGGGATCAACGTCAACGTCGTGGCGCCCGGTTACGTGGAGACCGACATGACCGGCGCTCTTTCGGACGAGGCACGCGAGGCGATGCTCAGCAGCGTGGTCCTCGGCCGTCCGGCCACTCCAGAGGACATCGCAAATGCGGTCCTTTTTCTTGCCTCCGACGCGTCGGACTACATTACCGGGCATGTCCTTCATGTCGATGGCGGACTTGCGATGTAGGTTCGAGTCGTGCCAGATGAGGTCTCCTTTCTTGCCGTAAGGCGCCATTCGGAAGGTCCTGCCACACGAACGACTCAGACGGTGAGGGCAGAACGCCTTCCGGTGTGCCGGTCACGGGAACACGACCGGCGAAAAACGTAACACGTCTTCCCACGCATTAGACCAGTCCACTCGTCGTTTCGGCGGGCGTTTTCCGGCATGTACTTAATCAGGATGTTTATAGCCGCCGTGTGTCTCGTGCTGATCGGCGCACCGCCCGCATCCGGCCAAAACAAGCCGGCAGAGTCCTTTGCGAGCGCCTCGTACGGGAGTGGATATGCAGGTGTTTACCCGGAAGTATTGGAGGGTCGTGTGACCGCGAGCGGCGCCCTCTACGAACCTGATCGTCTCGTCGCTGCCCATCGGACCCTGCCCATCGGGAGTCACGTGCGTGTCGTCAACATGGACAACGGCCGCCACGTAGACGTCCACATCATCGACCGCGGACCGTTCTCAGGAGACCGTATTATGGACCTCTCCGAGCGAGCCGCGCGCGCGATCGGAATGGGAAGAGGCGAGGAGAAGTTGGTGCGGATCTTGCACCCTGGCTCCGCGGCTGGATCGGTTGTCGAACAAGCGTCTGGAGAGCCGACCGACAAGAGAGAGAGGTCGGCATCGATTCGCGTTGCCGAATACGGCGCCAAGACGTGGACCGGCAGCACCGGTTTTACCATACAACTGGGCTCCTTCTCGACGCTTGACGTTGCAGAGGCGGTCAAACTCAAGGTCGAAGGGTCCTGGATTCACGAGGTTGAGGTGGAAGGGCAGACGTTCTTCCGACTCAACTACGGTCGCTACGATTCGCGAGAGAAAGCGGCGCAGGACATCGCCAATCTGGAGGCAGAGGGTTTCTTTGGATTCGTGAAGACGGTGGGTCACGATGCTGAATGAGCCTGCGTGAGCACGCCGTCAGAACGACCGCACCGGAAGGAAGGGGCAGACAAAAGCACCGTTTTTGAAGTACTGTCGAAGTATCGGAGGAATCCTCCCGTATATAGGCCAGGATCGCGTTGAGCGCCCCCGAACCAGTTGCGAGATCGGCTTACGAGGGGTAACCTCATTCGAATTGAATTACTGTAATCACTCCCGACTCGCGCTTCATGAAATGGACCATCGTGGCCGCTGCGGTGGCGGCACTCATCTTTTCCGCTTGTGACAAGCCCATGGATGCTGATTCCTACGTCGGAACCCAATCCTCCGACCTGCTCGACAAGTATACCGAGTTCTCCCTTACTGCTGACCTGAGTCATCTTTCGGACAACCAGCGCGCGATGATTCCGTTGCTCATCGAGGCGTCTGAGGCGATGGACAAGATGTTCTGGCTGCAGGCCTACGGCGACAAGGACGAGCTGCTGTCCTCCATATCTGATCCGGCGTTGCGACAATTCGCAGATATTAATTACGGACCTTGGGACCGGCTCGACGGCAACGCACCATTTATCGACGGAGTGGGACCGAAGCCTGCAGGCGCCAACCTGTACCCGACTGACATGACGGCTGAGGAGTTCGAAGCGGCCGTTGCCGACAACGAAGATCTGAAGTCTCTCTACACCGTCGTTCGTCGCGATGAGGGTGGTGCTCTGGTTGCGATCCCGTATACCGAAGCGTATGGCAAACTGCTCTCGGCTGCGGCGGCAAAGCTTCGTGAGGCAGCCGAACTCGCTGAGGACGACGGATTCCGGAAATATCTTCAGCTCCGCGCTGACGCTTTCGAGTCCAACGAATATCAGCCGAGCGATCTCGCGTGGATGGATATGAAGACCAACCCGATCGATGTCGTGATCGGTCCCATCGAGGTCTATGAGGACAAGCTGTTCAACTACAAGGCCGCCGCAGAGTCTTTTGTCTTGATTAAGGACCTGGAATGGAGCGCGCGATTGGCAAAATACGCCGCCTTCCTACCGGCCCTGCAGGAAGGCCTCCCAGTACCTGGCGAATACAAGAAAGAATCGCCCGGCTCGAACTCCGACCTCAACGCATACGACGCGGTTTATTACGCGGGTGACGCGAACGCCGGATCGAAGACCATCGCCATTAACCTCCCCAACGACGAGGAGGTGCAGCTCTCGAAGGGTACGCGTCGGCTGCAATTGAAGAACGCGATGCGGGCGAAGTTCGACAAGATTCTCGTGCCTATCTCCAAAGAGCTGATTGCTGAGGATCTCCGCAAGCACATCACATTCGACGCCTTCTTTGCTAACACGATGTTCCACGAGGTGGCGCACGGGCTGGGCATAAAGAACACGATCAACGATCAGGGCACGGTGCGGGAGGCGCTGCGCGAGCATTACTCCGCGCTCGAGGAAGGCAAGGCGGACATCCTTGGATTGTACATGGTAACCGAGCTGCACGAGCAGGGCGAACTCGGCGACGCCGACCTGAGGGACAACTACGTGACGTTCCTCGCCGGCATTTTCCGGTCGGTGCGATTCGGGGCGTCGAGTGCTCACGGCAAGGCAAACATGATCCGTTTCAACTTCTTTGAGGAGATGGGCGCTTTCTCTCGCGACGAGGGGACCGGCACCTACAGCGTCGACTTCGAGAAAATGCAAGACGCGGTCGACGCACTTTCCGAGCGGATCCTTCGCTATCAGGGCGACGGCGACTACGCTGGAGCGAGTGCATTCGTTGCCGAGTACGGTGTGGTCGGAGACCAGCTGCAGGCGGATCTGGATCGACTCTCTGAGGCCGGCATCCCCGTCGATGTTGTGTTTAACCAGGGCGTCGACGTGCTCGGCTTGCAGTAGCGATGGGTCATTCGTCCGCAGGTGACGGACAGGTTGCCCCGATTCGGAGGCTCACACGAAAGACCGTCAGGCGCGGCGTAGAGATCCTGTGCGAGCGGGACGCGGGCCTTGCAGGAATCGTGGAGCGCCACGGCTTTCCGCCGGTTCGGTTGCGGAAGGCCGGGTTTACGACCTTGGCGCAGATAATTGTAGAACAGCAGGTGTCTCTGGCTTCGGGTTGGGCGATCTGGGAGCGGCTGGAAGACGGGCTGGGCGCTGTCACGCCCGAATCGGTTTCTGCCCGCACCGTGGACGATCTACGGACGATGGGTCTGTCGATCCAGAAGGCTACCTACATCCATGGCATCGCTGCAGCGACCATGAGCGGCGAGCTCAACTTCCGCCGTGTGCATCGAGCCGATGATGAGGATGCTCGTGAGCAACTGATCCAATTGAAGGGCGTCGGCCGATGGACCGCCGACATTTACCTTTTGACTGCGATGGGACGGCCGGACGTGTGGCCAAGAGGTGACTTGGCACTGGACATGGCGCTAATGCGACTCAAACGTCTTAGGATAAGGCCTCGCCCGGAGCGGATCGACAAGCTGACCGGCCCGTGGTCGCCGTGGCGCTCCGTGGCTGCGCGCATCCTTTGGCTTGGGTATGTGAACGAGGACAAAAAATAGCAGGCGCTCTTACCGCGGCTCACCTCTCGAGCCAATCAGCTGCAGAGACCTCATGGCAAGCCGCCGGTAAGGCTACAACGGTCGATCCGCGGAATTCACCTTGCGTGTTGCGTGTCTCGATTCCCCACGTTACCATCACCCAAATAATCACCACTCTTAGGTGCGGCGCGAGAATTACGCGGGATCACCTCAGACGCGGCGGGGCTCGTCGGATGTTTGTGTGTTTAGATGATGGTTTTCCAGTGGCGAGATCCACCAATTGCCTGCAGGAACACGTCTCAGAGGTTGGCTGGCGCCGACTAGAATCACGGTCACCAGAGGATACATCGCCATGCAAGAATCACCCATCAAGGTCGGCGTAATTACGGACCAGTCCGGCCCGCTTTCATTCCTCGGCATCGCCAACGCAAACGTCGCGCGGATGGTCGTCGACGATATCAATGCCCACGGCGGACTGCTGGGACGGCAGCTCAAACTGATGCTTGAGGACAGCGCTACCGACGACAGCGTCGCTGAAGCGAAAGCACAGAAACTCGTTGACGAGGGAGTCGACGTCATCCTCGGCGGCATTTACAGCTCGACCCGGCAGGCCATCAAGGGGCCGGCCGTGACGAAAGGAAAGACGCTTTACATCTACCCGGAACAGTACGAGGGCCAGGAATGCGATCCGCTGATATTCTGCACCGGCCCGGTGCCGGCGCAGCAGGTCGACCCGTTCATTCCCTGGCTGATGAAGGAGACGGGAGCGAAGAAATTCTACCTCCCCTCCGCCGATTACGTCTGGCCGCATGTCATGAACAAGCGCGTGCGCGAGGCGGTGACAGCGAACGGCGGCGAGATTGTAGGCGAGGAGTACTTCCCGCTCGATCATGCCGACTACAGTGAGACGATTGAAAAGATCATCTCCAGCGGGACCGAAGTCGTCTTCAACACGACCGTACCTCCCGGCTTTGCGCCGTTCCTCGAGCAACTGTACGAGTCCGGTTTCAGGAAGCGTGGCGGACAGATCATATGCACGTACTTCGAGGAAAACTTCGTCACGTTCCTTCCATCGGAGCATGTCGAGGGGATCTACAGTTGCCTCGACTACTATCAGAACGTCAATGACTCGTTTAGCAAGGAGCTACTAGACCGATACAACACGCTCTACCCGGGCGGCGCCAAGTTTACCGCAGGCAGCGCGAGCACGGGCATGTACCGCGGGTTGCGGTTGTGGGCGTCGGCCGTGAAAGAGGCCGGCACGCTGAATCAGCCGGATGTTATCGAGGCGTTGGACCATGCGAAGATCGCGGACGGACCGGGCGGTCCCGCCGAGATGGTGCCGGGCCAGCATCACGTCAGGATGAAGATGTACATCGCGCAGGTAGTCGATACGCGATTCAAGATCATCAAGAACCTCGGCGTGATCGATCCCAAAGAGTGCTCACAGGGGATCGCGCAAGCGTCGCGTGAGCTGGCATCGAAAGGCGAACTCGTTTAGATCCGGCTGTCGACGAGTGCGGGAATGGTCATTGCCGGAGAGTCGCATATTACGCATCATTTCCGGCGCTTTGACGGTGCGGCGGCGTACGCCGAGCACGTTCGGCCATTCCTGCTTGCCGCCGAGGCCGAGAACAACGTGCTGCTCGGGATACTGAACCGGCTGGTCACCGGCGATCACGATTATGGTGAGCCTATGCTGCTGGGCGCCGTGGAGCGGATCAGAGAGCACTCCGACGGGGCGACCGAAGCCGACGATTCGGAGATCGAAGTGGTAGGATGCATCTGGCGGACGCCTCCGTACAACAAGCTCGGCATGACGACGATGCCAGAGGCGGCGGTTTCCGTAGCGGCCGAGGGGGTCCATCAGGTAGAAACGGTACTAGAAGGATTGCTGGGCCCGGTAGATACGGTGTCGCGATTCGCTCGGTCGTGGGTGGAATTGACCGGCGCGACCTTCCGCGAGGGGATGCGCCAGGGTGTTTACCAGCTCGATCGCGTGATTCCTCCGACAAGCACCTACCCTGGTGAGATGGTGAAAGCGCGGGCGGGCGATCTCCAGATGGTGGTCGATTGGGGTGTTGCGTTTCGGCATGATACCCACGCGCAGGCAGGCGACCCCGCCGCTCTGGGCAGGCGTTTGATTCGTGAGGGGTCCTTGTATTTGTGGGTCGATGGGGGCAGGCCCCGGTCGATGGCGGCGGCGATTGCGTTCACCGATAACGGTGCGCGTGTCGGATGGGTGTATACGCCTCCAGAGGATCGCGGTCGCGGATACGCGACGTCGCTGGTCGCCGAGTTGAGTCAACTGCTGCTCGACCAGGGGCGAACGTTCTGCTTCTTATACGCCGATCTCGCCAACCCGACGTCGACCGGCATTTACGAACGGCTTGGCTACCGGACAGTGGTCGAGGCGATGGACATCATTTTCGACGCGCGATGAGGGACAAGTCACGCAGAGTCATTATCCGAATGCGGTACATTCGATCTTGGCAAATGTGGTGCATCTCATCCTGGAGAATGCGGATCATGCGATGAGTCACGAGGACCTCTTATATCCTGTGATCTGTCTGGGACAGGACGGGTCGATCGTCCCGCACCAGACGGCCGACGAGTTCGGAAGGTGTAATGCGCTGGCGCTATGGGTGAACCGCTACTTCGCCGACCTGACGGTGATAGATACTGCGGCCATGTTGTGGCGAGTGGAATCCGCGAGACCGAAGCAGGAATCCTCGGGCCTCGATCGGTGGTTGTCGCGGCTGACGAACCGGACGATCCGGGTCGACATCGAACTGTGGAAGCTCGATCAGGAGGCCGGCATGCCGGTCGTCAAACGACTGCTCGTGTCGTGGCTGGACCGGCTGCCGGAGTTCTGGGAGGCGTCGGCCGACCTCGACGAATGGCGGTTCCGGGTGGAGTCGTGCCGAACCGTTGAGGAGCTGGCGATACTTTTCGAGTAGGTTGCTGATGCTAACGTCCCCTGCGAAACGGCTCGCACTTCATTTCATCGTGTCGGCGATCTGCGCCTACGCCATCTTCGGACTGATCGGACTGGCGGCAACGCCGCTACTTGGACTGCCCATGCAAGATGGCGAAACGCTCGCCGCGTTAGACTTTTCGTTTCCGGTCGAGGGCGGCGACTGGACCGAACCGTCGGGGTATGCCTCCCGTGGCTGGCTGTATCGTCGCGCGTACGTCGAGGGGACGACCCGGGCCGGTACTCGGCGTTCAGAACAGGTTCTCAAGGTGGGCTGGCCGTTCACCGTCGTCCGTGGCTTTGTCCGAAGTGGAGGTGGGGGCCCCGGCGATGAAGGCGTGGGCTGGGCTTCGCAGTCAAGACCCGGCGAACCGGCTCGGTTGCTGCCGGTCCAACCCGTGTGGCCAGGGGTCGTCCTATACGGATTCCTAGGGGTCCTCGTAATTAGCGCCTTTAGAAAGCGAACCGTAAGGACTCGATCTTTTCGACGGAGTTTTCGTTCTTGAGATCGATCCTGTCACGCTGAACCGGCGTCTTGCCTTGCGACCTGAAGACGACTGGGTTGGACGAGCAAGCGAACAGGAATTTGTCGCGCCTTTGCATGCGACAAGAGAAAGCACTACAAGTAACGCAAACATGATCGACGCCAGGGCACCTGTTTGGCGCGTTATAGACGCAATTCTTGAATTTGTCGATTCGTGTCATGAAACCACGAGATTCAGTTAAACCATAGGAGCGGCCATGGCTCGTTACATCGACGGATTCGTCCTTCCTATTCCGCGGGACCGCCTGGACGAGTACAAGCGTGTTGTCGAAACGGTGGCGGAGATCTGGAAGGAACATGGGGCACTCGATTACAGGGAATACGTCGGCGACGATCTGTATTTGGATGGAACGCGGCCGTTCACTGATCTTGTAGATGCAAAGGGCGATGAAGCCATCGTGTTCGGATGGGTGGACTTTGATTCTCGCGAGGCACGCGATTTGGCAAACGAGAAAGTCGCGGCCGATCCCAGGATGGCCGATTTGATAGAGTCGTCGAATTCCGGATTCAACGCTAAGCGGATGGGGTACGGCGGGTTCCGGCGGCTCGTTTGATCCGCCGGTCAGGAATGCAGGCCGCCTCCGCGATACAGGGGGAATAGTCGCCATCGCCGGACCTTCCTTCCAAAGAATAGCCAGCATCATGAAAGCACTTACCGTAGTCATGTTCGTCCTGAGTTGTTGTGCGACGACACTCTTTGCTCAGGAGCCCCGGCAAGTCGAAAAGAGCGGTCAGCACGCCGAGCTCAAGTTAGAGGAAATCGTAGCGGGGCACCTTCAAGAGCTGAACGGCAAGTACAAGCTCAGAGTGGCGCAGGTCACATACGAGCCCGGGGGCCATATCGGCCCGCACCATCATGTGGGCCCTGGAATCCGTTGCGTAACGCAAGGCGAACTGACATACGTGAAGCCAGAGGTAACCACCGTTTATCGAGCAGGAGATTGTTTTTTTGAAAGCGGGGCTGTGAGTCATACGGCTCACAACGGTGGAGGCGTGCCTGTCTTACTCTACAATTTCTTGTTACTGCCAGCAGATTGGGAAGGAGGTTCGGCCGTCCCAGTACCGGAGTAGCGCTTGGAGATCAATACATTAATATGCCGATGGAGGATCGCCCGCAACAGGTTTGGTGCCGAGTATTGACGACGCCCTATTGACCCGACAGAGACAGTTCGGTATCTAGGAACCCATGCTCGCGCGGCCGCATCGATGGGCCGACAGCAGCGTGAAAGCGAGACGGATCAACCTCGAAACCTGACGAGAAAACAATGAGCAAAACCGCAGCGCCGGAATATTTTCTTCTGCGGCCGGAAGTCGAAAAGGCCTACGGATATACGCATGCCATCAAGATCGGTAATGACATCAAGATCTCGGGCGCCGTTAGCATGGATGACCAGGGCAGTCCGATAGCCGTTGGCGATCTGGAGCAGCAGATGAAGAACGTGTACTCCGATCTGGACAAGGTTCTGAAGCACTTCGGATACACGTTTGATGATGTCATTGTGGAGAACGTCTTTACGACCAATATGGCAAAGTTTCTCGAGGTCGCTTCGTATCGCGGCTCGATCTACGCCGAGCGATTTCCCACGGGTACGTGGCTTGAGGTGAAGGGGCTCGCCCTGCCAGAATTCATGATCGAGATCGAACTGGAGGCTCATAGGTCCGGTTAACGTCTGCTCTCGCGTCTGCGCACCCGAGAGAATCCGTCCGGGCGATTCAGCCCGGCTAGCTTCGATCCCGAGGCGCTGAAGAACATCCACTGGCTCCCAACTACGGGTACAGCCACTGCAACGATCTCTTCATTAGACCGGCTCGGACGGGTTGTCAGAACACGGGCTGCAGGCATACCTTCATGCCTGATCCACACACCAATCTCGGTGAGAACATGAAAGGGCCAATTCGTTGGGGCGTGATCCTCGGCGGCGGGGTTGCCGTACTGAGTTTCATTTTTGGCTTGGCCGGCTGGCACCGCACGTTCGAGATGTCCTTCGTCTTCCTGGCGATCGCGATTCTGCTGAATGCGGTCACGGTCGTTCTTTGTTTGCGAGATCGGGCTTCGTCGGACGCCTGGCTGGGACAGGTCAAGAACGGGCTGGTCGTAGGGCTCGTCGCCTCAGTGATAATATTCTTTGCGTCGTGGTTGGTGACAGGGGCAATTTTCCCGGACTACTTCGCGGAGATGGCTGAGGGGTATCGACAGGCATACGCAAACATGGGGCTCTCGGAGGGCGAAGTGGACGACCTCGTTGCTGCAACGGCAAATACTTCACCCGTCAAGTCGGCCCTGGATGGCGTGGTGGGGACGATGGTTACCAGCCTCGTCGTCGCTGCCATCGCGGGAGTATGGCTTCGAAAGAAAGAATGACGGGCGGACAGGCTCGTAACGACTCCCAGCTCTCTACGATCTTGCGGATACACTGATGCATCTCTTCGTCACCCCAATCCTGATTGCCATCTTCACAGGAATCATCTCGTCCGATGGCAATACCTCGACTGGGCCCGACCCGGTGACGTTGTTTGATTTCAATTCGGACGAAGAAGCATCGTGGCAGGTCGTCAACGACGGAGTAATGGGAGGCCGTTCACAGGGGTACGTCGCGGTCGCGGAGGGTGCGCTGCGGTTCACTGGGACACTGGTCACAAGAGGCGGTGGCTTTACGTCTGTCCGCACGGACAAATCTGTCGATCTTCGTGGTTACGAGGGGCTGGAGCTTCGCGTCCGCGGTAACGGACGAAGCTTTGAGGTCGAGGTGTCCGATGGTACGCGTCTGAGAGGGCGCTCTGTGTCGCGCCGCGCACCGTTCGAGACGTCCGACGAATGGGCAATGGTGCGCGTGCCGTTCAACGCACTACGCGCGACGGTCTTCGGTCAGCCCGTTCGCGTTGCACCCATCGAGCTATCGAAGGTTGTGCGTTTCGGCCTCTACATTCTGGATGGGAAGGATGGTCCCTTCCGTCTGGAGGTTGATGCGATTCACGCCTACCGCGCGGATGAGGACTGACGACCGGGAAGTG
>JBFIPX010000008.1:0-39471 GCA_041609895.1 Rhodothermales bacterium
ATCGGGCTGGGCGCGCCGTGGCCGGATGATCCAGAACCGTGAAGGCGAGTTGTGGGGCTCCCGCGGTGCCTGGGAGGCGAGACGTCGTGTTCACGCCGAGTCGAGTGCCTCTGGCCCCGTTCAGGGAATGGCCAGTTGCCCGCCTAAACTATTTCACCGTAAACTGAGGAGACAAACACCTTTTCAGGAATTCAGGAGGAGCCATGCAAAAGCTTGGTATTATTTGTCTTGCACTAATTTTCGCAGTCACGTCATTACCTGCGCAGGCCCAGGAGGACGACGCGCCCGCCGGGCAACCGCACCTCACGGTACTAAGTTTCGTCGTACCGTACTCGAAGCTGCCCGAGTGGAACGCCATGCAGGACTCGGTCTTCACTCCGGTGCTGAACGGACTCGTCGATGAAGGCTACTTCATGAGCTGGGGACAACTCATGCACAATTGGGGTGACGAATGGAACGCCGGGACCTACGTCGTTTCGGAAAGTCACGCGAAGTTCCTCGAGGGCTGGGGCCTCTACTGGCAGCGGCTAACCGATCAGGATCCCGACTGGTTTGCCAAGTCCGCGGAGCTGTTCACGTTGCACAAGGACAACATGTACAACATCCGCTATCGGTACGACGGATCAGCAGGCAACTAAACCCCCTTCGGCAGTCCTACTGTGACTGTTGGTCGAGATCGACGAGACGGCACCGGTTCACATCAAGCCGGTGCCGTTTTTCGATCTATTACATGGTGCCGCTTCAGGGATTCAAGCCGAGAATCGACGGCTTCACGCACGCTCCTTCCACAGATACCACGCCGATCCGCCGAACACGAGAATAGCGACAACGCTCACGACCTTCGACACCTCCTCTCCATCAATCTGGAGGCTTACCCCGAACACGAGTCGAATCAGATGAAGGACCGCGATCAGCCCGAGCAGAACAATGGCAATCGTGTGGGAGCGTTTCATTCTGTTTCTCGGAGAGGTAGTGAGACGACTGTATGACAGGTTTCTAGAGCGCCTTCCTGGGCACTATCAGGATGGGACACTGCACGAGATCCGCCAGGTGTTTGTCCGCGACGTCTGTGAGCATCGCGAGAAAACGGTGTTTCTGCCGGTGGCCGATCACAAGCATGTCGGCGCCTTCGGAAGCGCTTGCTATCTCGCGCGCGAGATGCGAAGACGTTCGCACGTCCACGTGCATTCGCTCGGACAGCTCCCCATAGCCCAGGTCCGCGAACTGCTTTCTAAGATCGGACTCCTGGACAAGGGGCTCCGGTTCCATCATCATCGTGACTTTCCCCGCCGCAGGGTCATTGATATGCAGGACTTTCAGTTCCGCGTCGACCGCCGTGGCCAACCGGACCGCCTCGTGGATCACGCTCTCCTCATCGGATTGTCCGGCCAGTGAAACAACGATTTGCCGATAAGTCATAGCTGCGCCTGGTTGATCCTGCTGATGCCTGCGGCAAAGTACACATTGGCCCGTCTTTCGTCACGTGAGACCGGCCCAAATCGGTGGCAACCGGGTTCGGTTTCACCCATTCTTGCCAGCGTGATCTGGCCACGAAGTCGTCAAGCGGCCGTGTAGTCCAACACGGGTCAAATAACGCGAACTCGTCCTATTGACAGATTCCGGTTTTCGCTCGATAATAGGCCGCCCTTATCGGGTCGAGCCCCGCCTGCCAAGAAACACCGCATCCATCGAGATGCATCAAAATGAAAACCAACGTTCTTGCCCTCCTGATGGCCGGACTGCTATTTGGTTGTTCCGCGGGTCCGGAGGATCCCGGCCGAATCGCCGGTCTTGAGAGGGAATTGGGTGGAGGTGCCGTGTCGACCTATGCACGCGTTGACAAGGCTGGGATTCCTCTTGAGGTCGGAGTCATCATATCCAGTGATGCACTTATGTCTCCACCGACTGAACCAACAGACGGCCTCCGATGCTTTGACCGCGATGACAACGACGTCATTGACGAGACCACAGAATGCAATCCCTCTCACGAGCGGGTCCTGCCGCTGCCTGACGCAGTTTCGCGCAGAAGCGACATGCCCTTCAAGTGGGTGCTGTTGCACTGGAATCTGATGGGCCACGAACCACATGGAATCTATTCCGTGCCGCACTATGACATCCATTATATGATCGAACCGGTCGAGCGCATCTACTCCATAGCGGCAGGGACTTGCGGGGAGGGCGTTCGATGCGACGCCTATGCTCGTGCCAAGAAGCCACTCCCCGAGGGCTACATGCATCCTGACTTCCAGGATGTCGATGCAGTCGTTCCGGCAATGGGAAATCACCTGATCGATCTTTCGTCTCACGAGTTCCATGGCAGCCAATTCACGCGAACGTGGATCTATGGCGTCTACGATGGTCGCGTGGCCTTTTACGAGGAAATGGTGACGACAGAGTACCTGCTTACCAAGCCCTCGGAGTGTTTCCCAATCAAGTCGCCGCCGGCAGTTGGACTCAGCGGATACTACCCGACCCAATCGTGTATGCGGTACGACGCCCCGAGCGACGCTTACACGGTGTCGATCGAGGGCTTCAGGTGGCGTGAGAAGACGGCGCCTACTACTAACACGCTCTGATGAGGTTGAGCCAATAGAATCACTAGAAAGGGGTCGCCTGCGCGACCCCTATTTCGTTTCGATACCGCATGGTCCAAAGCCAAAACAGGAGCAGCTAATCGTCAAATCCTTCACCAGCTAGCGCATCGATTGCAGTGATACGCCCCAATCCTTTTTGTGGATACGTAGATTCGCTCCCGTGTTATTCAGGCGGTCGCCTAGGTCTCGGCTTGGGCGAAGTGGTCAGGCTCGATTCAAATGGCGCGCCTCTACCCTGATAATATGCAGTATTAGCTCTCCGCAATTACCTTCCTGCTGAAGTCATAACAATTGGAGGATTTCAAAATGAGGATTGGTCTTTCCACTGTTTTCGCATTAACCATCGTGCTGTCCGCCAGCACGGCCGCCGCACAAAAGAGCGGATCGGCATCGGGGCGATACGCCACGCACACGGTTGCTGATGAGGTCACGGCGATGCCCGATGGCTCAAGCATGATATTGTCCCACTATGGTCAAATCTCGTTTGCAGAGGACGGAGAGCACCCGATCGATAACGTCTCTTTGGACTGCATCGGAAAGATCGAGGTGTCCGCCGACGGCTTGGTCACAGCAGGAAATGGCTCGTGCTTCGGCGTGGACAAGGATGGTGACGGCACATCATTCTGGTGGCGCATGACGCAGGCTCGAACTGCTGACTGCTCAGATATCTGCGGCGAGTGGGGCTACTTCGCCGGCGACGGCAAATTTGCGGGGATTGAAGGCGGCGGCATCTGGCAGAGGACTACGCTCTTTCAGGACGGATCAAGCGGAACATGGACGGGACGCTACATGATTCCGTAGAGTTGTCTCAGTCGCAGCAATTTTAAACGGCCCGGCGTCGAATAGGCGTCGGGTCGTTGCATTTGGGCGATCGGTGCTGTGTCGAACTGGTCCTGTCTACTGGCCCGTACTCATGCGACTCTCCTGCGACGCGCCGAGAAAAACAAATACCCCGATGAACATCAGGACAGGGTTGAAGATGACGAGACCGACGATCACGAAAACGGCGGCTATTGCTACTCCGAAGAACACAGCGATCTGAGTTGCACGATCATACCGTATTCTTGTCGCTAGTCCGGCGCGTAGCACGCGCCCTCCGTCCATCGGAAATGCAGGAATCATGTTGAAGGCTGCCAGCGCAAGGTTCATCCACATGAGCGTCGCAACGAACCCACCGGGCAGAAGGATCATTTCAAAGGCACGCGGAGCCTCTAAAACGTTGCTTACGACAAACAGTACTGCCGCAATCACCACGTTTACAGCCGGGCCGGCCAGCGCCACCCACAACTCATCGACCGGCTTCATTTGCCGGCCGGCGAGCATCGCAATGCCACCGAACGGATACAAGGTGATGTCGCGCGTCTGAATGCCGAAACGCTTCGCCGTCAGTGAGTGTCCGAGTTCGTGAAGAACAACACACCCGAAAAGAGCTGCTACGAGTCCGACACCGGTTAGTGCGGCACCGGGAGAAGCGCCTCTCCACATGTACACCCCAAAAAGCCATACGAAGAGGATGGCCAGCGTCCAGTGCAAATGTATTCCGATCCCGGATACGGACCCGACCCTGAACTTGCCTTTCACGTGGACACCCCTCCTTCCAATCTGTGGTTCGCAACCAGGTGATCTCGCGCGACAGCCCCGCGTACCTCGTCAGCCGCAACGTCCGAAACGCGCTTGACGACCAAGAGGGTCGTGTCGTCACTGGCAACGCCGCTCGTGTGCTGTTCGAGTCGAAGCCTGACGTCATCCACGAGCTCGACTGCAGACCTCAGGCCCGCTCCCCGGACAACGCTTTCAATACCCGAAAGCCCTAACTCGTGACCATCTTCATTACGCGATTCCGTCACGCCGTCCGTATACATCACGAGAACGTCTCCCGGCGAAAGCCTCGTTACCGTCGACGTGTAATCCGGATCGTAGACCAGTCCGATCGCCGGACCGGTCGGAGCCAAATGATCGATCCTGCCGTCGTTGGCGCGCCGCAGTACGGCCGGATTGTGTCCCGCACTTGCGTAACGCAGGCAGTCTTTGTCGGGATCGACTTTTATGACGAGAATCGATATGAAACCTGTCATCGCCACATTGTACCGGAACAGCTCGTTGAGTCGCCCGAGAAGCGCGGCCGGATCCTCATACATGGGTCCGAGAATGCGAATCGACGCCTGGAGGTTTGACATAAGCATACTGGCCGCCAATCCCTTACCCATCACGTCGGCAACAACGGCACCCTGGGTGTTGTCGGCAAACGGGAAGAAGTCGTAATAGTCGCCACCGACGAAGCGCGCGGGCTTCACGTGCGCCGCAAACTCGACGCCCGTGAGTGCAGGTACGAATCGAGGGAAGAGCTGCTGCTGAACCCGTGCGGCAAGCTCCAGATCCTGTTCCAGGGTTCGGAGCTCGCCCTCCTCGAGGCAGGAGAGACAAACCCGAGTGGTGAAGTCGGACCGCAAGAGCTCGATCTCCACCTCTCCATCACAGCGATCACATTGTCCGAATTCTCCCGTCTCTGTGCACTTGATGGCTTCAGTGAGCTCATCAATTACACATATCTCGGATTCAACTCGGCCCGCGAGACATCTTTCTCGGGCAACCGCGTCAGAACTAAGCCAGTCGAGAACGCTTTCTCTGCGCGCCGAAAACGCTCTCCTGAATTTTTCCAGAACAGAACGCTGCATCGACTTGGTGGTGAACGTGAGTAAGTAGAGATGCTCTTACGGTGCGATTCCCGAAAGGTTATGGCCGACCGGCCGTCAGCGGGAATCCCGCGCTCTATGCAGTCTTTTCAACCAGTAGAGATTGATTGGAAGTGACCCGACGACCATCGCAACACTGAAGAAGAGCAGCGACACGCGACTAATTGAGGTTCCGGGAAGCTTTATTCGGCCCAGTACCTGCTCAATTTCCAGCAGGCGCTGCAATCCCAGAGCTTCTCCAAGTAGCGCGTAAAGAGCACCAAAGCACATAAAACACATTGAAAGCCAGACGACGCTCAGTACCGTCGACAATACAAGTTCACGCGTCATTGATTCCACCTGCAAGAAAGCTTCTTGACCTGTAGAACGTCGCCATCAGCCGATTCGTATTCCACGAGGACTTCGAGTTTTCCACAGTCGGTCCAATCGTTGGCTATCGTTCATAGTTTCCGACAGCCAGCGAGTCCTCTCGGGGGAGACAGCGACTCCTCTTGAGGAGAAGCCGTCGACGCGTCCCACGCGTCACCTAATCCCGACAGGCAAACAACCAACACCGACACAAAGACCTCATGCCCACTCCCCATTATCAACGTGTCCGTCAGTTCATGCAGAAGGTTGGCCAGCGGATACCCGAGGAACCCGAGGTTCCCGACCCCCACACGCGAAAGCTTCGCGCGAAACTCATCCTCGAGGAAGCACTCGAGACAATCGAGGCCCTTGGAGTCCGCGTCGCGGCCTGCCGGGACGGCGCTGAGATACAGCTGACCTCCGATAATGCCGACCTGACTTTCGAAGCTACGAATGAGGTAGACCTGGAAGGCGTTGTTGATGGGTGCGCAGACATTTCTGTTGTGACCGTAGGAACACTCATCTCATTCGGCATCGACGACGAACCCGTTCTCGAAGAGGTAGACGCCGCAAACCTGCGCAAATTCGAGCCCGGGTCCTATATGCGCGAGGACGGTAAGTGGATCAAACCTCCCCAATGGCAGCCCCCGGATATCCCAGGTGTCATCAACAAAATGCGGACCAGCGACTTGGAGGCCAGCTAAGGGCTTAATGATCGCGGAAAGGGTACGATAACCGAAACATCGTCTTCAGGACATTTTCGGCAGTGGTCCTGTCGTTCCCACCTGATTCGCCAGAATCTACATCCGCCAGTTGCCATGCATGCCCAGAATCGCCCTCCAAAACCCAATGGGGTTCGCACATCGGTAATCTTCCACACCGTTTGGGTCACGACCGCCGCGCTCGTGCTCTTCGACGTTAGCAGTGAACGATCAACGCTTCGCAGTTTCATCGCGCCGCTTTCCGCGCCAGAAACGGTCGTCGACCGCGTTGAAACCGCCAAGGTTTTTGGCGGCACACCCGGTAATGCCGCAGTCGAGCCCAGCAGATCCGCCCACACCTACTTCAACTTCGCCGGGGAATCTGACCGCACCGTGGAGAATTCGCCCGAACCGGCCCCGATGATTAACCTTGTCGGACAGTGGACCGGAGCCGTCGAGGCAGGAGCGGTGGGTTCACTCTGGACGTCAGGAGGCTGCGACTACGAGATTAGGTCGCTCGACTTTCAGCTCAGAAACTCAGGTGAGGACGTCTACGGCTATGGTGCCTATACGCTTTTGGCTGAGAAGTGTCCGGAAGCAGAGCTCGTGACCCGATACGCATCCACGACCGGAAAGGTGACAGCTCAGTACCTGAAGCTCAACATCCGGAACAACGGGTCGGCCAACACTGATCTCGTCTATTACGGCACCATGAAGCCCGAAGGAATTGTCGGTCACATTCGAACGGGATACGGCGAACTGCTGACGGAGCACGTGACACTGGTACGGCGCTGAGAGGCTGAGACGCTGATAGCGCCGGGCAAGTCGAGAATGTCCTACGCGAAAGCTCCAGCCTCGTACCGAGCGAGCAGCTCTTCGATCTCGTCTATCTCGGCTGACGTCAGTTCCCGGTCGGCTGCCTGAAACGTACCCTCGATCTGGTCCGGACGCCGTGCGCCCACGATGGCGGACGTAACCTCCGGCCTCCGAAGTACCCAGGAAATGGCGAGCTCCGCCAGCGTTCGACCGCTCCGGTCGGCAAGAACCTCGAGCTTGTCGACCAACTTGAGATTCGCCGAGAACCGCGGCTCCTTGAAGTGGTCGTTCTTGCGCCTCCAATCGTCCGGCGGAAGCGCGGCTAGTCTCTGTCGTGTGAACTTGCCTGTCAGGAGGCCGGCTTGCATCGGACTGTAAGCGACAACACCGATCTCGTTCTGAAGACAATAGTCCAACAGCTCATTCTCCACCCCGCGTTCGAGCATGCTGTATGGGGGCTGAAGCGAGGCAACGGGATGTATCTTCGATACCCGACGAATCTGGTCCACAGAGAAGTTTGACACCCCCGCGTAGCGGACCTTGCCCTCCTCCACGAGCCGGGCGATCTCCTCCCACGCCTCTTCGATGTCATCGTCAGGATTGGGCCAGTGAATCTGATACAGGTCAATCACGTCCACCTGGAGTCTTCGCAAACTGTCCTCGGCTTCCCGACGGACACTACTCGCCTTCAAACGAGACGTGACCTTCCGGTCGGAAGGCTTTTGCCAGACGAGGCCACACTTCGTCGCTACGTACACGTCTTCGCGCCGGCCCGCGACAACTTTGCCGACGATCTCTTCCGAATGGCCAAGTCCATATGCGGGAGCCGTGTCGATCCAATTGATGCCGAGGTCAAGTGCCCGATGAATGGTGGCTACCGAAAGCTCATCCTCCTGCGGTCCCCACCCGTACTCCCATGGCCCCCCAATTGCCCACGTCCCAAGACCGATGGTCGTTAGATGTAGATCTGTAAAACCGAGCTGTCTTGTGCGCATCGACTACCACCAATGAATGGCCCGAACATCTGGACCCAACGTACTAACGGCGAGCAAGCAATACGAACGGCGGGAACCAATTTTGGCCGGTCTTCAAAGACCTGCTCGGCGCTTCATTCGTGGACCGGGCTCGGCCGGAGGTCAACCATCCGTCGGGCGTCTCACCACCGCGTCAAAGTACGAGTCCGGAAACGGCTCGTTGCGAAGCGTGAAATGCCACCATTCCTTGCTATAGTTGCGAAATCCATACTCATCCATCACACTTCGCAACAAATCTCGATGCACTCGTTGGTCTGGCTCGAGCCCGGGGGCATCCGTATGTGACAGCTCGTCGAAAAAGTCGAACGGCGTGCCCATATCGACGCGTGTCAGGCAATCGGTGCCTGATGAATCATCCTCCACCTTCATCAACCCTGCGTCGACGGTACTGCCGCGACTGTGTCCCGACCGCGAGGCGATGTACCCGAGTGAAAATAGCCTCTTCTTTTCTACGCGCGGGTAATACTCCTCTTTCGTCGCCGTTTCGAGCGGATAACGCGACCATCGTACGAAGTGGTCGACGGCGCGCTGTGGTCTATAGCAATCGAACACGACGAGGCGGTATCCGCGACTTGACAGATCCCGATTCACACGCGTCAGCGCGGTGGCGGCAGGCGGTGTGAGCAGACAAACTGCGTTCTCGTAGCCGTCGATCTTCTGGCCCACGAAGTTGTTCGGTCCGGCATATCTCATGTCAATCACAATGGTGGGATCGAGCGTAGAGACGTCAACGAGATTGGGGCCGGCAAGGGTCGAGGAAGACCGTCCGTTAAGATTACCCACTACGGCTCCGAGTAGCATGAAGAATTGTAGCGATGAGTTCACGTCGCTGCGGGATGGGTCGTCGAGGTTAGATAATCGAGCGCAAGTTTGCAGGACGGCACTATGCGCGAGTGATGCTGTAGATCCCTTATCGCTTCCTCCAATGGTAGTTCTGGATAGCTGGAACGGGAAATATCGTGGTCAATTTCGAAGTGGAGTGCCTTATAAAGTGACTGCGTCCGGGGCGGTGGCGGCCCGCCCACTTCCTTTCGAATGGACGCGGCTGCCTCAAGCAGGACGCTCGCTTGGCGGACTTCCGTTGGCTTCGTCACCCAACGGACGATCTCCTCCAACATATCGGCCATGCCCAATGCATCACCTAGTTTAGCGCGAAGCCGGACGGCCTCTGCAAACTGTTGGCCCGACCTGTTTCTTCGGCCTGTTGCGGCGAAAACGACAGCGGTTGTTTGTAGTGCGAGCGCAGATGGATAGCTGCCGGTAGTCTTCTTGCAAATATCCAGCGCCGCTTGCGCGCACTCTTCAGCCTCGTCTTTCATTTCCAATTCCAGACAAATCATTGCGAGCGCACAGCTCGACCACCCAACTCCCCACTTGTTGCCGCATTGACGCCACAGATCCAGGCTCAACGTCATTCCTTCGAGAGCCCGTTGGTGGTCGCCTGTATCCC
Organism: Rhodothermales bacterium; assembly: GCA_041609895.1. GTDB lineage: Bacteria > Bacteroidota > Rhodothermia > Rhodothermales > JABDKH01 > JAHHLP01. The sequence continues at coordinate 9,637 of JBFIPX010000008.1, forward strand.
AAAGTACCCCCGCACGCATACCGACCGCGAAACCCTCCAACTGCGTATCCTTAATCTCTCTGAAGATCGCCAGAGCGTCTTCCAGGTGCCGGAACGACTCGTCATATCTTGCCTGCAGACGGTAGACCCACCCAAGATTGACGAAACTGAAGCCGAGACCTCGCCGGTCTCCTGCTACACGGCGGAGTCGGGCACTCTCCCGATTGAGAGTCAACGCTTCGCGCAGGTGCGACTGGTAGGTTGCCGCCCAGCCCATGTTGTTCAGTGCGAGCGACTGGCCGCGTACGTCTCCCACCTGCCGATTCAGTTCGAGAGCTTCCCTAGAGAGCCGACGAGCCTCCTCGAATGCCCCGATTTCGCAAGCCACCCAGCCAAGATTGTTCAGCACAAGGGCCTGTCCAACTTCATCGTCGAGCGTCCGGAATATTTGCAGTGCTTCCGTCAGCAATGCTTCGGACTCGGAATAATCGCCAATCTCGTGGGACACGGTACCCAAGGCGTTGAGCGTTCGCGCACGTGAGACGGACTTGTCTTCTGCAGATGATAATCGAAGAAAGCGTTCAAGCCACGTCTTGCCCTGAATCATGTAACCGCGTACAGCCCAGAAGCGCCAAAGCGACGAGCCGAGAGACATCCCCGTTTCTACGTCGCCGGACTCGGCGCACCACTTGAGCGCGGCATGAAAGTTATCGTGCTCCGCTTCCAGGCGGTCGAACCACTCACTTTGTTGTTCGCCCACGAGAAGTGGCTCGGCTTGTTCTGCGAAGCCGGCGAAGTAGCGCGCGTGGCGGCGGCGAAGCTCGTCGTGTTTACCGGATTCCACCAGCTTTTCGAGTGCGAACTCGCGAATCATCTCGAGCATTCCAAAGCGCGGCACACCGCCAACCACGGTCGTCTCACGTAGCAAGCTTCGCTCGAGGAGTGACTCGATCGTCTCCTCCACAATGTCGTTGGGCCTCGAGGAGATGCACACTGCGGTCGCCGCCTCCAACATCCAGCCGCGAGAAAACACGGCTAACTGTTGAAACAGTTCTTTCTCTGACTCCTCGAGAAGATCGTAGCTCCATGCAATAGCTCCCCGGAGCGTCTGGTGGCGATCCGGAACGTCGCGACCTTTCGTCTGGAGAACGTCCAGGCTGCTGTTGAGCCTCTGAAGCAGCTGCTGCGGAGTAAAAAGCCGGCGGCGGGCCGCAGCGAGTTCGATGGCCAGCGGTAACCCGTCCACCCTCGCGCAGATGCCGGCAACAGCTTTCTCGTTTCCAGCCAGGCTGAAATCCGGCCGCACGATCCGCGCGCGATCGACGAAAAGAGCTACAGCAGGATAACTCATGACCTCCAACGACCGGTCGCGTGTGGCGTCCGGAAACGGGAGCGTCGGAACCCTGTACTCCCGCTCACCACCGATCCGCAGCGGGATCCGACTCGTCACGATCACCATCACCCCGCCGGCCTCCGACAACAGGTCACCGACAATCGCGGCGTCGTCGACAAGTTGCTCGAAATTATCGAGGACAAGAAGCATCGATCGTGGTTTTAGATACTCGAGCAGCGCGTCTCGGACGGACCGGTCCGGGTTGTCAGGTATTCCGAGCTTTCGGGAAATGGAAGGAAGGAGCATGTCGGAATCGGAAATCGGGGCGAGACCGACAAAACGTGCGCCCGATTCGAACCTGTGCGCAGCACGCCGGGCGGCCTCGATCGCAAGCCTGGTTTTGCCGGTCCCGCCCGGGCCGGTGAGCGTGACGATGCGGATATCGGAGTCTATGATTTGATCAAGGTCTTCCAGCTCTTTCTCTCTGCCGACCAGTTCCGTCAGCGGCACCGGTAGTTCCCCGCCCATACCCTCCGCCCGAGGCCTGTGGATGCCGCCGGGCACACCGGAGGCCATCACCTGAAATAGACGTTCAGGCGCGGAGATATCCTTGAGCCTGTATTCTCCCAAATCGACGAGACTGACTCCGTTCAAATCAGTCTGCGTCAGCAAACGTTCTGTTGCGGATGATACCAGAATCTGTCCTCCGTGCGCGGCTGCGCAAATGCGGGCCGCGCGATGCACGTCGAGACCCACGAGCGTGCCGCCGCGCCTGACCGGCTCACCGGTATGCAACCCGATCCGTAGCTTTACCTTCGCGTCGCCGGTCCAGTCCCTTGACGTGATCAGGCGCTGGATGTCGACCGCCGCGCAGGCGGCATCACCGGCAGATGCAAAACAAGCGAACAGACCATCGCCTGCAGTATCGATCTCTTCGCCCCCATACTCACTCAGTTTCCCTCGGATGATGGTCCTCACGCTCTGGAGCACATCACCATAGCCGCCGCCGAGCGTTTCCAAAAGTCGCGTCGACCCTTCGAGGTCGCTAAAGAAAAGCGTCAACGTTGCGGACGTGCCCGCGTCGCTTCCGTCGCTAGCGCGGCGCGAGGCGACCTCTGAAACCTGCACTGTCCCGCCGACTTCACCCAACCCCAAGTCAGCAGCGGCAACCTTGGCCAAAAGGCCATCCCCGAGCAGAGGTCGATCTTCGGGCGACTTCGACAGGCACTCCCGTATTAGACCCGCGATGGGCGCAGGCACTCCGTCGGCGACCGTCTGTACGTCCGGGGCGTCCTCGTTGATAATCGCATACAGGATGGCATGATCGTAGGCGCGGTCGAACGGCCGTTCGCGCGATAACATCTCATACAAGACGACCCCGAGAGACCAGACATCCGACGGTGGGCCCACATTCATGGCCTGCGCCTGCTCCGGAGACATGTAAGCAATCGTGCCGAGTAGCGCGTCCGATCGTGTCAGTACAGCGTTGCCGGCGAGCTTGGCGATACCGAAGTCGAGAATGATCGCGCGACCATCCGTAGCCAGTAATATGTTCGCGGGCTTGATGTCTCGATGAACGATCCCCTTCCTGTGTGCGGCATGAAGGCCCTGCGCAAGCTGGCAAAAAATGCCAACAGCTTCTCCAGTTGGAATGACACCCCGTTCCAGTCTTGCCTTGAGGGTCTCCCCATCATAGTGAGCCATTGCAATAAACATCCCGCCTTCGTCTGTATCACCGATGTCATATATGGTGCAGATGTTGGGTAGGTTAAGCGAGGAAGCCGCTCTCGCCTCCTGGCTGAATCGCCGCTCGGCCTCGGCATCACGACTCCGATGCGGATGTAAGAATTTCAGGACGACTTTGCGTCCGAGTCGAACATCCTCAGCCAGGTATACGACGCCCATTCCCCCCTCACCGAGGGGCTCAAGAATTCGGTAATGTGAAATCGTAGATCCGATCATTCTGGTCGTGTACCGAGCGCCTGCAAAAACTCGCGCGCTGCTGACGGGTTTAGAATGGCCGCGGCCGTCAAAAATTGGTTATGGGGTTTGCTGCACCGCATGAGGGCCGATCAGGCCGCTGTACGGACGCCGAACAATACGAACCAGGAACGCTAACATAATTGATATGACCACCTTTAAAGAAAGACAATCAACAGTGGCCGTTATGGTCTTATCGCTGGCCTCTCTCTCGTGCCTACCGGGAGCTGAGCATCGATTCCCCATCTCTGCGGTCTCGTCAGTGCCTGATCAGTTCGGCGATTACTGGTACCAGGGCGAAGCGGAAATAACAAGCTACGACCTCGAGCAGGCCCGGTACGGAGCGGTTCGCACCGGATCGGCAGTGACGATTTTCGTTACGGAAGACTTCTCTCGCCAGAAACAGGTCAAGCTCGATAATCCCGAACGCGCAGGCGACGACGCAGTCAAGGTGTTGAAATTAAACAGCATGCGCAAGTTCAACACGGGCATTTACCCCTATTCGACCATGACCTCGGTGTTTACACCCGTCTACAGGAGCGAGGACCCACACACGGTCAAGACTACGGCTTCAATCCAGGAATGGTGCGGACAGACGTTCGTGCAGCTGAATCGAAAGTCGGACGGATATCGCATCAGGCACTTCAGCTATTTCGAATCGGATGGTGACGGCGAGGAGATGATCGGAGACGTCCTGCTGGAGGACGAGATATGGAATCTGGTGCGACTCAGCCCTCAGGATCTTCCCCAGGGCAGCGTCACTGTACTTCCGTCCATGCTGCACCAGCGATTGTCTCACGAGGATTGGGAACCGCAAGACGCTTCGGGAAAGCTGGCGCCGGTGATTGAATCCGATTCGATCATCGAATACCGGCTCGACTACCAAGACATTCCGCGCACCCTCGTCATCCATTTCCGCGCAGACTTTCCGCATGAAATTCAGTACTGGGAAGAGCGTCACGTGTCCGGCTTTGGTCCGAACGCCGAAGAACTCGTAACACGCGGAACTCTGAAGAAGCGACTGATGATAGATTATTGGACGCGTAACAGGCCGGGCGATGAGGTATTGCGCGGGGAGCTGGGCCTGCCGATCAGTTAGCGCCGGACAATCATATGCGGCTTGCGTTTCAAATCCTGGTGACGGCAACCCTGCTGGCCACGCTTCGGACACCGGGGTACGAGTCGGTGGCACAAGCGTGGGAGCGGACGAACGGTCCAATGGGTTCGGACGTTACCGCCATCGGTTTTCATTCAAGCGGGTCGATATTTGCTGGCACCGACCTGCGAGGGATCTTCAGATCTCTTGACCACGGCGAGAGTTGGGAATACGTCGGGGTCGCCGGTGAGAAGCTTCGCGGATTTGCGGAGGACGTTGACGGCTCACTACTTGCGGCTACGTTTACAGCCGGCATCTACCGATCGGATGACGTGGGTCAGACGTGGGCTGCCAGCAACACCGGTCTGACGGACTTGCGAGTCCACTCGATTGCAAAGAGCAGCGATGGCGACATACTGGTCGGCACGCTCGGGGCCGGGGCTTTCGTACTGGACCGGGAGGCCGGGTGGACAGCACACAATGACGGGCTTATCGACCTTGACGTGCGCGCCGTTGCATTTGATGAGGCCGGCGGCGCATACGCCGCCACGTTCAGAGAAGGCGTTTTTTATTGGCCGGGCGGAAGGCTGCCATGGACTCGTCATAACGGCGGATCGACCCTGAGGGTCATCCGCAGTATTGCAACACGAAACGGAATGGTCGTTGCTGGCGCGTGGAGCGGCGGGGTCGCATATTCCCAGCCGGGAGACACGTCATGGACCGCGATTAACGACGGACTCCCAAACCAGCGCGTCTGGAAAGTCGCGATTGGCCCCGACGGGACACTCGTGGCCGGAATGATCGCAAACGGTATCTACCGATTCGACTCACAGGACAGATCGTGGAAATCGATCGGACTGCCAGATAACATCATTTCGGCACTCGAGATCGAATCGGATGGCACATTCTGGGCCGGAACTCGGACCGGCATTTATCGGGCCGACAATGTTGGCGAGCCCATGGTGCTAAAAGGCGTTCCCAAAAGCGTCGCCTACGCGGTCTTGCAGACATCATCTGGCGCGTGGCTTGCCGCGACCGAGCAAGCCGGAATATTCCGATCGACTGACGAAGGCAACACCTGGATACCGACAGACCTACAGGTAACGGACGCGTTCTCCCTCGAACAGATTGGCGACTTCGTTTTCGCCGGGGGCACGTTCGGATACATCTATCGCTCGGACGACGACGGACTGACATGGAGCGTCCTCAGCCGAGGGCCCGATGATGACAAAGTCGCCGATCCCATTACCGATTTCGTTTCGGCGCCTGACGGATCAATGTTCGCGAGCTCCTTCGGAAGCGGAATCCTGATGTCGACCAACGAGGGCGAAACCTGGAAGCGCGCCGGCCTTGTCGAGACTGAAGTATCGGGACTTGCGACCGGTCCGAGCGGCCACCTCGTCGCGGCCACATTTGACGGTGTATTTGTCAGTGTCGACTCAAGCAAGACATGGAGTCCTCTGGGCGCAGGCCTTTCCAACCCTTTTATCCGTGCGCTATGGGTCGACTTAAACGGAGATGTCCTTGTGGGCACCGTGGGTGACGGACTCCTGCGCCTGCCAGCGGGAGGCGACACGTGGGAACCGTACGGGCTTGAAGGGACGATCGTCTTCTCGATCCTACGCGGCATGGACGGTGCATTGTACGCGGCAACGTATGGCGCAGGGGTCTTCCGTCAATTTCGTACCGGTGACTGGGAGCCGATATTCCAAGGCCTTTCGAACCCTCTGGTTATATCTCTGGGCTCGACCCGTAGTGAACCACCTTCACAAGACCATTACCTGGTGGCCGGAACCGATGGAGATGGTGTATTCAAGTTTCGCGTAACCGCCACATCCAACGCTGCGGGGAATGAACCGGCTCCGCCGGTCGATGTCCATCCCGTCTATCCAAATCCTTTTTCGACGTCGACCATTTTCTCTTTCGAGCTTAAGCAGGCGGCGGAAGTCCAATTGCGGGTCTTCGATCTGCTCGGCCGAGTAATTGGCGTGCCGGCATCCGGCACGTATTCGGCAGGCCGCCACAGGGTGGAATGGATACCCAAAGGGGATGCAAACGGCGTCTACGTCTTCCGGCTAAGGGCCGGGGCGTTCGAAACGTCCGGCCTGCTCACACGGGTGCGCTAATCTGCTGACGCCCATGCTGCAGTGGTAACCACGTTCGGTCGCGACAGAAGTAACAACTTTCGAATGAAGTGCCGACCGCCACTCGCAATAACGAGTGTACAGAGCCACGATCAGCTTGACGAGGCAGCACCCTCAGTCGATACCTGGGCGATCATGGCTCTGGTAACACGGATCTCATCTTCGTTGATGGTGTGCGGCATTGCCGGGTAGATTCGATCCGTTACATCCGCTCCCAGCTTCCTCAAGACTTCCACGGAATTCTTGACTCTCATCAGGGGGATGTGAGGGTCTACGTCACTGCAACCCACAAAGACCGGAGTGCCATCAAAGCTGCCTGCATAGTCGAACTCCTTATCTGACGGTGGGCGTACGCCCGAACGATCCTTCGTTCCGATTAGTCCGCCACTCAGACCGATTACGCCCCCGTAGTATCGAGGATGCCGGGCTGCATACTCGAGTGCAAGGCACGCACCTTGCGAGAAACCCAGCAGAATCGTCTGGTCCGTACGGATTCCTGCGCCCTCCACAAACTTGAATGCGTCATCAACGGCACGGAGCGCCGACGAGAGATCAGGCTCATTACTGTCGAGTGGGGCAAGAAAACTGTGCGGATACCACGTCAGCCCTCGAGCCTGCGGGGCGACGTAGCCGACGTTCGGCAAATCAATCTCATCCATGAGCGACAGAATTCCCTGGGCCGTCGCGCCTCGACCGTGCAGCATAATGACGGCAGCTCTGGCATGCTCGAGTGTTGCTCCGGCTCGAACTAGCGGCTGACCTTCATGCACATGCTTCATCGATAATGACCTCTCTCATATCCGAAGGCTCTTCACCCGGTCGACGCATTCTCACTAACGCTGGGCAGACGTAGGTCTACGAGCTGTTCCTCGATCGCACTCCTTCTCGATTCGAGCCACGGGGGAAGCTTCAGTTGCTCGCCGAGATGATCGATCGGTTCGTCGGCACCGAATCCAGGCGGGTCCGTAGCAATTTCGAAAAGAACGCCGTTGGGCTCGCGAAAGTAGATCGATTTAAAGTAGTTCCTATCTTTTACTTCGGTGACGAATAATCCCGATGAAGCTATCGCTTCGCGCCACTCCAGCTGTTCCGTCTCATCACGAGCCCTGAAGGCTATGTGATGTATCGTTCCTGATCCCGGCCGCGCACTATCACTTCGTTTTTCGAGGTCGAGATAGTTGCCCATTGCATCTTGGCCAGAGACGAAACGCAGCCGGTCTCCATCCTGCGAAACAAAACGATAACCGAAGATCTCGGTCAGGAGTCTTGCCGTTGCGTCCGGTTGCGCCACCAGGAGAGTAGCACCGTGAAATCCTCTAATGGCAACGTCCTGCACGCCGCTTTCCGGTACGGGCGGCGCTGCTGTGTGATCCTCGCCTACGACTGCCAATCGAAGTCCATCAGGGTCCGCAAACTCAATCGAATCTTTCTCAAAAGCGGCGTTACGCGTCGGCTGGACGGGGCTCACGGTCTCCAGGCGATCAAACCAGTAGTCGAGAGACTGCGCTGGGACGGAGAATGACGTCATTCCGACCATTCCTGCACCAGGCCGCCCGCGCCGGGCGTTGGCCCACGGGAAGAAGGTCATGATAGACCCGGGTTGACCCTCATAATTGCCGTAGTAGAGGTGATACGTTCCCGGATCATCGAAATTCACCGTCCTCTTGACCAAACGAAGTCCGATCACGCCCGCATAAAAGTCGACGTTCTCCTGCGCCGGACCTGAGATTCCGGTGATGTGATGAATACCGGCTATACCCTGCTTCATTTCTTCCTACCGGGTTTAGAGCGCCCTTGGCCACTAGTTATGTTCGGTGCCGAGCCTACCGTCGCGTTCGCTTGACAGCGATAGGCATCACGCGGCATGGCCGCGCGAGGCCGTCTTACTAAGCCATGTTGAAAACTGCTCCATGTAGTCGCTTAGGAATGCGATCGTTGCGTCGTCAACCAGTTGGCCATCCTCGAATTTCTTCGCCGCACCTCCGACCAGGACGCCCGGGTGCGGAAAAAGTATGGAAAGAGTCGCGAGCATGATTGTTTTTAGTTGCTCCTGAGCACGCGCCGTACCGAGGGCACCAAGCGAGGCGCCGATAATACCGACCGGCTTATGGGCAAGAGGCGACCGCATCGCCGGACGCGACACCCAATCGATCACGTTTTTCAGCACGCCGGGCACGCCGAAATTGTACTCCGGCGTCGCTATCAGAATAGCGTCGGCCTCGGCTACCGCCGATTTGAGAGCCTCCACCGGAAGAGGTCGGTCTTTATCGTTGTCAAGATCCTGATTATAGAGTGGGATGTCCGCAATTTCTGCGATCTCCACTATCGCATGTTCGGGCGCCTGGGCACGCGCCGCTTCGAGCAGTGCCCGGTTAATGGACGACTCCCGTAGACTCCCGGCAATTCCGAGAATTTTGATCGCGTCTGGCTCTGACGACACGCGGATCACGGACTCAGAAGGCGTTGAATTCATGTTGACATCGGTGACTTTGTTGCAATTTATGGTCATTACTTGTTTAAACAAACAAAGTTTCACGAGTTGTCGACCGGTATGCGGACAGTGTGTGCAAGAGGCCTCTGGGGACGCTACAGGTCGCTTGCCGAGTTCGTCCTCATCACTGTATACTCGCGCTACCTTCAAATCAACAAGGACGCCGCATCATCGGTGAGGAGACATCGCATTATGCAACGGTTCAAAATCACTTCCATTGTAGTGTGTGTGGTCGCCCTTCTGGGCGCCGCGGAGTCGCGTGCCCAGACAAAACCGAACTCCGGTTACGTAGCGGGCACGCAAGACGTGCTCTCGTCCATTGTCCTCGCCGACGGTCGGACCGCGAATAGGCTGCTGTTCCAATTGACAGTGACCTCGGACGACACACAGAGCCCCTTCCACCTCGCGACGCAGGACTGCTTCGCAACGTACATATTTGATGAGGACGTGCCCGTAAAGGGCCATGGCGCATGCGACGGTATCAGCGTGGAGGGCGACATGTGGTGGCTGTCGGTTCAGATCGGAGACGACGGTCTTGTTCACTGGCGAATGACGGGCGGGACAGGACGTTTTGCCGACTTACAAACCAGCGGCACGACACAATTGGTCGCCGAATGGGAGGACGGCAAGTTTATCAGTCGCTTCGAAGGCACGTACGAGTAAGCGCTAATCCGGCAGCTTGCCAATCCGAGTCGGACTGCAGTTGCTCTAAATCAGTCGGGTGGTCGCAGTGAGTCGATCAGGGACTCCAGGCGGTCCAGGTAAGACCCAAATGCCTCCCGGCCTGAGGCCGTCAACCGGTATTCCGTGCGGGGCGTCCGGTCGTCAAAAAACTTGCGCGCCTCGACATATCCTGCGTCCTCGAGCTTGCGGGCGTGAACGCTCAGATTTCCATCCGTAGTGTCGAGGAGGCGCTTTAGATCATTGAACTGAAGCGCATCATTAACGGCAAGTGCACTGAGAATGCCCAACCGGACCCGACCATGAATCAGCCGGTCGAGCTTTGCTACTGACGGTAGCGGAACGGTCTGCTTTTTCGTGGTTTTATCCGCCATGTCGCAATCCGATCACAATACCGAAGATGATATTGATGCCCCCGAACCCGACTCCCATCATCAAATCGCCCCACGAGGCAGGTAACAGAAAGGCGGCGACGCCCAGGAGCATAAAGGCCAGACCCATCAACGGGATCAGACGAATCGACGCAAATCCTGCCGTGAGGACCGCGACGCCGAACATGAGCAACCACAAACCGGCAAGTCTGTCATGAAGGCCGGCCTCGTATAAGACCATGGTCAGGATCGATGCCGCAAAAACGGCCGGCATGATACCCAGAACGAACTTGCGACCTGCTCCGCCGAATACCGGCTCACCGACTCGTCGCGCCTTTCGAATGATGGATACGACGCCAATCGCCGCAGCAATCACCGCCGTGCCTAACCATACCTGAAGCCACTCGGACGGCTGCTCGCGCGTCGATGCCACTATCGCGCCTGTAAGACCGACAACACCCATGACTGCTCCTCCCCACCCCGGAACGGCTGTGAAGCTTTCGGAACGTGCCATTGCGTCCCGAATGTAGCGTATGCTGCCTAGCGCCTCGCGGGCTGCAGCCGAGCGTTCTGAGTCCTTCGGTATGGCCGGTCTGTCGCGAAACATGGGGATAATCTACGTACACCTTACTACAAACATAAGTACTTTGTACATTAAAGTGACATTTTTCTCGCGCGATCGTCCTGAAACTGAATAAACACTCCGTCTTCTATCTCTGTGCACTTCTAGTCAAGCACTTCTGACATTGGGTGGACTAGGATTCGGCCTGGGAAACCGATCCTAGAACTTGAAGGCCCGGGTTTGGTGGAACCCGGGCCTTTCTCTTTTTCATTCGACCTGCCCCCCACTCAGGCGGCCACGCTAACGGACCCCGGCTGGTAACGCGACCGCATTCCACGCTTGCGTCCGCGCATCCCCAACGGCCGGTTTACGTAACTTCCGGTTCGCCGCAGCGACAAACAGCGTCACCGCACCAGATCCATCGCAGCACCAGATGAAGAAGTCCATCGAGACGAAACTCATTCACGCAGGCGAGCCAAAACCTCGCGTAGCCGGCGCCGTCGCGATGCCCATCTTCCAATCGGCAATGTTCGAGTACGCGGGTCCTGAGGACGAAGTACGGTACATCCGATATAGCAACAACCCGAACCAGCTGGTCCTGCAGGAAAAGTTGGCGGCGTTGGAGAATGCCGAGAACGCGATAGTCACGTCAAGCGGCATGGCCGCGATATCGTCCGCCCTTCTTTCTGTACTGCAGCCCGGCGACCATCTGCTTGCGCAGAACTGCCTGTACGGCGGCACGCACAAGCTGGCGACCACGCTTCTGTCCGAGCTTGGCATCACCGTTGACTTCATCGATGCTTCGGACCCTTCCTCGTGGGACGACGCCCTGACGCCGCGCACCAAGGCGATCTACGTGGAAACCATCACCAATCCAATGATTGAGGTCGGCGAGCTTGAGGCGGCATCCGATTTCGCCCGGTCCCACGGCATTGTTTCGCTCATAGACAACACGTTTGCGAGTCCGATCAACTTCCGGCCTTCGGAGTGGGGATTCGACATTTCGATTCACAGCGCAACCAAGTATTTGAACGGCCACTCCGACATTGTGGCTGGCGTGGCGATTGGCTCCGACGAGATGATTTCTCCTATACGGAAACGCGTGACGCAGTTGGGCGGAAGCCTCGACCCCCACGCGTGCTACCTGCTCCATCGTGGCCTTAAGACACTTGCCTTACGCGTGGAGCGGCAAAATCAGGCCGCCACAGTGCTGGCTCAGGTGCTGGAAGATCATCCAGCAGTCGCCAGAGTCAATTATGCCGGACTCGCCTCCTCCCCTTCCCATGAACGCGCCGCACGGTATCTGGATGGATACGGAGGGATGCTCAGCTTTGAAATAGAGGGAGATGGAGTAGCAGTAACCTCGTTCATGCAGGCGCTAGAAATTCCCGTGCCAGCGCCAAGCCTTGGCAGCGTGGAAACGCTAATCGTCCAACCGGCGCAGACATCACACGTTTCTCTCTCGCCGGAGGAAAGAGCCGTGGCCGGCGTCACCGACGGCTTGGTCCGCGTATCCGTCGGAATCGAGTCCGTGGATGACCTCGTTGCAGATTTTGTGCAGGCCTTGGACGCAATCCCGAAGGCGGCCGCCGTCTAGACCGGTCCGTCGCCTACTACATGACCGGCCCGCCGAATGACGACGATAGACAGGTCGTCGGACCACACCTCGTCACCGACGAACTCTTCCACCCTGCGCACCAGACGCTCGCCTAACTCTCTCGCGGTATGGTGCCTGAGCAGTGGCAGCAGTTTTATGAGGCGCGTCGTCCCGAAGAAGGTTCCGAATTCGTCGCGCGCCTCGGACACACCGTCGCTGAAGACCACCAAACACTCGCCCGGCTGAAGTTCGACCTCCTGTTCCTCAAATACAGGGCTCTCCATAATGCCCAGCGCAGGCGAGCTATGCGGTAGTTCGCTTACACCGTCCTCTCGGCAAATAAGTGGCGGAAGATGACCGGCATTCAGCAGCTTGATACGGTTCGCGTCAGAGCGTAGCGTCAAGAAGGCCAAGGAGGCAAATCGACTCGGGATTCCGTCGCGGCGAAATATCGCATTGACTCGTAACCCAAGGTCCGCCAGTGAGTCGTACTCGGTGGCTACTGCGCGAACCGTAGCCTGCAGCTTGGCCATAAGGAGAGCGGCGGGCAGGCCCTTCCCGGCCACATCTCCGATCGCGATACCGACGCGACCGTCGTCCAGATCCAGATAGTCCACCAAATCGCCGCCGACATCGTTGGCGGGTCGCGTGTAAATCCAGGTGTCCCAGCCCTCAACGTGCGGACTCTCCTCAGGCATCAAGGCGTTCTGAACGACACGGCCGGCTGCCAACTCGTCCTGGGCCAGCAGTTTGTCCTTCAGCTCGAGAATCAGGATAAAAGTGAGAATGACGAATCCTGACAAGACTTGGCCGGTCGACTCGCCCAGACCATTCACAGCGAGAAAGATCGCCAGAATGAGCATCAGCCGGCGGGCCGGCGTCAGCTTGAGGAACATGCTCTTCAGAACCTCAATACTGACGACAAATGTCTTCTTCACCCGACCCATCGAAGACAATCGGTCGCGTGTATTCGTGTCCAAATAGAAATCCGAGATCTCCCTGAAGTCCCGCTGAAGCGAATGCTTGATCTCGCCCGACCGAAGATCCTCGACCAGCGAGACCTTTTGACGTTCAGATGGAGCCGGTTTTCGAGTTGTTTGCTGAACCATAATCCACTGCTGCCTCCGATCGTAGTGTACAGGACTTCACCGGCAAAGTTGCCCTGTCGTTTCCCAGGCGCAGCTTGACCTTGATTGCACTGGAATCATTGATCGGGAAGCAGTATCTAGCAGTCTGCAGTGGTCGAAAGATAATTGACTCCGATTGCACCGTCCTGAGCATTCCCGGCCGGGAGGCTTAGTGCAATCCCAGACAAAACCGACCTCTATCAAGCAACCCAATCGAGCGAGAGGTAATGGGTCATGTCCACCAATCATGATGTACTGGTCTCTACCCAGTGGGCAGAAGACCATCTCAACGACCGTGACGTACGATTCGTCGAGGTCGACGTCGATACCAGCGCCTACGAGTCCGGACACATCCCGGGAGCCGTGGGCTGGAACTGGCAGACGCAACTTCAGCACCAGGTCCGCCGCGACATTGTCAGCAAGCACGATTTTGAGATCCTGCTCAGCAAGTCGGGAATAGCCAACTCGAACTCGCGGATCGTGCTCTATGGTGATAACAACAACTGGTTCGCGGCCTACGCATATTGGCTATTGAAGTACTTCGGTCACGATGCGGTTCAGATCATCGACGGCGGAAGAAAGAAATGGATCGCGGAAGGCCGGCCGCTGACGACAAAGCTCCCAGACCACGCTGAATCGAACTACGCCGTGACGCGGACCCACGCCAACCTGCGCGCGCACCATTCGGATGTACTGCGCCACCTGGACAACCCCGACGGCGTACTGGTCGACGTGCGATCGCCGGACGAATTCACTGGCAAGGTTCTCGCACCGCCGGGACTAAACGAGACGGCGCAGCGCGGTGGTCACATCCCCGGCGCGGCGAATATCCCTTGGTCGCAGGCCGTGCGAGAAGACGGCACTTTCAAGTCCCTATCCGAGCTGAGAGACCTGTACGAAGGGAAGGGAATTCGCCCGGGCAAAGACGTTATCACGTACTGCCGAATTGGTGAACGGTCGTCACACAGCTGGTTCGTGCTGAAGGAGCTGCTTCACTACGATAACGTGCGAAACTACGACGGCTCGTGGACTGAGTGGGGCAACCTGATTGGAGCGCCGATCGACGTAAACTGACGCCTTCGCCCGCCTGCCTGAGGTTCACCCGGGCCGCCTTGCAGCAGGCGGGCCCTTTCCTATCGCGACTTCATTCCGGTGAGTAGTTCGAGGACGACGGCGTTCGTCCAGCCAAAGCCTATCTGATTGGCGGCGTAGCCGTACTTGATGCCGGCCTCCACGTCTGATTCGCGCTGAACGAGGTCGTACTTCTCGACTATCACCCCGTGCTCGTCAAACTCCTTGCTGACGAGTCCCACAAACTTCGCAGTCAGACGGTCGGCGTCGGCGTGATAGCCGTACCGTCGAAGACCCTGAACCGCGATCATCTGAAGCGGCGCCCACCCGAAGGGAGCATCCCACTGGTTGCCGGTGATGGTCGTGCTGGTCAACAGGCCGCCTGGTGCCTCGAAGAGGTAGAGGTTGGCGGCCACACGTCGTGCCTGCTCCTCCGAAGCAATTCCCACCCAAAGGGGGTAGAAAGCAGAGCCGAATTCGTAGTCACTGAGCTCCTCGTCGAGAATGTCATAATCCATATAAAGGCCCCGCTGATCATCCCAGAGATACTCGTTGACGAGTTCCGCCCTTCGCTGTGCCAACGCCGTCCACGCTGCCGCTTCGGTTTCCCTTCCGACTACCTCGTAAATCCGGGCAGCCTCCATCTCCATCCGATATAGGAGTGAGTTCAGACATACCGGCGCGAAGTGAATAATGTCAATGTTGAAGGGCCCGAACCGGTTTGATGGGTCGAACCCCGATTCGCGCATCGAACGGTCGCCCACATAGAATAGCGGCGTAAGTCGGTCGGTTGCCGCGTCGTAGTACATCGAAAGGTCGTATTGGTCGACGGGCGTTGTCTGATAGTATTCGCGAATGCGATCATAGTGGGTGCGACCCGCTTCGTCCTTCTCGTCCGCGATCACTTCAGGCGCCGGACCAGAGCCAAGTCCGTAATATCTCGATAAACCAAGATTCTCTATCAGGTGCGGGCTGCTGAACCAGAACTCGTGGTAACTCTCTATGGCAGGCAGTGTCGATTCAAGCCAGGCCCGGTCGCCCGTTTTTTCGTACACACCGAGAATCATGGCCGTCAGGAACGGCGGCTGTGAACGGGTGAGATAATATGAGCGGTTTGCATTGAGTATGGTGCCGTAATGTTCGATCTGATAGATGAAGTTGTCGATCATGTTCTTGGCCAACTCGATCTCGTCATCCTGCAGCAGACCCACCTGTATGAAATAGCTGTCCCAACCGTACATCTCGTTAAATCGACCGCCGGGGACGACGTAGGGATGTGGCAGGTACAATAATCCGTGCGGAGAAATGTCGGCCATGTGCTCGCGCGGATTCTCGGGAAGACGTTTGACTCGGATCTGACCGATTTCGTTTTCGGACAATGACCTGGAGATGTCTTTCAGCACCGCATCCGGGTCCTCTTTGGCCGACACGTAGAGCGTCCATGGTTCACCTTCTGCGTGCTCGACCTTGGGATCAACAAGGGCATTTAGAAGATCCGAGTGTGAGCGCGTAAGCGTTCCCCACGACTTCTTGATGTAGTCGAGCATCGGCGCGAGGCGCTGCTCACTCGGAAGGTCGATTGCCAACGAGGGATGGCCGTCCTCGCTGCTCTGGGCATTGGCAACAGGCACCATGCCGGCCGCAAACGCCAGCGGCAACAGAGCTTTAATCAGGACTCGGCTGGAAGATGAAGCGCTATCAGCAGACATGCGGCTATCTCGTATGGTTGTCGATTCAATCTCAATGTTAACGGCGATTCCCCGCGAAGACAACATCTACCTCCCCACATTATTCAAACATCGCAAGCGAGCTTTCGAGTTGCATCCGGATGTGCTTTAAATCCGCTCGGCCGGGATATCCGTCTGACAGGTATAGATCCGCCAGGTTTGACGGAGCCTCGAATTCGGCACCTCTCGTCTCTGCCGCCTGTCGGTAGGCCTCCCGAAACGGTACACCATCGGTTACGAGCTTGAGAGCTTCCGCGGTAGCAAACATCTCTGGGGAAACCGATGCTCGCATACGGTCGGTGTCGAAGGACACTCCGGCGAGCACGTTCTTGACCGCCACTAGTACGTCGGCGGCAGTAGTCACGGCCCGCATGACCGATTCCTTGGTGAGCTGCAGGTCGCGATGATAGCCCGACGCGAGATTCGCGGGCAGTGTCGCGAGCAGGTTCAACTCCGCGACCAACCGATGGTAGGCGGCACGGGCCAGCTCGAGAACGTCCGGATTCCGTTTCTGAGGCATGATGCTGCTTCCCGTACAATACTCGTCCGGCAAGCGTACAAACCCGAACTCTGCCATACTGAATTGTATGAGATCCGATGCCAGTCGATTGATCGTCGACCCGATTTGAGCGCAGGCATGCACCACCTGCATCTCATACTTGCCGCGCGAGAGTTGAACCGCGGTGACATTCACCTGGGACCCTGCGAAGCCTAAGTCCGAGGCCACCTCCTCACGGGGCAGATGTAGAAACGGAACGCCATAGCCGGCGGCGCTACCGAGCGGGCTTCTGTTGACGCGACGGTAAGCCTCCGCAAGCGTGCCGACATCTTCGGAAAGCAGCTCCGCAAATCCCGCTGCCCACAGACCGGCGGTCGTAGGCATGGCGCGCTGCATGTGGGTGTAGCCGGGCATTACGTCTGTCGCGTGGCGTTCGGCGATGCTGCAAAGGAGATTCACGACCTCCGCTGCAACTCCGGCACTGCGTTTCAACTGGCCGCGGAGAAAGAGCCGAAGCGCGGCCAGCACCTGATCGTTTCGCGACCTGCCGGTATGGATCTTCTTACCCACCTCGCCGAGTCGCGCCGTGAGAAACCGTTCGATGACGGTGTGGCTATCCTCGTCTTCGACGGTGACGGTGACACTCCCATTTTTGGCCAGCGCCTGAAGTTCTCCAAGACATTTCTCGACCACCTCGAGCTCGTCGCCATTCAGCACGCCCGTGGCCACGAGAGCCGCGGCATGAGCGCGGGTCGCATCGATATCGTGTGGAAGAAGCAATGTGTCCCACAAGTAATCATCACCGACCGTGAATCGGGTCACCCAATCCTCTGCGTCGCGTCCTCCCTTGTACCAAATAGGGTGCTGTTCGTGCTTCATGGGATCGTTTATCTCATGGACCGTCGTAATACGACTTGGCAATATTCTTGTAAACGCTAACGGCTCGGCGCACCTCGTCGGCGGCCACGCTCTCATGCGACGAATGTGAAAGCTCGCTCGAACCGGGGCCGATCTTGACGGTCGGGAGGTCGCGAAGAAAGAGCCAATCTGACGTGGTTGGGGAGCCGAACGGCTCCGCCTCCGATGCGCGCATACACGCCTGAACGATTGGTTCATCGTGGTTTGTTGACACCGGCACCAAGCGGTCACTGTAGACTTCAAGGTCGCTCTCGAGGTGACTGTCGATAATCGTCACGAGTTCGTCGTGGGTGTACGCGGGAGTGGACCGAACGTCCAACGAGAAAGTGCATCGATCCGGAACCGCGTTCGTGGCTTTGCCGCCGACGATAGTGGTGACGGTTATCAGCGTTTGACCCAGCAGCGGGTCGTGCCGGTCGAGCGTGAGCGATGATAGTCGTGTGATGTCGCGGGCCGCCTTGTCAATCGCGTTGACTCCTAGGATGGACCTTCCCGCGTGCGCGGACTTTCCTTTTGCGTGCACTTTGAGCATCAGCAAGCCCTTTTGCGCCGTACATGGCCGAAGATCCGTTGGTTCGCCCACGAGGGCTGCACTGATCTCAGGCAGGCGCGGGCGCAGATCCTCAAGGCCATTGTAACCCTTGCCGAGCTCTTCGCATGCCGTTAGCGCCACGATCAGTTGACCATTTGGGGGTATCCATCCTTCAGCGGCCAGCTCGAGAAGACAGGTGGTCATGGCCGCACCGCTTGCCTTGGCGTCGACCGCTCCGCGGCCGTAGATGCGTCCATCGACCTCGACCGGATCGAAGGGATCGTACGGATGATCCGAAGATTCCGGGACGACGTCGAGATGCGTGTTCATCAGCAGACGATTCTCACCATCCCCAAGCCAGAAGTAGACATTATCACCGTGCCGCCCACAGTGGATTCCCTCGGAACTAACGAGACTCTCCACGTAATCCGCGATCTCCGCTTCTTCATGACTCACGGACCTAAAGCGAATCATGTCGCAAAGTAAGTCAACGACGTCTACAGAAAGATCTCTCACGACTGTCGTCCCTGATTCCATTTCACGGTACCACTTCCGTAGCATGCGATCGATCAAGCAGGTCGTCAGGCCCGATGACAAGCACTTCGGGTACGCCCGCATCCAGGGCATCGAACGCTACCTTGAGCTTGACGCGCATGCCGCCGGAAATCCAGCCTTCCTGTACCCCGGCGTTGAACCGCGTGCGGCTACAACGTGTGATGACTGAGCCGTTCCCATCCGCCGCATCCCGCAGGCTGCCGGTCTCGGTGACAAGCATGAGCGTACGCGCCCCTACGGCCGCTGCGATAGAACTCGCGATTGTATCAGCGTTCACGTTATACGCCTGACCGTCATCGCCAACGCCGAGCGGCCCGACCACCGGTGTCAGGTCCGCCGCGAGCAACGCATCGAGTACCCGCGAATTCACTTCCCGGACGTCGCCTACATATCCGAAGTCGACCTGCCTACCATCGATGTTCCAGGGCGGTCTTCGTTCAACCCGCACAAGAGAGGCATCGACTCCGCTAAGCCCAACCGCTTCGACGCCACAGGCAAGGGCCTGGCCGACCAGTCGCGTGTTGAGTGACCCACGCGCGACCCATTCCATAATTTCAAGATCACGGGCAGTTGTCACGCGGCGACCCTGAACGATTTCGGGCTCGTGCCCGAGCATTCGCGCAACCCGTGTCGCCTCGGGCCCACCACCGTGAACTACGATGACTGGCTGTTCGATCTTGAGCGCTCCAATGCTCGTCCAGAATTCCTCGAGATCCTTCGTGACCAACGCGCCGCCGATTTTGACGACAGTCGGCGCACCTCCGCCCACTCCGTTTGAATAACCGTCTGATTTCATTGCATGGGCGCCGGTTTCAAATTCCAGGCCATCTCCAATATTGCCTTTTGCGCATAAAGCCGATACTCCGCCTGACGTAGATGGATTGCGTGCGGCCCATCCAGAACCCGGTCATCTACTACGACATTCCTTCGTACCGGCAGGCAATGCATAAAGACGCCATTGTCCGTCGTCGACATCAGATCCTCAGTCACGCGCCAATCCTTCAGTTGGGAGCGGCGTACGGCTTCCGTTTCCGGGTCGTCGTAGACAGCTCGTCCGGCCCAAGACTTGGCATACACCACGTGAGCGCCAGCAAGCGCTTGGTCCTGGCTTGTCGATTCTGAAACGGAGCCGCCGGCTTCGGCTGCGTACTGACGCGCCCTGCTCATTACGGTCTCATCCAACTCGAATCCGTCGGGCCGGGCGACAACGACGTCCATTCCGAGCCGTGCCGCCATCGACACTGCAGAGTTGGCGACAGCCATCGGGAGCGCTTTCGGATGGTAGCACCACGTCAGCACAAACTTGCGCCCCCGCGGATTTCCATCGAAGGACTCCATGATTGTCGAGGCATCCGCAAGCTCCTGGCACGGATGACAAAACGCGGACTCGAGGTTAATGACCGGCACCGCCGCCGCAGCAGCAAACCGATTGATCAGGTACTCCTGCGAATCCTTGCGGTAGTCCGACAGCGACGCAAATACCCGCACGCCGATCGCATCGAAGTATTTCGACAAGACCCCGACTGCCTCCTGAATATGTTCGGCTTCCGGCCCATCCATCACTACGCCGTCATCGAAGGCCATTTGCCAGGTACCGGAGCCCTGCGAGATCGTCGTGGCAATTGCACCCATCTGTGCCGCTGCCACCTCCATTGACGTTCGCGTTCGCAGCGAAGGGTTAAAGAACATCAGACAGAGGCTCTTGCCTTCAGCCCTGAGATCCCACGCCCTGCCCTGTCGTCCCGATCGTAAACTCGACTCCAACGCATCCTCCCATTCGGAACGACCAAGATGTTGCCATCCAATGAGATGATTCATACGGTCGATGCCTCTTTGCGTGTGTCCGCTACACGGCTGAACGACTCGAGAAATCGGTGGATAGCATCATCAGGTGTATTCAGGGGTGGCATAAGCCGAATTACGCGGGGGTCACCCGACCCGCCCACCAGGATGCCATCTTCCCGTAACGCCGCGATCACCGGCTTGGCCGCCCGATCAAGTTCGATGCCGATTAGGCATCCACTTCCTCGCACCGAAACTGCCAACTCCGCTACGCCGCTTTCGATCGCTTCGAATATCTCAGTGGCTCGATCCATGAGACCTTCACTAACGATGGTTTCCAAGGTCGCGCTCACGGCCGCCATCGCGATCATTCCACCGCCGAAGGTTGTCCCCTGATCTGCCAGCTCGACCGTGTCGGCGATCGCTCGCGTGGCCAGCACGGCGCCGACCGGAATGCCCGAGCCGAGGCTCTTGGCCATGGTGATCAGATCCGGCTCCACATCGAGCTGCTCGGAAATCGAAAAGGTCCCTGTTCTACCGACGCCCGTCTGGACCTCGTCCAGGATCAGAATCGTACCCGCCTCCCGGCAGGCGTTTCCGACGTCCACGAGAAAACCAGGTTCGGCCTCCACCATCCCTGCCATGCTCTGGATCGGCTCCACGATGACGGCCGCGACGTTGCCGTGGCCCAACGCATCTCGCACCGCATCAGAATTGTTGAGCGGCACGAAGGTGGTCGGCCCAAGCGCTTCGAGATAAGGCGCGCGATATCGCTCGCTCCATGTGACGGACAGAGATCCGAGAGTTCGACCATGGAATGCTTGTTCGAACGCAACAACCGTCGAACGACCCGTCGCCTTGCGAGCAAGCTTGAGCGCGGTTTCGTTTGCTTCAGTCCCCGAGTTGCAAAAGAAAACTCGGTCGATGGATGGTGGCGAAATCGAGACGATCAACTCGGCGGCTCTTGCCCTCGTTGCGTTGTAGACGACATTGGAATAGAACAACAAGTTGCCGGCTTGCTCACGCACAGCTTCCACGACAGCCGGCGGACTGTGACCCAGCGGCGTCACACAATGACCTCCATAGAAGTCGAGGTACTTTCTTCCGTCGGCATCCCACAGATAACAGCCGCTGCCGCGCTCTACGACGATCGGCAGCTTTGCATAGGTGGCTAGCTGGAATCGGTCCTCAAGTTTTATGATGTCCTGCGTTTTCACGGCTACACCTCGATCGCAGCAGGTGTCTGACTCTCAGGAATGAGTCCGGTGGTCTCCGTAATCCCCAGCATCAAGTTCAAATTCTGGATGGCTTGCGAGGCCGCTCCCTTGAGGAGGTTATCGATAGCAAAACCGATAACAACGTGCCTTGACGACACCATCCAGCCTACGTCGAAGAAGGGAGTGCCCACGGCATACCGCAACTCAGGGAGTTGGTCCGGCCAGAGTCGCACCAGAGGCGCCTCTCCGTACGCATTTTCAAACGCGGCGCTGAGATTGGACGCGTCCATGCCCTCGGGAAGTTCAAGATGCGCCGTACCCCAGATTCCGCGCGTCCACGGACCGGAGGCGGGCACGAAATCTATGCTGATGCCCTCGCCAAGTAGGGCCTCCATCTCGGGCTGGTGTTGATGCCCGAAGACCTTGTAGGCTCGAACGTTTCCATCTCGGGTCGGGTAGTGCGTCGTCGACTTCGGCTTGGCGCCGGACCCGGATGCTCCTGTAAGTGCAGTAACGGCAGCCCGCACTGCCCAGCCCGAACGCGAAAGCGGCCATAGAGCGAGACTGATCGCAGTCGCAAAACAACCGGGATTCGCCACCATCACAATTTCGTCCGGGTAAGGCGCCCGAACTTCCGGTAAACCATATACGAACTGCTCCAGCAGTGCCGGCGCCGGGTGATCGAAGCCGAACCACCGTGGATAGACGGCGGGGTCCCGAAAACGAAAGTCGGCGCTGAGGTCGACGATCGCACCACGATAGTCAATACGCAGAAGCGACAGGACTGCGTAGGCGCCCTGCCCGTGCTCAGCTGCGATCAGTACCGCGTCAACTTCGCTGGCGTCCGCCTCGTCAAAATCGGCAAACTCGAGATCGGTCGTTGCGGCAAGACTGGGATGTGCGGCTGACAAGGGCTTGCCGGCAAAAGTGCGGCTTGTCACAAACGAGAGTTCGCAGTACGGATGACCCGCGATGAGCCGAATCAACTCGCCGCCCGTGTAGCCGGCGCCGTGGAGTATGCCAATACGCTTCATCGGCTCAAACGTTGATGGTCACTTTTCGCGGTCCCGCGGTCTTCAGCTTTCTCGCGCGGCTGGGAAACATCTCCACCAGGTGCTCGATGATCTGGTCTCCGTTTTGCATTGCGTTGATGGCCGTAATGCCAAGAACCTGCTCGATATATTGGCTTCCCACTGCGTTGTCCGTGACCGGTCCCGTGACGATCTCGATGGGAGCGTCGTAGCGCTGTCGGAAAAGCTGATCGGCTGACCAAACGCCTGCCAGATCCGTCGCCGCCACGATGTTCGCGCGGACGAACTTCTGCAGTTCCTTGTCGAGTAGCAATTCGTCCACGCCGTAGTACCCGATGAAGCCGTCTCCCAATTCGAGGACGATAACGTCGGGGTCGTACTCATCGTTCAGATGCTGAATGAGTCCCTTGGCGTACGGAGCCATCTGTTTGTTCGTGGACGCAACGACACCCAGATCAGTAAAGGACGCAACGCCTATCGCACCGTGGTCAGACATATTTCGAACGTCCCGCTGGAGGGCTGCGCCGGTTGATTTGCCGGCGGCAACACGGAGGCCCCTGTCGGTGAGCCCGCGAACGATCTGGCACGCCGCTAGCGTCTTGCCCGTGTTCATGGAGGTGCCGCTGACAAGGATCAGCGGTGCCGACTCCGTAAGCGAGTATTGCGGCTGGAGCGCAAAGTCCTGGATCCGAGCGTGATGGTATTTCCCATCCTGTTCGACGAGAACGGCACCGAGAACCTCGACGCGCAGCGATGGACCGAGGTCGGGGTGATCTGAGGTGCACTCTCCGATAATGCCTCCCATGTTGAGCACGTTCAGGATGTCTCCATCCCTGACGCGGTGCGGAAGTCGGCCGCTGTAACCTTTCAATGCCTGCCGCTCGCCGAGCACGCCGACCAGCACGTCGCCTTTGGATATCGTGTGAAACGTCGCATCGGTGCACTCCACCTGGTTGTAAACCTCTTTCTTGTCGAGCGCCCGGACGGCCACGCAGTAGCCTTCCGCAGCCACGATGTACGGGGAGCACATGACCTCCTCCGTCAGCCCGCACCGCCCTGTACTGGACGCGATGTGGTCGGCCTTGAGTGGAAATACGGATTCGAGCATCTTCTCAAGTATTGTAGTTGGTTGGCTAGCTAACGGCCACTTCGTCGGCTGACTGTCGATCCTCGTGCGACCCTACCCCGGCTCTTGCCGCTCTCGCAGCGAGAAAAGCCTGAACGCCGGCAATTCTGCTATACCCCTCAGCATCGCGACCGCTCCAGAGCGCGTTCGTTTCTCCGTACGTCGCCACCGACTGATCGAACAGTGAGTACTTGCTCGAACAGCCTTCGACCGTAACACGTCCCTTTAGCAGCCGCAATCGAACCGTGCCTGAAACGCGCTGCTGCGACGAATCGATCATCGCCTCAATATCGCGCATCACCGGATCGAAGTACTGCCCTTCGTGAAGCAGCATTCCGTAGAAGTCTGCGACTTGGTCCTTCTGGTAACGCTGCCACTTGGTCAATACGATCTTCTCAAGCTCCCGGTGGGCGGCAATAAGAATAGTCGCCGCTGGCGCCTCAAACCCGATGCGCCCTTTTATTCCAAGAATGGTGTCACCGACGTGAATATCACGACCCACTCCGTGGCGCCCACCGACCACGTTGAGCTTCTCAATCAGAGCAACGGGGTCCATGTTAACGCCACCCAGGGACGACGGTACGCCTGAAGCGAACCCCACTTCGAGGACCTCGGCGCCATCAGGAGCTTCCTCTGCAGGGGTCGTATCTGGAAACGCGAACGCGGGAAGCGACTGGTGCGAAGTAAGTGTTTCACGCCCACCGATCGTCGTACCCCACAAACCTCTGTTGATTGAGTACGCCGTGGTCGACTCGTCGACCTGAAACCCACGCTCAACAAGGAATGTCGTGGTCTGCTCCCTGCTCAACCCTCCATCCCGAATTGGAGTGATTACTTCAAGGTCATCGCCGAGCACGCGCATGGCCACGTCGAATCGAACCTGATCGTTGCCCGCTCCGGTTGAGCCGTGTGCGATCTGTCGCGCGCCGATGGAACGTGCATAGTCCACGATGAGCCGGGCCTGAACGATCCTCTCGGGACCGACGCACAGTGGATAGACGCCGCCTCTGAGAACATTGCCTTTGATGAGATAGGACAACAGGTCGCCGAACAACTCTGATCTGCCATCGATCGTCACGTGTTCAGCGGCACCGAGCTCCGCGGACCTTCCGGTCAGCGTGTCCAGATCGGCCTTTGTCAACCCGCCCGTATTGATGGTCACCGTGACCACTTCTTCGCCCGTCGTTTCCCGGAGAAAGGGAACGCAGAACGACGTATCGAGGCCGCCGCTGAAAGCGAGAACTATCGACATTTGGCTGTCATTTCTGATTAACAAAAAAGGCGCTGACCGGATGGTTCAGCGCCTGCGACTCGGATGTTCAGCCTTAGAGCTAGAACATGGATCCCGAATCCACCGCGTCCACCCGGCGCGACAGTCTTGCGCGTCGGCGACGTCGCAGCGGACGAGGACGGGTGATATCGATGGACGGGTCTCTCATGCCTAATAAATACGTGTTCTAAACGCTGGAATCAAGGAATTATTTGATGAAGCAGGGATTGTCATCGATTTCCGGGCGTTGGAAGCGCTTTTCCCGGCGTGGCTGCAATATTTGCGTGTCGCCGGAATTTCTGTGAACGCTGGTGGCTTTGGCGGCGGCGTACTATACACGGATATCTTCGGTCGTGATGTTTGCCCACACAAGAAAGGCCGGGCGGTTTCCCGACCCGGCCTGTCGTCCGATAGTCCGGCACGTCCGTTACAGACGGACGTCAAGTCGATTTGACTAACGTCCGCGTCGCTTCGTCGCACCAGCCTTGGCGGCCTTCGACTTCATCGTGCCGATCTTGCCCGTGACGGCCTTGGGAGCGGTCGTCGTCTTCGAAGGGCTCGCTTTTGTTGCACTCGGCTTGGCCGGTGCGGACTTCGGAGCAGCCTTCTTCGGGGCATTGGTCATACCCATTGTATCATCCCTCCTTGAGAGACGTGTTTGATTTATGGCTCCATCATTGGAGTCCGATGCAGTTTATGTACATTTTCGATTCTGTCCTATAGGTGTTAGGTCGCAGTAAGAAATATTTCGCGACGGGCTGGACGCTCTAGCTTATCAACCTTCCAATCTCAACCGCAGGTTCTCGTCGCGCATCAGGCGTTTCGTCGAACAGTGGTCGTCCGTTGAAATGAATATCTCTTCACTACAGATGCGTATTTGTCTGTGCTGCATATTGTTGTGGCATACTAGCGGTCCGGCCTTCGGTCAGGACTACGATATCGTTATCAGGGGCGGCACCGTCTATGACGGCAGCGGCGCGGCGCCGTACGTGGCAGACGTGGCGGTCCGCGGCGACTCCATCGCAGCGATCGGAGACCTACGACAAGCTGAGGCAAGACGCACCATCGACGCGGCCGGCCTTGCCGTAGCGCCCGGCTTCATCAACATGCTGAGCTGGGCCAACCGCGCTTTGATCCACGATGGCCGTGGCATGAGCGACATCCTCCAGGGCGTCACGCTCGAGGTGATGGGTGAAGGCGTGTCGATGGGCCCATGGAACGACCAGATGAAGGCCGACCACGAGGCCGGGCAGGATGATATCAAGTACAACGTCGAGTGGACGACGCTCGGCGAGTACCTCGAGTATTTGGAGCGCCGAGGCGTGAGTCCGAACGTAGCGTCGTTCGTTGGGGCGACCACCGTACGGGTACACGAGTTGGGCTACGAAGACCGCGCCCCGACTCCCGATGAACTCGAGCGCATGAAGGACCTGGTGCGGGAGGCGATGCGCGAGGGTGCGCTGGGGGTGGGTTCGTCCCTGATTTACGCACCCGCCTTCTACGCGTCAACCGAGGAACTCGTGGAGTTGGCGAAAGCTGCCGGCGAGTACGGCGGTATGTACATCTCGCACATCCGCAATGAAGGGTCGGGCGTGCTCGATGCCCTCGACGAGCTGATCCGAATCGCACGCGAGGCCGAGGTGCCTGCGGAGGTGTATCACCTGAAGACGTCCGGCACGGAGAACTGGGACCTCATCGACGACGTGTTCCGCAAGATCGAACTGGCGCGTGCAGACGGCCTTCGGATCACGGCGGACATGTACAACTACCCGGCATCGTCGACCGGTCTCGACGCGCTGATGCCTCGGTGGGTGCAGGAAGGCGGATTCGGCGATTGGCGCCGGCGGCTTCAGATCGATACAATACGAGCCCAAGTGGCGATGGAGATGCGAACCCCGTCCGACGCGTGGGAGAACACGTTGCTATCGATAGGCCCCGAGCGCGTCATGCTGATCTCCTTTCGGCAGGATTCATTGCGCCAGTTCGTTGGCAAGACGCTCGGATATGTCGCCGATCTCTGGGGCGTGGCCCCCGAGGAGGCGGCGATGAACCTTGTGGTGGCCGACAGCAGCCGCGTCGGATGCGTTTTCTTTTCGATGCGGGAGGAGAACATCGGCAGGAAGGTCGCCAAGCCGTGGGTCAGCTTCGGATCGGACGGGTCGGCGATGGCGGCCGAGGGTGTGTTTCTGAATTCACAGCCGCACCCGCGCGGTTACGGCAACTTTGCGAGGCTGCTTGGGAAGTATGTTCGCGAGGAAAAAATCATCTCGCTTGAAGAGGCCATACGCCGCCTCACCTCGCAACCCGCGCACAACCTGTCGCTGACGCGCCGCGGCTGGATTCGACCAGGAAACTATGCGGATATAGTCGTTTTCGACCCCGACACCATCGCGGACCGCGCGACATTTGTGGAGCCCCACCAGTATGCCGTCGGCGTGGAGCACGTGTTCGTGAACGGCGTCCAAGTCGTGAAGGAAGGTGACCACACCGGAGCCAAGCCCGGGCGGTTCGTGCGCGGGCCGGGATGGAAGGCATTAGAGTAGCTCCACTCAGCTCGACCGACGCACGTCCCCCGGGAGGTGCTCACTATCAACACGAGTTAAGCTCACGCGACCGTGGCACGGATTCTCATAACTGGTTCTTCGGACGGCCTCGGACAACTTGCTGCTGGGCGGCTTGCCCGTGACGGACACCGCGTCGTCCTGCATGCCCGCAACGAGAGAAGAGCGCGGGAAGCCCTCGATGGCGTACCGGGAGCCGAAGGTGTGCTGATCGCCGACCTGTCCAACCTCGACCAAACAAAACAGCTCGCTGACGACGCGAATGCGTCTGGACCGTTTGGCGCGGTGATCCACAATGCGGCCGTCTACCGCTCCTCAGACACGGACACCTTGAGGGTCAACACTCTGGCTCCATACATCTTGACGTGCCTGATCGACAGGCCTAAGAGGCTTATATACCTCAGCTCGGGGTCGCATCTGCACGGCAAGCCATCACTCGGCTCTGTTGCCTCGGCGAAGGGCGCCAGCTACGCCGATTCCAAGTTGCACATGGTGATGCTGGCGAAGGTGGTGCCGCGGAATTGGCCTGAAGTCTTTTCCAATGCCGTCGACCCCGGTTGGGTGCCAACAAAGATGGGCGGCTCCGGAGCACCCGACGACCTCGAGAAGGGTTTCGAAACGCAGGTGTGGCTGGCGGTCGGCAGCGACGAAAAAGCGATGGTAAGCGGTCGCTATTTCTACCACCGAAAAGAAGCCAGTTATCGCCGGGAAGCCGACGACCCTTCACTGCAAGACGAATTCCTTTCTGCGTGTGAGAAGGCCACCGGCGTTCGATTTCCACACGACAGGGAATAGCGTTTGCCCAGCCGTTGCGTAGCACCGTATCAACTCGGATACCGATGTAACTCGAATCGCCGACATACTTGTACGACTACTACCAATCACCGCCAATGTCGAAAGAGCACGCGATTCTTGTTGAGTCTACCTTGCAAGTGATTGCGGATACGCTTCGGTCCGTACTCGAGCATAATCTCGTTGCACTCTATACCTACGGCTCCGTCCTCACCCCGTCTTTCGATTCAGAGAGAAGCGATATCGATTGCATTGCCGTCACGATGCGCCCGCTGAGTGACGCCGACCTCGATAGGATTCGAGAAAGCCTGAAAGCAGCGATCGACGCAACGTGGGCAAAAAGACTTCAGATATCGTTTCTTATTAAAGGACAAATCCTGGTGTCGGATACAGCGGCCTGCCTCTATCAGTTCGGAACACTAAGCCGTACCGGGTCAGACGGAAATCCGATCATCTGGCTAGACCATTCCCAACGAGGCCGGGTTCTCTTTGGACCCGCGGCAAAGAGCCTTGTGCCGACCATATCCAAAGAAATCCTAAGGGAAGCGCTCGTGCGAGAATTGGGATACCTGCGAGAGGAACTGTTTGAGAAGCCGGACAGCCAGTGGCGGAATGTCGCATCCTATCGCGCCTACGCGGTGCTCACCATGTGCCGAATTCTGTACACGGCCGCGAAGGGCATCCTTGCAACCAAGCCGGAGGCGGCAGAGTGGGCGAGGCTCGATCCGTTGTCAGACTTTACGGACGAAATTCAGCTAGCGGCGCGCAGAGGCGAACACGCTGATGCCAACCAATTCAGTCTAAGTCGGCTTAGAGAGATGATCGACGTCGTGACCGACCACATGTCAAATGTCGGGACGTGGGGCCCAACAACCGTTGAGAAAGAAACTGATCGACCCTAAAGGATCGAAATCACGTCACACCCTCGGCAAGTCTCCCTCACCCTTGGTGGGCAACGCCACTCGGTCCATCAGCCACGTGTCGACGCACCGCGCCGCCTCGCGCCCTTCGGAGATGGCCCACACAACGAGCGACTGGCCGCGGCGCATGTCGCCGGCTGCGAAAACGCCAGGCACGCTCGTCATGTAACTCTCGTCAGATCCCACGTTGCCTCGTTCAGTGAGGTGGAGATTCATGGCGGCGGTGACGCCTTCCGTCTCGGGGCCAGCGTAACCGATGGCAAGCAATACGAGATCGGCCTTCCAGCGCCGCTCCGAGTCGGGCACCTCAACGAAACGACCGTCCTCGCCACGAATAATGTTAACGGTCACCAGCGTACTAACTTGTCCCTTCTCTTCACCCTCAAACGCCTTGGTCATAATGCTCCAGTGACGATCGGCGCCTTCCTCGTGCGAGGAGGAAGTCCGCATCACCATCGGATAGAACGGCCACG
>JBFIPX010000009.1:0-38453 GCA_041609895.1 Rhodothermales bacterium
AATCGCGAGGACTCGATATTTGTCGATTCGGGTACCGAGCGCATGATCATCATTCTCGGCGAGGCAAACGGCGGGGTGGCACAGGACCTTTTCGCACGCATCAAGGACAAGATGCGCGCAGATATCCCCGACCACGCGGAGCAACTGATGAATGCAGTCTCAGCTGTTGTTGTCAGGAACGGAAGTCCGTTCGTCACGGCTTCCGAGTTTCTTTCGTACATCCTCGATGACGACTGACACGTTACCCGCGGCGACTCATTTGTGGGCACGCCGTCGAGCGAGAGCGGTCATAAGGTCTGTAACGCCGACCGGGCCGTTGCGGTATAGAAGGCCCTCACCGAAGCTCGCTCCGATCGGATAACCCAGGGACCGGGCCCTTGCTTCAATCCACTTGAGAAAGGCGTCGGTCGAAACAAACGTCTCAGGTTCGCCCTCTTCGGCAACGTACTCCAGATTAAAGAACTGACTGCCGTACGCGCGAATCGCATCCATGCGTGCATCCCAGACATCCGAAACATCTACGACAAACGTGGGCTCAAAAGGGAGGGCCTGCATGTAGTGAAGAATATGGTCAGGCCTGAATGGATCCTGCTTCGCTCCGTCGGCATCTCGCGTTTCGATCTTTCCGAGGCCGGAATAGAAAGCTGCACTTGTGACGAGCTCGGTTGCCGCCGCGTGATCGGGGTGACGGCACACCGGCGATCCGACCAGTATAATCCCGGGGCGAGAAGCCCGGATGGCTCGGATCACCCTTCTACGATTCTCGACGTTGTTCTCAATATTGCCATCTGGTATTCCCAGGTTCAATCGTGACGCGATCGACATCACACGCGAAGCTTCCTCCGCTTCTTTCTGACGCAGCGGGGCGGAACCTCGTGAACCGAGCTCTCCTCGCGTCAGATCAACAATGCCAACAGCATAGCCCGATTGAGTAAGCGTGCAGACAGTGCCGCCGCACCAAAGTTCAACGTCGTCCGGATGCGCACCGAATGCAAGAACGTCAACGGCGGTTGGCTCGGTCATCGGGCATTCTAGTTGGCTACCAGGTTGACAATCTTCCCGGGCACATAGATTTCGCGTCGCACCGTCTTGCCCTCGAGGTGGCGCGCGACATTCTCATCCTCTCTGGCCGCGGCCAGAACCGCCTCCTTCTGTTCGTCCGGAGCAATCGACAGAGAACCGCGAACCTTTCCATTTACCTGCACTGGAATAATGACCGCTTGCGCTTTGACCATTTCCTTATCGTAATCCGGCCACGATTCATAGGCGATGGTCTCCGTGTGACCCAGTCGCCGCCATAGCTCCTCGGCGAGATGGGGCGCAAGTGGCGCCAGAAGCTTGACGAACGGCTCGGCCAATCGTCTCGGGATCTTGTCCAAGGCGACCAGCTCGCTGTTGAACTCGATCAGCGATGCAATGGCTGTATTGAAGCTAAGGCGTTCGAAGTCGTCGGAAACCTTCTTTATCGTGCGGTGCAACTCGCGTTCAAGCCGTTCATCAACCTCGCCATCCACAACCAGAGACCGATCTGATTCCTCGTCGACGAAGTTGCGCCATACGCGTCGGAGAAATCGGTGCACACCTATGATGTCGCGCGTGCTCCACGGCTTCGACGCCTCAATAGGTCCGAGATACATCTCGTAAAGCCGGAAGGTGTCGCAGCCGTACTCCGCGCACACTTCGTCGGGGCTGGAGGCGTTCTTGAGACTCTTGCCCATCTTGCCATATTCCTGAACGACAGGCCGTCCATTGTGCAAGTACTTCCGGCCTGACTGGCCCTGAACATCTGCGGCCGGCCGGCCGTCCTGGTCAACGACTTCGTCGGCAGGCACAACGACTCCGCGTTCGTCGCGGTACGCGTAAGCCTGGATGTACCCCTGATTCACCAGACGCCGAAAGGGCTCCGGTGTCGAGACGTGACCCAGATCATACAGGACTTTGTGCCAAAACCTTGCGTAGAGCAAGTGGAGAACGGCGTGCTCGGCTCCACCCACGTAGAGATCTACCCCGTTCGGACTCAACCAGTAATCCTGCTTCGCCTTATCCACAAAGCGCTCATGGTTGTGAGGATCAATGAAGCGCAAATAGTACCAGCACGATCCCGCCCACTGCGGCATGGTATTGAGTTCACGCTCGAACTTCACTCCATCTCGCTCGACGATTCGCCAGTCTTCCGCCGCCTTGCTGAGCGGCGGCCGAGGAGGTGCATTCGGATCGTCGCTAGCCTCGGGCTTGAAGTCGTCCATCTCTGGCAGCCTGACTGGAAGGTCAGACTCCGAAACGGGTTTGATCATCCCATCAGGACCGTGCAGTATGGGAAACGGTTCGCCCCAGTATCGCTGCCTGCTGAAGAGCCAGTCGCGCAGCTTGTATTGAACCTGGAATAACCCGACGCCCTTCGCCTCGAGCCACTCGGTGATTAGCGTTTTTGCCCGACCGGTAGGCACCCCGTTCAGGCTTATCTCGTCATTGCTGGAGTTGCAGCCCTCTCCTGTACCAGCGAAAACCTCGTCCAGGCTTTCCGGCGATCGGAGATACTCATGCTCGGTGATTTCTTGCTGCGACAGCCAATCGCGGTCCGGTTTCACGACCGGCACGATGCGAAGGTCAAACGCCTTGGCAAATTCAAAATCTCGCTGGTCGTGGGCCGGGACAGCCATAATGGCGCCGGTTCCGTATCCCATCAGGACGTAGTCCGCAATCCAGATTGGAAGCCTCTCACCGTTGACAGGATTAGTGGCAAAGCCGCCGGTAAACGCGCCTGTCTTCTGCTTGCCTTCAGCCATCCGGTCGATCTCAGACCTCCCAGCGGCGTAATTGCGGTACGCGTCGACCTCCTTCCGTCTTTCCTCCGCAGTCACAACATCAACCAACGGGTGCTCCGGAGCGAGAACCATGTATGTGGCACCGAAAAGCGTATCTGGCCTGGTGGTGAAGACACTTACGGTCGAGTCGACCTGGTCAAGCTTGAAATCGACGCTAGCGCCCTCGCTTCGGCCAATCCAGTTACGCTGCATGAGCTTGATCGCGTCCGGCCATTCAACCAGCTCCAGATCGTCCTCCAGCCGATCTGCATAGGCCGTAATCCGCAGCATCCATTGGCGCAGAGGCCTGCGGTAGACCGGATAGTTGCCACGCTCGCTGCGACCTTCGTTGGTTACTTCCTCATTCGCCAGGACCGTACCCAGCGCAGGGCACCAGTTCACAGGAACCTCGGCCATGTACGCCAGGCGATGTTCCAACAGCAAATCCTCCCTACCGCGAGCGTCAAGTCGCTCCCAGTGCTCCGCAGTCGCGACGTCGGATTTGCCTTCCTGGATCTCGTCCACCAGTTCAGAAATGGGCCGAGCCTTTTTCTTCGTCTGATCGAAGTAGCTCTGGTACAGCTGGAGAAAAATCCACTGCGTCCACTTGTAGTAGTCGGGGTCGGTCGTCGAGAAGACGCGTCTCCAATCATAGCTGAGACCGAGCCGTTTGAGCTGGTCAAGCATGTTGGCAACATTGCTCTCCGTCGTAATCCGGGGATGCACTCCGTGCTCAACCACAAACTGCTCGGCCGGAAGGCCAAATGCGTCGAATCCTATTGGGTGCAGAACGTTGATACCCCGCATTCGCTTGTAGCGAGCAACAATGTCCGTAGCGATGTAACCAAGAGGGTGACCAACATGCAGGCCGACGCCCGAGGGATACGGAAACATGTCCAGTACGTAGAACTTGTCCCTGCTCGTGTCGGGCTCTTCGGGAGCAGCGAATACCTCTTCGTCTTCCCAGAAGCGCTGCCACTTTCTCTCGATCTCTTGAAATGGGTATGACGCCATCGTGATGCTAGCCGCGCTGAAGGATGAAGGGTCAATCACTCAGAACCCGTCGCTCGGGAACCGGGTTACTACTTAGTTTGCGATCGAAAAATACAACTGGCACTTTGAAGTTCAGGTTGAGATGATCCGCTATCGCTAATCGGGTTCTGTGGCAGCACGTATGACTGACGTCGATTCCATACTCAGTAACGCCAAGACGATCGCCGTCGTGGGCCTGTCCCCTCGGCCGACCCGTACGAGTCACAAAATCGCGCGTTATCTCCGGCAGGTCGGCTACCGGATCATCCCTGTAAATCCATTTCACGAAGAGATTCTCGGCGAAAGATGTTACCCCTCGCTTGATGTCATTCCTGACCACGAGATAATAGACATCGTGGACATTTTCCGGCGCCCCCAGCACACCGTCGAGGTCGTGCAGGACGCGATCACACGAAAGGAACGGACGGGCCGCAGCCCCGTCATCTGGACGCAGATCGGTGTATCCTCCCAGGAGGCGGAGACACTCGCAACAACCAACGGCTTCGAGTATGTTCGGAATCGGTGCACGCTTGTCGTACACAGCAATCTGAATCCATCCTGACCGCGCAAGGGCTTGCCGAAGACCGGCCGCAACGCTACGACGTGACAAGATTCCGAAAGCGCCTGAGTTCATTCTCCAGACTGTTCCGAATCGGCGTCAACCGCTCGTCCTCGTGTTGCCGGGAGATCATGATCACTTCCTCAAAAAACCAGTCCTGCTCCTGTGGCCCCGCACCGAGGCCCTTCCTGTTTTCGCCATCCTCGAAAACATCCACTCCCCGGTCCAGACTCTCGTTGATTGACCAGAGATTGTGAAGCTTGTCTGCGAGGCTTATCGCAATGGCTTCGGCCGGCGCCTCACGCAGACCTTTGACGTAATCATCTTTTCTTTCTCGCCACCCCAGGCGATTGCCGACTTCATCGTACTTGCGCTCTGACACGTGTGCGACAAGTTCGGCAACGCGCGTGCCCATCAAAGCTTCCAGGTTTTCGAAACTCATGTGATCACCCCAGAAGTTCCGATCTTCGAGTACATCATGAAGCAGTCCGGCGGCTACTGCCTCGTCAGTCCAGCCGGCTCGCTGGAGAGTAAATGCGACCGCAGTTACGTGTGCGATAACGGGGACCGGAAGGTGCTCATCCGTCGGGACGACGAAAGCCGGGTTCCGCCATCGCCCTTTTCGGTAGGTGCGATCATGCCATTGCGCCGACACCTCGAGGGCGTGTTCAATAAGACTCGAAAACACTTGACGGCTGCCGTCGGCGTCTGGCTGTGTGCTCATGTCAAGCAGACTGGATGTCGATGATCTGGTGCGCGCGGAGGTCGAGCGAAATATCTTCTTGAAGTTCGCCCAGAAACCCCGGACCATACTTATTCAGGAAATAGATTACCGAAAGACTGCGCTCCTGGGGTTTTCCATACGGGAATAGATTGGTTTGCAAGCGCAGGAGGCGATCCCGGTCCTCATCGTGCCGCCGTTTTTCTGCTTTCAGGACCTTCTCTTCAAGCCGCTTCCATTCTTTGACGAGGGCCGCGCGCGTCGCCTCGACCGATTTCGACATCGACCCATCAACGGATGTGGCGACCGACTTGATCGCGTTGACTCCTTCGTGCAAATGACGCCCGGCCTTTTCAAACTCAGAGTCCAGATCCACATCCATCTGGTCCAGTACGACCTTTCGGAAAAGGTCGTTCGCGTTCCTACCAGCCTCAGGAACGTCCAGCCCATATTGATCCAGAAGCTTCCGGACTTTCGATTCCACGATGGTGACGCTGGCTCGAGGATAGATGGCTGGCATGGGCAATCCATACCACTCATAGGCCGGTTTCAGTTGAGCGAAGTAAGCAATCTCGCCCGGCCCGCCAACGTAAGCGACCGTTGGCAGGATGCGGTCCTGGAGGATGGGTCGTAACACCACGTTGGGACTGATGCAGCAGGGATCCTTTTCGATCAATGCCACGAGTTCATCCTTACTGAACGAAGTTGGCTGACCTCTTACCGAAAAGTGATCTTCTTCCACCATGTCGATGGCAAACCGCCCGTGCTCATTAATCAAGAAGAGGTTTGTCGGGCTGACTGTCAGCTGCGCGTGGTATTCGCCTTCGAGTTCGCTCGAGACCGAAAGAATCGAGTCCACCAAAGCCTGCGATCCGTCGACCTCTTGAAGGAATAGCGGCACCGCCGTCGACTTGAACCGGCGATCGTCGGGGGAAATAAAGATCAGGCCATCTTCGGGAAAGAGGCTCTTGATCAGACGGGCAAAGGCGGTTCGCATAGATACGCCCGGCCGGTAGGCGTCCCGAATTCCCTTCATGAGTTCGGACTTGAAGTCGGTCGGCGGAAGAAGATCGTCAAGCTGATCAAGTAGGCTAACAATCGAATCGCCGAGCTTGAGCCGCCCAACAGGACCGTGATTCTCACCGTCCTTTGGAGGCGCGATATCATAGGTGAGCGAAATCGTCTCGTTGCGACTCAGCAGGTGGACCGTCTTAACTTCGTCGAGATCGTGGTCCTCGCCCTCCAGCCAAAATATTGGTACAACGTTCAATCCCGACGATTCAGCCAACTTCCTTGCTAGAGCGATGGCGGTGGAGGTCTTGTATATCGTGTACAGCGGCCCTCCGAGCATCCCGACTTGCTGCCCTGTTACCACAGCGAGAGAGTCGTTTTGTCGAAGCCGTTCAATATTCTTTCTGGTGGCGTCATCGAGCCCCCATTCTTCATTTTGCGAGAGCAGCGTTTCCGCGAGCAGGTCGCGGTCGCGACTGAAACCATTCACTGCTTTCGCCCGAAGCGTGATGTCGTCTATCGTGCGATAGTCGGATGCGTAGAACCTTGAGACTCGGTCAAAGTGTTCGCAGTAATCCTTGAACAGCCTCGAGAACCCATCCATCGACGAGAATGACTGGCTCGAGTTCGAGAGTTCGATTGCGGCGACTGATTGCATATGGTCTCCCTGAAAACAGCAGAGGCGAGGCTGCCGGCATGTGCCTTGCGGCGTTTCCGGCAAACTCGCCTCGAGCGCGTGTGAACAGCAGGTAGCTAGTTCAATTCGTTCTTGTACTTCTCGATGTCGTCGCGCAATTTCGCCGCTCGCTCGTAATCCTCCTCGCTGATTGCCTTGTCCAGCTGTTCTTCGAGCCTTTCGAGCTGAGAGGTCGGGGCTGAGGGCTCGTCCTCTTCAACGGGTTCGCCGGAGATTGCTACGCCTTCTTCGTCCGACGGAATTCCTGCTTCCTCGAGTACATCGGGCGCCACGTAGATCGGGGCGTCGACCCGCACTGCAAGTGCTACGGCATCGCTGGGGCGAGAGTCGAGTTGATCCTCATCACCCTCATGGATATATCTGATCTTCGCGAAGAACGTCCCTTCGCGCAGTTCGTCGATCACCACATCAAGCACTTCTGCTCCCACGGACTCAAACAGGTCGCGAAGGAGGTCGTGCGTCATTGGTCGCGGCGGCTGGATTTTCTCGAGTTCGAGGGCTATTGCCTGTGCTTCAAAGGCGCCTATGATGATCGGAAGTCGCCGGTTGCCGTCAACCTCTCCGAGTACGAGCGCGTACGCTCCGCCACTGGACGGGCTGGTCGAGAGGCCGATAATGTCGACTTGAATGAAATCCATTAACCTTCTTGCTGCGGTTTTGGCGGGACGCGGAGATGGACGTTACAGCGCGATCAATGATCCAAGATATCTGTTAACGCATCCAAAAATGCCTTGTTCTCAGCTCTTGTGCCTGCACAAACCCTAACATAATCGCGAAGTTCAGCGTATCCGCTCATGTCCCGAATGAGGACACCATGCCCCGCCATCGTTTCAACAAAATCGGCGGGACGCGTCGGCGCTTTAAAAAGTACGAAGTTGGCCCTGGACGGTACAGGTTCCAATTTATATCGGTTCAACGCATTGAACAGTTCGCTCACCGTTCGCTGCATCTCTCGGACGCGACTTTGGATCAATGCCGGTTCCTTGAGAAGACGAAGGGCAGATCGCTTCGCGAGCTCGCCGATCATGAACGGCAACCGGGCTTTCTTCAATTCCGAGATAACGGCAGGCCGACCCACAAGATAACCGATACGTAGTCCGGCAAGACCGAAGCCCTTGGAGAGGGTTCGCATAATAAGTACGTTCGGATACTCCTTCATTAAGGAAATCGCGTCCGGCTGATCGCTGAACTCCACGTATGCTTCATCCACGAGAACAAAGCCCCGAGCAGTCCCGACAAGCCGCCGCAAGTCCGCGTGCTCGACCTCCAGCCCCGTGGGATTGTTGGGAGTGGCGATAACCGTAAGGTCCGGATCGAGTTGGTCAGCCGTCGATATGATCCGGTCCATGTCAAAGGAGAGGTCTTCCAGACAGGTGACCTCCGTCAGTTGACCACCGAATAACCTGACAACGCTTCGAAACAGGGCGAAGAGGGGGCTGGGCAAAAGGACTTTACCGCCCGGCATAAGTGCCACACCCAACGTATGCGTTAATTCGTTCGACCCGTTTCCAACCAGGATGCTTTCCTGACGCACTCCAAGCGACTCCGCGAGCGCCATTTCGAGATCTGCTGGCTGATCGTCGGGGTATCGGTTGAACGGAACGGAGACCATTTCCGCGAGGACTTCCTCCTTCAGAGATTCCGGTAGGTCGTACGGGCTCTCGTTCTGATTCAGCTTGGCCGCGATGCCGGGATACGATCGGACGCGGTATTGCTTTTCAGACCTGACGGCCGGGCGAATTCTCTCGAGGATACTTGACTCCGTGAGCATTTCAGTGTCGGTGGGCTCTGTCACGAACCGAAATTAACCACTGCTGCCCTGTGGTGCCCGAGTGCCGATGATTCGTAACGGACTTCCCGGTACCGGCGTCCAGAGTAGAGATCTGAGATGTATAGAGCGTCAGTACTCGCCGTCCCCGTCCGCGAATCGTACGTCCTCTTGAGCGTCCGTCAATTCGGGAAGACCCCGAAAATCGTAGTCCGGCAAACACTCGGCCTTGATATGGCGAATGACCTCGTGGATGGCAGATACGAACTTGCCAAAATCTTCCTTATACAAGAAGATCTTGTGCTTCTCGTACCGCCCCTCGTCGAGACGCTTGCTCTCGGTTATAGTGATGAAGAAGTCCTCTCCGGAACGCGTGGACTTGACGTCGAAGAAGTACGTCCGCTTACCTGCAGGCACGCGCTTGGAAAAGACCTCGTCTCGATACCGATTTCGTTTTCCCGCAGCGTCTCCAGATCCGCGCTCCGCCCTGCCGGGTGCCTCGTCAGATGAGTGCTCGTCGCCCCGATCTATTTCTTGATCCATCAAACCCCCGGCGCTCTCCAAGATCTATTGCGCGGCCATCAATAAACTGGAATATGAATTTGTCGCGTAATATGCGAAGCGGCTGATGAAAATACAATTGACGCAGCTGCGCTTACGGCGTCTTGGCAACGCGAAAACGCGCTAGCGGCATTTGTTGCAGCGTCTTCGGGTGAAGAACTTCGTTTCGTAGTACGCGATCCAGCTCCAGCCGCCATACGCGGCTTACCCTTCCCAGTCGAGCTGACGCGATTGCCATTCCGCCTTTATCGCCGCGGGCAATGTGGCAAAGGGCAAGGTGGAAGATAGCTGGGGCGTAGTCAGGATCATGTGAAACGACTTCCCTGAACAGTTGGGAGGCCTCCTCGTACCTGTGAAGTCTCATCAACGTCCGGGCGAGTCCATACTTCGCCAGGTTCCGATACGGTTCGGCGAGGATCGTCCGTTGGAAGTAGTGTGCTGCCTGCTCGAGTCGGCCTTCTCGGAAACGTTCGACACCAAGCAGATAGGCCGCGGGGAAGTACTCCTCGAACAAGTCGAGTACGTTTGCGAAGGAGCTGTCAGCGGCATGTGGTGTGCCGAGCATTCGATAGAGAATACCCCGAAAGAAATGCAGCCCGGGATCGGAATTCCTGGTAGCGAGCGAGTTCTCAAATGCGTCCAGCTCTGCTCTCAAGGACGTGCCAAAGCGCTCGCCGCGACCGATCATCGCAAGCAGTCGGAAGGCCTGATCGTACGGTCTCG
Organism: Rhodothermales bacterium; assembly: GCA_041609895.1. Taxonomy (GTDB): domain Bacteria; phylum Bacteroidota; class Rhodothermia; order Rhodothermales; family JABDKH01; genus JAHHLP01. The sequence goes on from JBFIPX010000009.1 coordinate 9,877, forward strand.
ATCTGAAGTTACCGTCAGCAAACATGGACCGAAGAGAGCGTGGGCCGAGTGCCGAGTTGACAAGCCCAAGTGCAGGTCGCGGATCGTTCGCTATGCAGACGGTCTCTTCCAACACATCCGGACGCGAATCGACCATGGTGCCCAGGGTAACAACGCCAACGACTTCACCATGAGAATTCAGAAGCGGACCGCCGCTATCACCCGGGCCGACTGCGTTGCTGGTCACCCACGCACGATCATAGCCAAGCCGCGCGCCATCAAATCGGACTCCTGCCGTGCTGCGGCGCAAACCGCCCGGCCAGCCATACGTAAAGACGGCGCGACCTATGTCAACGGCCTCCACGGACCCGGTACCCATGGACTGCAATGAGAGCGGTACTATCCCTTCGTCCTCAGCTACACCGGGTTCGACGTAAAGCACGGCGACATCCCGAACCGGATCGACACTCCACACCCGATCAGTCTTCAGACGGCGGCCGCTCGGAAGCGTGACAAAGACCTTTCGGGCATCGACCACGACGTGGTAACTGGTTACCAACGCCTCGTCGGAGACAAAGAACGCCGTGCCGGTCCGCTTTACTTTTTGACGTGAGACGGGGTCAGTCCGCTCGACGAAGATTGGAACGATCGCTCGACGGCTTTCATGCAGCTCCGGCGTCGGCTTGTAGATGTATATGGGATCGGCGGCTGCGGAAACTGTCTGGCCATCAAGCACGACCACGTAGGGCGGAACCTCGATCGAACCCTCTCTCAACGATCGCATTACGAGTCGACGGGACAATCGCGCTACGTTCGCGTCGCGGCCCGAATCGAGAAGCTCAAAACTGACTGGCTCGGAGCGAACCACTTCCAGAAACGCGGGCGTATTCGCAAGTCCGCCGGCGCTGAAGGCGTTTTGGAGTTCACTATGAGACGCTTCGCTGATTACCTCCGCCAAGAGCTCTACCTCCAGGCTGAAAGTCTCTCCAACGGCAGCCACGTGCCGACTGACGGACGCCAGCATCTCGGCCGAGGTCCCGGCGGGGTGATCGCGCGTTTGAGCCGTTGCCGCAGTGAGGACGGCAGGAAGTACCAACGACGATATGATCAGGAAGCGTCCGATTCTAACCCGGCAACGAGAAATCTTCGAGGCTAAACATCTGTGACAATTGCGCGAATCAGCATTTCTAGTTCCGATCTGATCTCAGCTCCTACGGTGAGTACCTCTTCGTGATTCAGCGGACCGGTGGACAGACCGGCAGCGGGGTTCGTTATCGTAGAAATACCGAGGACGTTCATGCCAAGATTTCTTGCCTGAAGTACTTCCGGTACCGTGCTCATCCCAACGGCGTCGGCTCCAATCCTCCCAAAGAATCGTATTTCGGCCTTGGTCTCATATGCGGGACCTGGAGTCCACAGGTATACGCCCTTTCGCGTGCCAATACCCAACCGCAACGCGCACTCTTCCGCACGATCGATCCACGCGGGGTCATAAGGTGATGACATATCGGTAAATCTTGGGCCGCCATCGACACTGGGACCCGCCAAGGGGCTTTGAAATGACATGTTCAGATGATCGACAATAAACATGATGGTACCGGGACCAAAAAGGGGATTAATTCCCCCCGCCGCATTTGTCACCACGAGGTGATCCGCTCCCAATGCGTGAACAAGTCGCACGGGAAATGTCGTATCCCGGACAGCATGCCCCTCGTAAAAATGAAGTCGGCCCTGAATCACCGCCACCGTCTTTCCTTCAAGGAGGCCGATTATGAGTCGGCCATGATGACCCTCAACTGTTGACGACGGATATCCAGGAATATCCTCTGAATTGAAAACCGTCGCATCGGTAACCGCTTCAGCAAGACGACCCAGGCCCGAACCAAGAATAAGGGACACTTCGGGGCGTCTCTCGTCACGGTCCCTTATGAAAGACACCGCTTGCTTCACGTCGGCACTCCGAGGTCGATTCTTGCTTCCCGACATTTATGCCTATTGATACGCGTGACGGTTCACGCTGCTTTCAGCGCGCGGTAGTTTCTCGCACTCCAAAGTATTTGCTCGACCATCACTCGAATCGTCGTTGTGACCGGAATCGCTACGAGCATACCGACGATCCCACCCAGTTGTGCTCCGATCAAGACGACGAAGAGGATTACCAGCGGATGAGCCTTCGCAACGCGGGAGAAGATCAACGGTTGGAAAAACACGTTGTCCGCTATTTGCGTAATGGCCATTGCTACAAAGACACCTGGAATCAACGAAAAATCGCCGGATTGGACGATGCCTACAACGGCTCCCGCAATGAATCCCATGAGTGGGCCGAAATACGGGATCGTGTTTGCGAGCCCCGCGAACACTCCAACTGCCAGTGCATAGTCGAGGCCTACGACATATAGCATTACCGACGCGACCGTTGCGATCGAAACACACTGGGCCAATAACCCCTGTAGGTAGCGGCCGATATTTGTTTCGACCTTCTCGAATACACTCAGCGTGACCTCAAAGTACCGATTCGGTACGGTTTGCATGACGCCCTGCCGAATCATCGGTCCGTCCTTGAGAAAGAAGAAAGAGATGAAAGGAACGATGATAAAGGCATAGAACAGGTTAGTGAATATGTCGACCAGTGATCCCATTACGGATGACACTCCCTGCTCCTGAAAGAGGGTTTGGAAGACGCGGGTCACACCGTCGATGACGGCTCCCTCGGCTACGGGAACGACCTGCGACAGGCGATCCTCGATAGTCGCCGCGATACCTGAGATCTTCTCCACGGACACCAACTGCGATAGCTCGCGGACCTGATTCGCAACGAATGGGACGAGCGAGCCGGCAAGCATGCTCAAAAACCCGACAAAGAGCAGGAAGGTGATCACGATCGCTGGAATCCTCGTCAAGCCCAGCCCCTGGATACGGTCGACAAGAGGGCGTAGTGAGTACGCGAGTATGGCGCCAACCAGCAGGTAGATCACGAGTCGGGAGAAATACCAGAGCGCTGCGCCGACGAGCACAATCGACACCGTGGCGATGACGATCCGCACGATCCGGTCAACTGTGAATCCAGATCTCTTGTCCGCGGTTTCGCTGGCCGTCACTCTGGACTGATCGGTTCGCTCCAGCAAGGGGCCTCGCTGTTGCGTTGCTTGATCAGCTTCCTCCATTAGCCACCTCCTCCATCACTTCACGGATAATCCCGAAGTCGAAGCCTCTCCTAACCAGATGGTCGTAAAGGCGTTTCCTCCTTCGTCTCAACTCAAGGCCGTCGGGCAACTTTTGCCATTTCTTCCTCGCCTCCTGCGTGGCCGCCTCCTTCCAGTCATTTTGGGTCGAGCCCCGACGGATCGCGGAATCGATGACTGACGCGGATATGCCCCGCTTCAACAGCTCACTTCTAATCCTGACAGTCCCATGGCGCCGGCCACGGACACGCTGCTCCACAAATTCAGTCGCAAAAACATAATCGTCAATCAAGCCCTCCACGGTCAGCGTACGGATGACCGATTCGACTGTATCATCGGGATAGTCCTTCTGGAGTAGTTTTCTGCGTAACTCGGTCGTGGTTCGCGGTCGATGGGCCAGGAGGTGCACTGCGGCATCACGTGCCCTGTACGCAGCATCAGCCTTCTTCGCGATCTGCTGCAGCTCCTCGGTCAGGGCTGTTCCGACTCTAATTCCGGCCGAGGCGGCCACGTCGCGATGAACCCCCAGTACAAAATCGTCATCACAATAGATCGAAACGCGATTCGGGTTACGGGTCTGGGGGCGGATGGCCGTGACTGTGATGTTACCGAACGTGTCCATCGACGCGGGTTCTCTTTCCGGCATACGAGTCATCAATAGATACGACTAACGAGTCGACAGAAATGCCAGCGACGATGCCCAAGGCACCGTCAAGGTTTGAGGATGGCTCACGCCGGTCGGGCGTTCCGCGGGTGATCACGTAGTCAGCGTAATCCTGATCGCTGCGCACAACCGCGAGTCTAAGTCTGTGCGGGGGAAGCGGCGACTCCGCATCGGCAACAGGAATGGCGTACAAGCCGGTCCAGGTATGCGAACCACTTTCCAACGACGCCTCGTCCTCCGGGAAGACCTGCTCGGGGAGCAGGATAAAATCGAGTACCAATGAACTGAATTGGGTGAAGGGCTTCAATTGAGCCTGGATCCAATAGTCGCCCCGACTAGCCGGCGTCTGCCACCACATAGTGGCTTCCACTGCGTACAGATATCCCGTCCTGGCGTCGATCCCGAGACTGTCGAGGCGTAGCGAGTCGACAAGCACGGCCTCGATAGGTTCGGCAGGCACATTGAGCATGATGCTGTCCAGTCGAACTTCGGCAGGAATACGACCCGATCCGGTCGTTGACTGTCCGCTCCACGACACGTTCACCGTGAAGGCGTCTCCCGACTCCAGAACATCCGAATAGTCAGTAGCCGGTTGATAGTGGCCAGCCTTGCCGGTCGGCAGATAGTCAACAAGAGCGGAATTAACTCGCACATCAACCACCGCATCCGAAACGAACGCTTGCTCGACATCATCCCGGCTCGCTTCGAGACCGACCGTCTTCCGTACGCGAACTTCCGGCAGTGGCTGCCCTGCGTCAAAGAATCCTTCTACGACCAGCCGCTCCGACGCATCGGGTTGGACGGAGTCGCAGGCAGTGACCAGCAGCGCTGCGCATGCCACAAATATGGACAGTTGTCGCAACATCACAGTTCCATCTCGATCTCAAGCAAAGGAAGCAGCGGCAAACCGGATCGCTCAATCAAAGTGATTCCCTCCACCGCTGGAGAGTACTGCCGCCCAAGTACGTTGCGCCGATTCGTCACATTGTAAACGTGCACTCTGAAATTCAACCGAGCACCGCCTGCACGCACGCGATATCCCGCATATAAGTCGAGTCGAGCATATGCCGGCAGGCGGCCATTGTTGATCGCAGGACGGTGCAGAAAGAACTCAATGTCATCCAGTGGTCCACCGACGGCATATTGTGCCGTGGGCACGGTTTCTGGATATCCGGATCGCGCAATTGCGGCGGCAGAGAAACTCCATCGTTTTCCGGACCAGGATACGGATGACCGTAGCGATCTCGGGACGTCGTATCGACTCGGCCGAAAAACAACCTCACCGAGCTCCAGTGATCGACTTTCGGATTTCGAACCGGTGTATGTTAGCGAAAAGCCCCACTTCCTGACGGCAAATCGTGCTGCCAACTCGACGCCGTAACTCCTCATACTGGCAGAAGTGTGCTCACCCAGCAAGGCAGCGACGTCGATCCCGGGCCCGTCAATGCCATCCTTGGTTTGAAAGTGGTCCCGGGGGACAAGGACTCCTTCAGATCGCCGGAAGTACGTTTCCGCGGTTACGGCTACTGCAGTGCTTGGCTCCAGCTCAACACCGGCGGCAAGTTGACTGCTGGTCGACGGCCGAATTCGACCATCAACAGGCACCCACCGCGTTGACACCAGATCGTACAGAAACGAGTATCGGTCCCTCAATCGATGCAGGTACTGAACCTGGGTTCCAATGGCTGCCTTTGCTAGCAGAGTCGGACGAACGCGATAGGACGCGTTGAGGCGAGGGTCGATTCGAAGTCCCCCGGAACCCGTGAAGGTTGTCAGTCGCAATCCGGGCTCGATTCGCCACCTCGAGGAAGGTCGCCATGAGCCCTGAACAAACGTGGCTACTTCGAGCGAGGTGAGGGCACTGACTTCGTCGACATCGCGAACCAGAGAAGCCGACCGCTCTAACTCTGCATCCAGCGCGCTTCGAAATCGGATCTGTGCGACGCTCAAGCCTACCTTAGCGGAGTAGTCGACGGCCGGCGTGAACTCCAATTCGCTGCGGACACCAAGGTCCTGCAGCGACACCGCATAGTCGCTCGCGACCACCGATGAGGACGTAGGTTGCACGAAAGTCCTTTCGTCAGCGTCGTATCGGGACTCATAGGCAGTGGCGGACAACACCGTGGTCGGGCCGAGGACCACGTCATAGGCAACACTGTAGATTTCATTACCCCATCTATGTCCGACCTCAAAGAACAAGTCGGCCGGCCTGAGCCAGTCGGAGAAGTTCAAGGACAGATCGAACGGCAGTTTCAGATCAAGGTTGTCGCGGCCGCGATAGTACGATGCCGATATGCGTGACCGGTCGCCGGGACGAAAGGAGAGCTTCGCGCTCCAATCGTAGAAATAGTATCCGGTTCGGAGAGTGTCGCGTTTTCCATCCTCTTCAACGGGATGCTCCGAACCAATGATCTTGTCGAGGTATGACCGCCTCGCTGCGATCATGAAAGAAGCATTTGGCGTGATGGGCGTCTCGACAAGGAACCGCGCATTCAAGGCGTTGATCGCCACATTCGCACGTGGTCGATCGCCTCGCCCATCCTTGAGTCGCGCGTCGAGTACAGCCGAAAGCATGCCTCCATGTTCTGCGGGGAACGACCCCCTGTAGAATCGTACGTCGGTCAGCGTTTCGGTTTGGAAAGTCGAAATCAGTGAAAACGCGTGAGAAGGATGATAAACCGGGGCACCCTCCAACAGATACAAATTCTGGTCGGGACTACTCCCCCGCACACTAAGTCCCCCGATCGTCTCGCCGGCACGTTCTATTCCCGGAAGCCACTCCAAGGCCTGAAACAAATCCTGGTCATCGATGGCGGTCGGAATCTGTTCGAGGTCGTGCGCGTCGAGTTCTACAACTCCGGGCAATACGCTGGATGCCTGACTTTCATTGACTTCTCCAATCACCACCAGCGTTTCGGTCCCGATGCCCGTGGGTTGCAGGGAGATCAGAAGTGGTTGTCGGGGTACCCCGACCACAGTATCGACGGTCGCGTAACCGACAAACGACGAGCGTACGCGGTATTGCGTCCGCGACAACCCAGACACCTCAAAAGAGCCGTCCGCTGCCACGACCGATCCGGCCGCCACATCAGGCAAATAGACGTGCGCCCCGGTTAGTGGGCGACCGTTGGACGCATCCACTATCTGACCAGTCAGCACATGCCGATTCGGCGGCGCGAGGTGCAGCGGGACTCGAATTACGAACTGCCTTGGGCCCACCTGTTCGAATCCAAGACGGGTGTCTTTCAGAATGCACGACAGCGCGTGATCGAGACGATTGCCGTGGTAGTCGCAGGTTACACGATGCGCCTCCACAAGGGAGTGCGCATAGACGATGTCGATGCCAGACTGGAGCCCAACCGATTCGAGGAGATCACGTAGTGCGGCGTCTTCTGCCTCAACGCGAATCGACTGTGCCGCCACTTCGATGCCGACTAGCACTTGCACCGCGACGAGTATTACCAGCGAGGCTGACCGCATTGAAGAAACTTCTGGGTGGATCGTCAAACGCGCCGTCTAAAAACACGACACTGCTCCGCCTACGTCCCAAAATCAATTTTATTCCGCCACAAACCAAAAGCGGCGCCCCTGAACGAATCAGGCGCGCCGCCAAGACGGTAAATCTCACGATCGAGTGGTCAGGGGGTGGTAGTAGTCAGCAGGAATCCATCATCATTAGACACCACTGAGGCGCCAAGACTCGCCGCAACAGTTTCGAGAATTTCTTGCAGCTCCCGATTTCGATCGAACGTACCGGTAACGAGCTGTTGTCGAAGATCCTGCCCAACGGTGATCCTGGAGTCGTAATGGCTCGAGAGTCTGTCGGCGATTTCGGAAACGGTCGTTCCTCGAAACACAAACAGTTGTGCCCACGAAAGTGCATCAGTCAGGTCGACCGCTCGCGGCGCGGACGGCGCTTGACCTCTGACCACGGTGCTCGAATACCCCGGTTCCAGTATGACACGGTTCTCGTCCGCCGTTCCGGAAACATAGAGCCGGCCGCTCGCCAACACTACGTCCGTCACGTTGGGCTTTGCGCGGAGGCCAAAATTCGTACCCAACACCGAGACGCGGGCCGTTGCCGTCCTAACGACGAACGGTATGCCGTTTCCTACTACATCGAAGTAGGCACCTCCCGAGAGCTCTACACTGCCAGGCCGGGTCATCGACTCTGAAGCCACGTACGACAACGTCGCAGGGCCAACCATCCGCACGTTGGTGCCGTCTCGCAGCGATATCTCTTCGATCGAACCATCGGCCACCTCAATGGAGACTCGGCTACTATCCCGCTGGACAATAAACGAGAGGATTCCGACGAATACGGCCGTTGCTACGATCGCCGCGGTCCGCCAGCCTAGTCTTGCGACGCTACGACGATTGGGAGGTCGGGATGCTCGATCCTTCTCACTGTCGCGGCGAGCACTACTCTGCCAAACTCGGTCGAAAACGTCTGCGTCCTGCCGAATGCGGGAAACGATATCGGCTACTGTCTGGTGGTTCTCTACGGCGACGTCAAGTCGAGCCCTGACCGCGGCAAGCTCCGCCGACTCTCTTTCCGAGAGAACCGATCCCCGTTCAGCCTCCAGCGCGTACGCGACCAAGAGTTCCGTGTCGCCCAGCCGCTGATCCTGTTCCTCCCGGATTGCAGCGCCAAGCACCTTCCAGGCCACGTACTGTCGCCTGAGATCCCCGTCGGACAACAGCCGTTCGGCCAGGCGACGCCGTTCGTCGGCGGAAAGTTCTTCTATGTTGAGAAAGTCAGCCCTCACATCGACCAAAGTCAAGATGCATGTTTTGTCATACCCTTAGCCGTCACAACTTCTCGAGAAGTAACACGCTCAAGAGAAGCACAAGGCTTACCAAGAGGTCCCTCATCCGCTCAAATGCCCGTTTTACCTGCATTTTTATGGCAGCCTCGGTCGAATCCACCATTTCTGCGATCTCTGCATAGCGAAATCCGTATTCGCGAAGCTCGATGATTCGCCTGGCATGGGGCGACAAGCTTTCAAGAGCGCGGGCGACGTCGATTGTAGTCGCTTCCGAGCTCGTGATGACCACGTCCGGAAGTCCGTCGGAAGCCGTCAGTTCCTTCCCCCGATACCTTCCGCGATAGAAGTCGTGCAGCTCGTAGAGCGCGCCCTTCATTGCGAAAGACTTCAATGACGAAGGCTCGCGCACATCCGACAGAGACTGGAGAACTCGAAGGAGTGCATTCTGGACGAGATCGTCGACGTCGACTCGCGAACCGATCCTGCTAAGGAAAAACGATCGCATGATGGGCTCGAGATGCGCCATCAGGGAATTCCTCGCAGTCTCGTCACCCGACAACGACGAGGCAACCAATTCTTCGATATGATTCTCTGAGACTCGCTGCATCGAACGTGTAGACCTCTGTGACGCCGGCATGATCCGTCGACAGAATGCGTAGCCCTAACCGACGACGCTCGCAACCGACAGGGCGCCAAGTCCAAACAGCATGGCTGTCTTGACGTGTGCGCTCGCACGCCCGGCAAACCCTTGTTCCTCGCGACGCATACCAGACCAGAGCGCCGCCAACAACGCGCCATCGGCGACGAGGATTAGAACCAGATACAAACCTCCATAGCCCAATAAGGCGAACGGTAGTGGGGTCAGGACTATCGTGATTCCGACGAGCGCAAGAAAAAGATTTACACCCGAGCGGGCTCCGCTTCTAAGGGGAAGCGATCTCACGTCCTGTACCGAATCCCCGGGAATGTCCTGGACATCCTTGATTACTTCCCGCGCAAGATTGGTCAGGAAGGCGAAGATGACCGCCGGAATCACGGGCCCTACAGCACCGAATACGAGCGCACCATATACAAGCGCGACCGCGACCGTCGCACCAATAACAACGTTGCCGATAAGGGACGTCGACTTGAGCCGGGCACTATATAGATATAGCAGCACTACTGCGCCGATGGCAATGAGGCCGTGACCCACCGAAACGATGAAACCGAACACAACTCCGGCTATCGAGAAAACGGCCCACGCTGACCGCGCCAGGGTAATCGAGACGAGCCCCGCAGGTATGGGTCGGGCAGGCCTGTTGATTGCGTCAGCCGTTACATCAAAAACATCATTAATTGCATTGGCAGCGGCACCGACGAACAGCGTCGACAGGGAAGCCAGCAGCAGATCCGTATTGTCCGGCCAACTAAATGCACGTAACCGGTCGATGATCATACCGCCAACGAAGGTGCCCGCGAAAAACATCAGGCAGTTGACGGGCCGCGCCAGACGAATCAGGCCTCCCAGTGATTTCCACGTACGAGCCAAACGCATCGTCAGTTATTCAGCGGCTCAAAGCGGTTCTGTTCTGGATTCTTGTGGACGGCATTGTGCGCAAACACTCTCCCGTTCATGGCTATGTAGACGCCATCCGAAAGAAGCTGGACGGCCGCCAATGCAAATCCGATGTTGAATTCAGCGTCGGTTCCCTTGAATCGCGCGGGGCTCAACGAACCTACGAGGACGACCACCTTCCTGTCCAGATCGGCAAGAACCCCAGCGGTCTGAACCATCGTGTCCGTACCGTGCGTGATCAGAATTCTTTGCGACGTGCTCTCTGCGACTCTCGATCGAATCAGCTGTCGATCGTCGGCCGTTAAGTCAAGACTGTCCTTCCTGAAGAGTGTCTCTACCCGAAACGGTACCGACACGTTGACTTCCGACAGGATCGACGTGATTTGCGGATCACCAACCTCGTACTTGCTGCGAGCGTCGAAGTATACTTTGTCGATCGTTCCGCCTGTCGTGAAGATCTGTATTTCCGTTTCTGGCTCTGGCATTATTTATTCGAATCTACTGGCGAATCCACTCAAATACGACCACACCAGTTGGGCTGCAAGGCGCGCAGTCCGACCGTCGAGATCGAAGGTCGGGTTCAATTCAACCACGTCAACCGAGGTCACATTTGGAAGTGTGCCTGCATGGTGCATTAACGCAAGCAGGATGTTCGGTTTCAAGCCGTCACCTGAAGGCGCGCTCACTCCCGGGGCGAACGCCGCGTCAACTGCGTCGAGATCGACCGATAGCATGACGCTGGCATCATCCGAAACGCCGTCGACAAACAGACGATCGATGCCGGTCATATTCATGAGGTCTGACGCCCACCTGACATGACCCCCGCGATCCAGCACGTACTCGATGTGTTGGCGGGCGTTTCGACCAGGCTGCAGTCCGGCTACAGAATAATGCGTACACGCACCTGACTCGTGCTCAAGTGCCTGGCGAAACGGGGACCCACTGTGACCACGCTCATCGATCAGCGGCCTGACGTCAGCGTGGGCGTCGATATTCAGGATGGCCATCTTGCGCTCGCCGACCGCGTAGCCGAGAAAGTGGCCGAACGCCGTCTCATGCCCCCCGCCAAGAACGACCGGCGTAACGCCACTACGCAGCAACTCGGCGACAACTTCTCCGAGAAGTCGCTGGCTTTCCGACAAGGAACGACCAGGACGGATATCTCCGAGATCGACCGTCCGTCGCACCACCTCGCTGAACGCCGTTGCGTTGCGCGCGTCGGGAGTCATGCGGTAAAGCGACTCACGGATCGCAGCCGGCCCCGCCGCCGCACCAGGTCGCCCACCGTTGCGTTTCACACCCTCATCGATCGGAAAACCAACTAATGCCAAGAGCGTGTCCTCAGCAAGCACGTCCTCGACTGCGATGAGCGTTCCGAGGCGCGGATCATTTGGGTCGCCCGACTCTGGTCGGTGAGTCTGTCTGAGGTGTGAATGGAGAACGGAACTCATCCGTTTGATGTGCGAGTGATCAGAGTCGGCCGCAAACTAGACGACCGCCAACAAACGTAGCTGTCGCGGCATTAGGTCGGAAGTTGTACAGCCAATGGTTGACGGATTCTGCATCGAGAAGAGCAAGATCCGCCTTCTTCCCCACCTCTATCGAGCCCACCGTGCCCGACATGCCGATGGCGCGCGCAGCGTTGCGTGTCCCTGCCACCAGGGCCTCCATCGGGCTCAGCCGATTCATGTTGCAGGCAAGCATCAGGGCCAAGGGCAAATGATATGAGGGAGCGCTACCTGGGTTGAAGTCGGTAGCAACGGCTACCGGTACGCCAGCTTCGATGAAGCGTTGGCCGTCAAGCGGCACTACGCCGAGATACAGCGAGGCGATCGGCAAGCTGACTGCAACTACTCCTCCACGAGCCATCGCCCGGATTCCGTCCGTTGAGGCCTTTTCGAGGTGGTCCGCCGAAACGGCCCCTACGCTCGCTGCCAATTCAGCGCCTCCATTGCCAGTCAATTGGTCGGCATGGACTTTTGCGCCAAGACCGTGCTTTCGTCCCGTTTCCAATATCCGCCTGCCCTCCTCTAATGAGAAGGCCGACTTCTCGACAAACACGTCGCAAAACGAGGCGAGATTTTCCTTGGCTACGCGCGGGATCATCACCTCGCATACAAGATCGACGTACTCGGTCCGCCGGCCATCGAATTCTGGGGGGATGGTATGTGCACCGAGGAATGTGGACACGATTCGCTGGCGTCCCGTCGTCGATAGTCTCCGATACACCTCGAGCAGTTTAATCTCGTCCCGCAGGGTCAAGCCGTAGCCGCTCTTGCACTCTATGGTTGTCACCCCGAGTTCGAGCATTTCCCCTGCATGCCGTCGCGCGCGATCGAATAGATCGTCGATGGGCGCGCTCCGCGTGTCGCGCACCGTGCTCATGATTCCACCGCCTCGCCGGGCTATGTCGAGGTAACTTGATCCCCGCACGCGCTCTTCGAACTCATCCGCTCTCCATCCTCCGAACGCGAGATGCGTGTGACAGTCTATCAAGCCCGGTATCACGAGCCGGCCTCCCGCGTCATATTCATCGGAGTCGGCCATTGACGGCAGGTTCTTCTCTTCGCCGGCCCAAGTGATTTTATCACCCGACCAAACTATCGCCGCTTTAGCGATGACCGGCGCGTCCTCGGGCGCCGTATTGGATGCGCAGGTAGCGAGCAGCCCGATGTTTCGAAGAATCCCCACGATCAGAGTAGCTCACCCACCTCGGCTTCGACAGCGTTTAACAGCTTCGCCCCCCGAACGATCTCCATGCACGGATCGAGATCCTCCCTGAAATAGTAGTCCGCCTCACGATGCGGGATGATGCTGCGTATGAATTGATGGGCAGCCTCCACGCCGCGACCAGGCCGCAGGGGAAGTCGATAGTCGAGGGCCTGCGCAGCCGCAAGGACCTCAATTCCGAGTACCGTTTCTACATTTCGGAAGATGGTGTGCAGTTTTACGGCACTAATGCTTCCCATGCTAACGTGGTCCTCTTGACCGAGGCTGGTCGGCAAGGAATCCACTGAAGCCGGGTGGGCAAGGACCTTGTTTTCCGACACCAGCGCGGCAGCAGTGTATTGCGGTATCATGAATCCGGAGTTGATGCCGGTCTCACGCATCAGCAGCTGGGGCAGGCCATCGGCACCGGCCAGCAGAAGATATATTCGCCGCTCCGATATGCTCGCCAGCTCCGCCACGGCGATCGCCGCGTAGTCGAGCGCGAGCGCAAGCGGTTGGCCGTGAAAATTGCCACCGCTGAGGATGGAACCGTCAGGGAACACCAGGGGATTGTCGGTGGCCGCGTTCATTTCGATCTCCAACACATCCCGGACGTGCCGCAGCGCTCCGCGTGTGGCACCGTGCACCTGGGGGACGCACCGTAGGGAGTATGGGTCCTGAACCTTGCCACAGTCGCGGTGAGATTCCAGAATCTCACTGCCGACGAGCAGTTGTCTGACGTTGGCGGCCACTTCAGATTGACCGCGGAAAGGTCGCGCATCCTGAATGCGTTTGTCGAACGGCACGAGACTACCCTGGAGCGCCTCGAGGGTCATGGCGGCCGCCACATCCACGAGCCGGATCAGCCTCACGCACTTCTCCAGAACGTATGCCCCGTAGGCGGTCATCAATTGCGTTCCGTTGATCAGCGACAGGCCGTCCTTTGGCGAGAGCGTGACGGGTTGCCAGCCCATTCGCTCTAAAGCGACGTCGGCATCCTCGAACCCGAGCCCGGTCGCATCCCATATGAGCCCTCGCCCCACAAGCGGCAGCGACATGTGCGCCAACGGTGCCAGGTCACCGGAAGCACCGACGCTTCCTCTCGACGGCACACCGGGGATCAGATCATTCTCGGCAAAGGCCAACAGACGATTGAAAACGTGCAAGGATACCCCGGAGTAGCCAAGACCGAGCGCGTGAATCTTCAGCTTGAGCATAAGAGCTGAGATCTCTCGCGGCACCCATTCGCCAACACCCACGGCGTGACTCAGGAGTAGGTTCTTTTGGAGCGTCTCCAGGCTTTCTCTGTCAATGCGCTCACGAGCGAGCGCTCCAAAGCCTGTATTGATTCCGTAGTAGACCCCGCCTTCGTCGAGAGCGTCATTCACGACCTTTCGCGAGCGTTCGACGGACTCCGGACTCTCGCGTAACTCACCAAGGCTCCTGTCGAGGTCTCCGTACAGGTTCGATATGGTGATGCGGTGCATTTCGACTCTCAGTCAAGCATCGGTAGATCGATGCTGCGCTCGCGGGCGGCGTTGACGGCTGACTCATAGCCGGCGTCGGCATGTCTCATGACGCCCGTCCCCGGATCCGCTGTCAAGACACTCGATAGACGGTCTTCGGCGAGGTCGCTTCCGTCCGCCACGCAGACCATTCCCGCGTGAATCGAGTAGCCAATCCCGACGCCGCCCCCGTGATGGATCGAAACCCAGCTTGCACCGCACGCCGTGTTCAGCAACGCGTTGAGCAGGGGCCAATCGGCAACAGCATCGGACCCGTCCCGCATCCCCTCGGTCTCCCTATTGGGTGAGGCCACCGAGCCGCTGTCAAGGTGATCGCGACCGATGACGAGCGGAGCCGAGACCTTGCCCTTGCGAACGAGCCAATTGAATCGAAGTCCCATTTCCTCTCGCTCCCCGTACTCGAGCCAGCAGATTCGCGCCGGAAGTCCCTGAAACCTGACCTGCTTCGAAGCCTTGTCGATCCATCGGGCGAGGGACTTTTTGCCAGGAAAGGTTTCGAGAACCGCCCGGTCTGTTTCGTAAATATCTGCGGGATCACCAGATAGCGCGGCCCATCGAAACGGGCCCGACCCCTTGCAGAAGAGAGGCCGGATAAAGGCGGGGACGAACCCAGGGATGTCGAATGCCTCCGGCAGACCCCTGTGGTCCGCCACCTGCCCCCTCAGGTTGTTTCCGTAGTCGAAGACGACCGCGCCCTTCGATTTAAGGTCCAGCATCGCACGCACGTGAGTCACCATGGAGTCGAGAACCGCTTCCTCGTACTTGACAGGATCAAGCTCCCTGAATGAAGCAGCTTCTTCCACTCCATGACCCGAAGGTAGATATCCCACTCGCAGATCATGCGCGGACGTCTGGTCAGTCACAACATCAGGAACCACACCGCGATTAACGATCTCCGGTAGCACATCAGCGATGTTTCCCAACAACCCGATCGACAGCGGCCGGCCCTGCTGTTTCGCGTCCTCAAGCCGTGTGAGAGCGTCGTCGAGATCTGTGGACATCTCGTCGCAATACCCGGTGTCCACCCGACGCCGGATTCGCGCAGAGTCGACCTCGACTGCCAGCATACAACCACCGTTCATCGTTGCGGCCAGCGGTTGAGCGCCTCCCATACCGCCCAAACCTGCCGTGACGATCAGTCTCCCTTCCAGAGATCCTCCGAAGTGCTGCCTCGCACACTCCGCAAATGTCTCATAGGTACCCTGGAGAATGCCCTGCGTACCAATGTAAATCCAGGAACCAGCCGTCATCTGACCGTACATCATGAGTCCTTGGGCTTCCAGCCGCCTGAACTCCTCCCATGTGGCCCATCGCGGCACAAGATGCGAATTGGCGATAAGCACGCGCGGAGCTCGGTCGTGGGTGCGAAAAACTCCTACGGGCCGACCCGATTGTACAAGCAGCGTCTCATCAGACTTCAAACGCCTGAGCGTATCGACAATGCGATGATAGGATGGCCAATCTCGGGCCGCCTTACCGGCACCACCATAGACGATGAGCTCCGACGGGTTCTCGGCAACCTCCGGATCGAGATTGTTCATCAGCATTCGCATCGCGGCTTCTTGCTCCCAGCCGAGACATGAAAGGGCCGTGCCGCGAGGTGCACGTATAGTTTGAATCTCAGTCACAATTGACGGCTAAGGCGAGTAATCTTGGGAGTAGTTCGGAGCAACGGTCGGATCGACCACGCTCGGCTTTTCAGCGCTATATGCCAGAGGCAATGAGCAGTTCGATATCCCTGTGCGGCATGCCAAACATGGTAGCCAGCGTCTTCTTCGTAAGGTGTCTTCTATAGACGTAGGTTCCGTTTCGTAGGCCGACATCCCTCCACAAAGCCTCATTGATCGAGCCGACGTCGCCAATATTTATCAGATACGGTACCAGGACGTTGGTCAGAGCGTACGTGGCAGTCCTCGCCGCGTTTGACGGCATGTTCGGGACGCAATAGTGAATTACATCGTGTTTTCGAAAGGTTGGATGCGAGTGCGTGGTCGGCCTGCTCGTCTCGATACATCCACCCTGGTCGATAACAGCATCGACAATTACCGATCCCGACCTCATGGTGCTAACCATATCCTCAGTCACGAGTACGGGCGACCTGCTTCCGGCAGACATCATGGCGCCGATGATAACATCTGCCGAGCGGACTGCACCCCGGATATACTGTTCGGTCGCCATCGCAGTTGTGATTCGGCGATCGAGGTAGTGCTCCAGTGCGCGCAGCGACCCAAGATCCGAATCCAGCACGATGACGTGAGCGCCAAAGCCGAGCGCCGTACGCGCAGCCCACTCGCCGACGACACCCGCGCCAAGTATTAGCACCGTCGAGGGCGGTACCCCCGAGATACCACCGAGCATCACTCCTTTACCGCCCCCGCCGCTTTCCAGATAGCGTCCGGCAATCTGGACAGACATCGATCCCATGATCTCGTGCATCATGCGAACGATAGGCAGAGTGCCGTCGGAATCCCTGATGAACTCAAATCCGATTCCCGTAATCCCCAGATTCATGAGTCTCTTGAGGAACTCAGGCGACGTCCCGCCGAGGTGCAGGGCTGAGACCAGAATCTGCTTTTCGTGAAGGTATGACAGCTCTTCATCGGACGGAGGGCCAACCTTTACGACCAGCTCCGCTTTGTTGTAAAGATCCACAGCCGAGTGGACCATCTCACCGCCGGCCTCAGCATATTCCTTATCGGTGAAGTGGGCTTGCGTACCGGCGTCGACCTCAACAAACACCTCGTGACCGTTCGCGACAAGAGCGCCGACCCCACCCGGGGCGAGCGCTACACGGCGCTCTTCATTTGACACCTCGCGCGGCACGGCAATGCGAAGCGAACGCTCGGCGTCTCCCAAGCGAGCGGGCTTCTCCATCGTAAGAAGACCATGCTCGATCGATAAACCCTGGAGCGAAGGGACTTCCATTCGAAGTGCGGAAAAATTCGGTGGATCGGGAAATATACTATTTCCGGTCGATGATTAAGCCCATTTGATCATTTGACGCCGTTTCCTCCGCGCCGCTTCCTACTTCAAGCCCCAGTTATGCATCATGATGGCTGCTGCCATGGCCACGTTTAGTGACTCCGTGGCCGTGACGTTCGGGCTAGAAAACACCGTAACCACCTCATCCGCGAGGACTCCGACGTCCGCAGAGATGCCGCTTCCTTCGTTCCCAAACACCAGGACCGTGCGGGGAGCAGGAGACCACACCGTCACGTTGCTGCCACCGAGGTCCGCAACGGCAATAGTATGACCACCACCCTTCAGGTCTGCAAGGGAGCTTGCAAGGTCGTCGGTTCGAGCCAGAACTACGTCCCACACACCCCCCATACTCGCACGCACTGCCTTTGGAGAGAACGCATCAGCTGTACCGGGACCACATAGTATCGCCTCGACGCCCATCCATGCGGCCCCTCGAATAATCGTACCGACATTACCCGGATCCTGAACAGAATCAAGTGCAATAATGCGCCGGCATTCTCGTAGAGCGGTAAGCGCCGCCCACTGGAAACGGGCAACGGCTAGCAGGCCTTGAGAAGACCTGACATCCGATACACGATCAAAGTCGCGGGACCGGACTACGTATATCGGGGTTTCACTCCCGACTAGCGCCTGCGCCGCCTCTATTCCTCCGGCCTTCTCCGTTATAAGTATCTCGATGAGGTCAACACCGCCGGCTACGGCCGCCTGAATGGATCGAAAGCCCTCAACAAGGGTCTGACTGTGGGCCTCCCGGTACTTCCTAAGCGAGAGTGATGAGATTTCCTTGAGACGACGCTTCGTGAGTTCGCCACCGTCTTTCATGGCAATGCCTTAATGTTACCAAGCCGGATATTAGCGTAGCGGGATCTGGAACAGCGAAGACGACAACGGCAGTTCATTGACGATTCACCGGGCTACTTCCTGGCGAGCAATAACTTGACTTTCTATGCGGTGGACCGGCCGGCTCTTGACCAAACTCCCGAGCCATCGATTGGAACAAACTATGACTGTTTTTACCTATTGTAGGTCTGAATCTGTTCAGAGAGGTTAATCGATGCCGTACAAACGTGACGTCTATGAGCGTGCAGTGTACAAAGAGCCCGCTCCAATTCGCGATCACGAGAATCCGTTTCAGTCCATGGTCGAGCGCTTCGACGTTGCGGCTGAAATCCTGGAGCTGAATCCCGGTTTCTACGAATACCTCATAACTCCGTCGCGAATACATATCACGGCCGTTCCAGTCGTTATGGACTCCGGTCGCGTCAAGGTATTCGAAGGATTCAGGGTCATTCACAACGACATCCTTGGACCCAGTAAGGGGGGCATAAGGTACGCTGCAGATGTGAACCTGGACGAGGTGAAGGCCCTTGCCGCGTGGATGACATGGAAATGCGCCGTCGTCAATGTACCGTTTGGCGGAGCCAAAGGAGGGGTGGTCTGCAATCCATCTGAGATGAGCCCGGGAGAGCTGGAAAGGTTGACACGCCGATATGCTGCGAACCTGATCGACGTGTTTGGACCAGAGAAGGACATTCCCGCGCCGGACATGAACACCAACGCTCAGATCATGGCGTGGATTCTCGACACGTACTCGATGCACACACGGCACACGAGCAACGCCGTCGTTACCGGAAAGCCCATCATGCTCGGTGGTTCGCACGGCCGTCATGAAGCTACCGGACGGGGAGTCATGACTGTTACGCTCGCAGCGATGGACAAGATTGGCATGCGGCCGGCCGACGCGCGTGTGGCCGTACAGGGCTTCGGTAATGTCGGCTCGATTGCAGCCAAACTTCTGCAGGAGCAAGGGTGCCGGATCGTCGCGGTGTCTGACGTCTCGGGCGGTTATTATAACGAGGATGGGCTCGATGTAATGGCCATGTTGGAGTACGCAAATGCGAACAAGCGCTTACTTGACGGCTATCAGAAGGCAGAGAAGATCAGCAACGACGAGCTTCTCACGCTGGACGTAGACGTACTTGTACCTGCCGCGAAAGAGGACCAGATCACTCGCCATAACGCCGACCAGATCAGCGCAAAAATCATCGCCGAGGGAGCGAATGGACCGACAACCCCTATAGCCGATCAGATGCTCAAGGAAAAAGGTGTGCTGGTGGTACCGGACATTCTGGCCAACGCCGGCGGAGTAACCGTATCATACTTCGAGTGGGTGCAGGATAGGCAAGGCTACTTCTGGACACTCGACCGGGTGAACAGAAGGCTCGACCGAATGATGCGAACTGCATTCAATACCGTCTATTCCGCCTCACAGAAGTACGACGTCACACTGCGTATCGGAGCTTACGTTCTTGCCGTCGACAAAGTGGCCCAAGCTCTGTCAATGCGCGGCATCTATGCATGATGTCGTTTTCCACGGCCCTGGCATACCCGGCGCTGCGACCGCTCACGCTTTCTGTCGCCTTGACGTTGGCCATTTGTGCGTCACCGCCGGAGCGGGCTGCCGCTCAACCCGCCAATGCTGACGTCATCGGACAGCTGGCTGCCGACTGTGTTACAACGGCGATTGCGGTGGCGGACACGGTGGAAATCATACCAGACGATCGCTATGAGTTCATTCGAACCGCCGTCGTTCGCGCTTTCCGGGATAACGGGTCGGTGGTCGTAATTTTGCCTGGATCGCCACGACCCACGGTCGAGGGTGTGAATAGTGGATGGCCACCCTCGGTGAGGTACCGGATCGAGGAGGCAGGAGTTCGGTATTCCAAGGCCGGAGACGCCTTGGCACGACAAATCGCGGTAGATACAAGAGTTCTCGCTACGATGAGCGATAATTCTGTCGCTCTGGATACTCTCTGTACCAAATCGTTCAGCGACGAAATCCGCCCGGCAGATGTCGACGACGTTGAGGATGCGAACCAGCCGCTGACGCTGGGCAAGCGTCCTGACAAAGGTTGGCTGCGGCGCATCGCCGAGCCGGCCGTAGTTGCGGCGGCCTCAGCCGTCGCGGTCTACCTGTTCTTCAACGTCCGGAGTGACCGTAACGAGACGCAGTGACCTACAAGCGCAGATCCATTTGCTGCATAGCAGCCGCATCCTGTGCGTATGTCTCCCTCGTCATGAGTGGCTGCGCTGTACCAATGGCCCCCTCCGGAGGTCCGCCGGACCGCGAACCCCCTGAAGTGGTGGAAATGCGCCCGCCAAATAACACAGTCAATTACGCCGGGAATACGGTTGAGCTAATCTTCAACGAATATGTCGATGAGGGTTCGTTCTTGCAGGCACTCGAGATCACGCCTGAGCCCGCATCTCAACCCGACCTCAAGTGGGACGGACGACGTGTCTCGATCCGGTTTCGAGAGTCGCTAGAGGCGAATACAACCTATATCGTCACGATTGGAAGCAGATTCCGCGACATTCGCAACGTGTCGCTCAAGGCCCCGATTACGAGGGCCTTCTCGACTGGTCCGGAGATTAATACGGCCAGGATATCAGGACGCATTATCAACCCGATAGATGGGTCCGGAGTGGCAGCTATGCAGGTATTTGCGTATGCGGTGTCGGATACAACTGCTGCGGGACGTCTTCCCGACAAGCCGTTGTATCAGACGGAAACCGACGAATCAGGCAACTTCCGGTTCGAATACCTGAGCCTCCGACCATACTTTGTCGTTGGCGTAGGGGACAAAAACGGCAATCGTCTTCCCGACAACATGGAACTACTTGCGGTCCCACCGACTCTGCAGCTGAGCGCCGACACGATCGGGACAGGACTGCCGCCTCCATGGTACGCGGCCGTGTTTGACACCATAATGCCTACTGTCCGCCGTGTCCAAGTGCTGTCGTCGGCGCGGGTCAGTCTACAGTACCTGGAAAACGTGATTGTCGATACCGATTCAGTCGCCTCCTGGTCCATCAGTGATTCAAGCAGAACGACGTTTGGCACGGCGCGCTCGGTCTATCAGCCGCTTAACGACCCGCGCGCCGTCATTGTCTTTGTCGAGCCGCTTCCCCGCGGAGACTATCGGTTGACGGCCGGTGTCGTAGCCGACTCGTCGGGCAATCCCGGCGCCCGCGAGATCCTGGAATTCAGCTCTGATGGCCGCACGGACACGGCCGGCGTGCGGTTGGCGGCGTTCATCCCTCCGTCGACTATGGATGTGGTCACCTTACCCGTTCAAGCCCGAGCCGGATTGAAGTTCACTGTGCCGGCGGACACGTCGTTCGTTCTCAGCCGGTTAACTGTGTCCGATACGAGCGGGACACCCGTCGGCTACCTCCTTTCGACTCCAAACATGGTAGACTATTCCGTTACCGTGACCGAATTGCCTGAAAATGGTTTGTTTGATCTTCACTGGCGCACGCCGGAAGTGGAAGACCCGGATTCAACGAAGCGTCAACGGTACTTCCAGCAGACCTTCCGCGATGTGGGCAGCATTACCGGAGTCCTTTCAGGTTATCCCGATTCGTCTGCAGTCCTGGTGCAAGCCATCTCAAAGTCAGTGAGGCGTCCCGACGCATCCGCGCAGGTCCTCGAAGACCAGACATTCGAGCTGCAGGGATTACCGCCCGGCACCTACAGCCTTCGAATTGTCCGCGACGACAATCGAAACGACAGGTGGGATTCGGGACACATAACTCCGTACAAACCCGCCGAACCAATTTTCTGGGCGTCAGATTCCCTGAGGGTTCGCGCGAGATGGGAGACAGAGACCGACACGATTGACGTTGAGCTATTCCAGCCTCGATCCAGATGAAGAAGATCCTGACCGCGGCACAAATGAGGTTGGCAGACAACCGCGCCATCTCCTCCGGCATTCCATCGCTCACGCTGATGGAGAATGCGGGCGTCGCGGCAACTGATTCCATTGCCGATTTTGTTGGGTCGACAAATGGGCTGAGGGCCTGCTGCGTGTGCGGAAAGGGAAACAATGCGGGAGATGCTCTCGTCGTTGCCCGGCTCCTTCATGAGATGGGTGCCACAGTCACCGTCCAGATGGTTCTCGGTACGAGCGACCTGGCTCCCGATGCCACCACGAACTTCGAGCGGCTCCAGCAGGTGGAGCAGACCAGCGAACGGCTCAGTATTTATCGGGAGCCCGATGGCGATTTCTCGGAATTCAATCTGATTGTCGACGGCCTGCTTGGAACCGGTCTGACGAAGCCACTTCGCGATCCACTCGGCAGCGTTGTCGGACGAATAAACGTGGCGGGAAGGCCGGTCGTTGCGCTCGACATCCCGACGGGCATCCACTCAGATACGGGCGAGGTTCTCGGTGACGCAGTTCGTGCTGAGCTAACCGTGACGATGGGCGCCTGCAAGCAGGGACTTCTTGTTGGAGAGGGCCCGGATTTCGCAGGCACGGTCTCTGTAGCGGACATAGGAATTCCTGATTCGCTCCTCGAAGAGGCCGCCGCTTCGGAGCCAGGGCCGCTGTATTCTGTAGAGCGCGACGACATCAGACAATTGCTGCCCGCGCGCCCGAGAAGAGCTCACAAGTACAGCTCGGGCCTTGCACTCGTGGTTGCGGGATCGCCAGGTCTCACGGGCGCTCCCGTGATGGCTTCGACGGCGGCTGCACGGGTAGGCGCCGGCGCAGTGGTCTGCGCCGCTCCCGAGCCAATCATCCGCAGCCTGGAGACTCGCCTCACCGAGATAATGACTGAGGCACTCCCGACCGATTCCGACGGTATCAGTGTCCAGGCCTCCATGGAGGCGCTTGCAGACCGGATCTCGAAAGCCGGTGCGGTGCTGGTCGGCCCTGGTCTCGGTCGACACGAAAAGACGGGGGCGTTTCTCTGGCGTCTGCTCAAGTCAGTAAAGTTGCCGGTGGTTCTCGACGCCGACGGCCTGTTCCACGCGGCGTCAGACCCAACATCACTAGCTTCGTTGTCAAAGGGCCGCTGGGTCCTGACACCCCACCTCGGCGAACTGCGTAGACTTGCCGGATACGAGATAGACGTCTCCAATCCGGTCCAGACGGCACGCTCTCTCTCGGCGCAGTGGGACTCCATTCTGGTCTTCAAGGGCGCTCCGACGGTTGTAGCAACTCCGGGGGGCACTGCTTTTATCACTACGACTGGAAATCAGGCGCTGGCCACAGCGGGCTCGGGAGATGTCCTGGCGGGTATGATCACCGGATTTCTGGCGCGCGGGCTTTCACCGCTAGACGCTGCACTGTGTGCGCTCTTTGTTGGAGGTACGGCCGCTGAAAACCTCGCCACTAAGATGTATCGGGACAGCGTCATGGCGATGGACATAGTGAACGAGCTACCGAATACCCTCCTACAGCTCACGGGTTGAATGCGAACAGCTCACATCTTTGCGATCGCATGGACTCTGCTGATCGTCGCAGCGTGCACGATACCCGGAAGAGACATCCCGGCAGTAGACATCGACCAAGCAGACAAACTCGCTCACTTCGTACTGTTCTTCGGCTACGGATGGCTGTGGATGCGAGCATTGACGGCACCACTTCGAAAGCGATTGATTATCGTTGGGGTCTCCGGCCTTCTGCTCGCGATTGGGACTGAGTTATACCAGGGCGTCTTGCCGTGGGAGCGATCTCCTGACCCGTTCGACGCCATCGCCAATACCGCGGGACTAGGCGCGTCGATCGTCATCTTCGCCGTCCGACTCAATCGTGACTAGGCAACTTCACCCCCGAACGGGTGTCATATATCGGCGGTTGAGCACACAATAAGTTGTGTGGCACACGCGTTTTTCGTATAAAGTCAGTTCATTGAGGCGCGGAACTGTGCGCCCGCGAGTCCTGTAACACGATTGCAAACTTCAACCAGATTACGCCATCTGTTGGCGAGTGACTCATGGCACTAAAGAAGACAGAAAAGGCAAATCTCCGGCAGCGCTATCCGATGTACGTCCAGTTGGGACTCATCGGAGCCCTCGGCCTGCTGATATTGGCCTTCAACATCGATCTCCGGGGTCAAGAGACGATGGAAATCATTATGCCCGAGCAGGAAGTCGTCCAGATGGAGGAAATCCAGCAAACCAAGCAGATTGTCAAGCCACCTCCGCCGCCGAGGCCACCGGTTCCTGTCGAGGTTCCGGATGACGAGATTCTCGAAGATGATGAACTCGATCTCGACGCGTCCCTCGACATTGACGAAGTAATGGACCTACCGCCGCCTCCGCCGCCAGCTGAGGAGGAAGAGGAGCCGGAGCCGGAAATTTTTGTCATCGTTGAGACGATGCCCGAGTTGATTGGTGGACTCGCCGCCATTCAGTCCCAGATCAAGTATCCCCCGATAGCTAAAAAGGCCGGGGTGGAAGGTCGGGTGATCGTGCAGTTCGTCGTCAACGAACAGGGAAAGGTTGTGGACCCGGTCGTTGTACGTGGGATTGGGGCAGGTTGCGACGAAGAGGCGTTGCGTGCCGTAAGTCAAGCGAGCTTCAAGCCAGGAAAGCAGCGAGGAAAGCCGGTCAAGGTCAAGATGTCGCTGCCGATCACGTTCAAGCTTAAGTAGCTTCTCATTTGAAGCTGTTGACCCATGGAGAAGGCCTGCCGACCAAAATCGGTGGGCCTTTTCCTATTTGATTTGCTATCGATACGTCAGCGCTCCACACGCTCATGCAGGACGCTCTGATCGGCCAGTCCGACCAGGAGGTCAGTCGTCATCCCAACAAAGAGGCCGTGTTCGACGACCCCGGGAATTCCATTCAGCTTCCGATCGAGATCACCCGGGGCATCGATCCGAGGGAACCGGGCGTCGACCAGCCAGAGACCTTGGTCCGTAACGACCGGACCATCTTTCTTTTCGCCCATGCGAAGGATGGGCTCCGCGCCAAGTCGTTTCACGGCTCGTGACACTGGTCCGAGCGCCATCGGAATGATCTCGATTGGAACGGGCATCCTTGTGCCTAGCACGTCTACCCTTTTGGTCGCGTCCACGAGGACGACAAAGCGCCGTGCCTGCGAAGCCACCACCTTCTCGCGTGCATGTGCCGCGCCTCGCCCCTTGATGAGGTTGTAGGCGGGGTCGACCTCATCGGCTCCGTCGAAAGCGAGGTCAAGCTCCTCAAGATGGTCCAGGCTCGTCAATGGAATACCGTGCTCCCGGGCAAGGCGCTCGGCGGCGTAGGAAGTGGGCACCCCACGGATCCTGATTTGACCCTCAGCAATACGCCTGCCAATCGCCGCGATTGCAAAGGCAGCCGTTGATCCGGTACCGATTCCGACACTCATGCCGTCTTCAACCATATCGGCGACCTGCCCGCCAACCGCGCGCTTCGCCTTAAGCTGTCCGTTCTCGGTAGTCATGGGTTCCTGTGAAGTTTGCAGGGCAGTGGCCGCAGTTCGATTCGATGATGGCGGAGAGGCAGAGAAGTGAGCGGCACAAGCGACTATTCGTATCTAAGAGATTCAATTGGATCAAGCCGCGCGGCCTTGAAGGCGGGGTATCCGCCAAATACCAACGCGACGAAAGTCACCATCAATACGGCCGCTATCGCCCATCCCCAAGGAAAGGCCGGCGTGATGTCGAAGTACAGAGCAACGCCATTGCCAACGACCACGCCTAGCAGTATTCCGATGAGACCACCTAACTGGCATAAAAAGAACGCCTCGAACAGAAATTGACGCATGATGTCGGACCTGCGCGCTCCTACGGATTTCCTGACTCCGATCTCACGGGTTCGCTCCGTGACCGAGACCAGCATGATGTTCATGATGCCGACGCCGGCTGCAAGGAGAGAAATGAGTCCGATGATGGCGCCTGCAATCGTGAGCGTGGCAGTGAAAGCAGCAAACACTGCTTGCATCGTGTCGTTCGTGGACAACTCGAAGTTCGGCGGATCGCCAGGCGGCACCTTTCGAATCGTTCGGAAACGCCCCATGACTTCCTCTCGCACGGCTTCGTAGAGTTCAGGACGCGTCGAGCGGACGCTCGTACTGGCAATATTTCGATTGGCGGCCCCGTACAGGGTAAAGCACCGCGTGATTGGCGCATAGATTCGATTGTCGAGGCTGAACCCCAGAAAATTACCTTTTGACTTCAGGATTCCAACGACCTCAAATCGGTGGCCGTCGAAACGAATCGACTTTCCGATCGGCGTCTGGTTTGGGAATACCTGATCGACAACTTCAGATCCAAGCACTACAACGGGCCGTGCGTAAAGCAAATCCTCGGGCGTCAGAAATCGTCCCTGATCGAGTTCATAGCTGAAGTTTCCCAGGAAGTCCTCGTCCGTTCCGAGTAATATGATATTGGGCTCCGTCTCCTCCTCGCCGTAACGGACTTTCGACAAGGCGAAGTCCTCGATCGGACTTACCGTGACCGGTAAAGCAATCGATCGCTCCAGACGTTCGATCTGGTCATACGAGATCCTCGGACGGTTTCGAATGCTGGGGTCCAGGGCGCCGAGTTGAATGCTCGGGAAACGGGTGATTGTGAACGTAGACGCGCCGAGAAAAGACAAGCTTTCCTTGAAGTACACATCGATCACCTTCACTGCCGTTATCGAAACGATAATGGCAAAAACACCGATCACCATACCCGTAAGGGTCAGGCTTGACCGGAGCTTGTGACCACGAATCGCCGCGATCGCCATGCGAAAGGCCTCGAGCAGCGCCATTGCTAAATCACCGATCCGTTGGCAGACTCATTCATATCGCAAGGCCTCGATGGGCTCCTCTGTTGCGGCTGTGTACGCCGGAGCCAATCCGAATATGATACCGACGATGACGCATATGCCGAAGGCTATGCCCACCATCTGGAAGTCGAGACTGGATGGCAAGACCATTTGGACGGCGAAACCCAAAGGCAGCGCAAGGAGCACACCAATCACCCCCCCGACGAGACATACGATCACGGCTTCGATCAGGAACTGAATCAGGATTGACCGCGATGGTGCTCCGACGGCCTTTCGTATTCCTATCTCCCGCGTTCGCTCTCGTACGGATACAAACATGATATTCATCACACCAATGCCGCCCACCAGCAGCGCGAGCGCCGTCAGGCCGATCCCGATTCCATAGATGACCGCCTTGATTCCGGCTGTCTGCGCGCGCAGCGTCTCTTGCTCATTCAACTCGAAATTGTTTGGCTCAGTGGCCCCCAGGCCGCGAGCGACCCTCAGGATGCCGGTGATCTCTGACTTGGCGGCATCGAGATAGGCTGCATCGCGAATGCGGACCCGAATCGACAGGTCCCGATTTTGCATTCCGAAAAGTCGCTTGAATGCCTCAAACGGAACAACCGCCTGAAGATCCGCCGTTCCAGTTTGGTCAGCACTTTCGCCTTTCTTTTCAAAGACGCCGATCACTTCAAACCGATTGCCGCCAATGCGAATTGTCTTGCCCACCGGGTCGCCTACAACAAAAAGCTTCTCGGCAATCTCGGCACCGACGACCGCGACTCTCCGACCGGCACGTCCCTCGACGTCGGTGAAGAAGCGACCCGCCTCAAGTCCAAACTGATGCACGATGGAATACGGAGTCGTAGCGCCTACGACCTGAGCGCCCGTTACGGACTGACCCTCATAGGAGATAGGCCGGCTTGTCTGAGCCACGGGGACCGCGGCAAGAGCGTACTGTGACTTTCGCGTTATAGCGTCCGCAAGATCGGCCGTCATGTTTGGCCTGTTGATATAGTTCCACCAATCACGTACAACGGACCAAGGCCATTTCTCGATGTAGATCACATCGGTTCCAAGTGTGGCCATGTCCTCTTCGAAGTCCTGCTCGATACCGTTCACAACAGTCGCCATCAGCGTGACAGAGACAACGCCAATGACGATCCCGAGGGTAGTCAGGACGGAGCGCATCTTCTGGACGCGCAACGCGCGAACGGCGATACGCAATCCTTCGACAATGTCGGTGATCGCTCTCAGCACGGTCTATCGGGAAAGAATGCTCACGAAGGGGTACGGGCTCGCAATATTCCTGTTGCGGGATCGAATGGCTTGACTGGCCGTTTTACGCGCAGTCAATTCATTTGCACTCATTAAACAGATCATACCAAGACGGCCGATGGGCAAGATATCCATCCTGCGTGAGTTCTGGGACTTTCTTCGCGTGCGTAAGAAGTTCTGGCTGGCTCCCATTGTCATCGTGCTAGCCCTTCTCAGTCTGCTGATCGTATTGACACAGGGCTCGGCACTCGCTCCGTTTATCTACGCGCTCTTCTGATCTTTGCCCTGAATTGCGTGCCTGGAAAAGATCACAGGTTTCGCTCAAAGCGTAAACGAAAATCGGAATACGAAGGGTTGTAGTCCGCGCGGGTAACAACGAA
>JBFIPX010000010.1:0-38137 GCA_041609895.1 Rhodothermales bacterium
TACGTCTAGAAGCTCCTGCAGCACGATGCTCTGCCCAAATTTGACGTCTTGCTTGCGCTCCTGCTCAACCCTGCGCCTGAAGTTCTGAAACTCGGCTGCCTGCCGGAGAAGCCGATCGCGCAGCGTACGAAGGTCCTCCTCTGTCGACAGCTGCTCATCAGCGGCGGCGTTAGAGGAAGCTTCGCTCACATCGGTCCCTTGGACGCTACCGCTTTGAGCGGCCGGTTTTGCAGACCTGTCCGCGCCAGCCTCAGAGGGCCCATCCATCGCCTGGTCGTAAGTGTCTGGACGGCTCTCGGGCACGCCATTTACACCTTCGTCTTTGTAGTTCTTATCCGTCACGCCTTCCCGGCCTGGTTTATTCCTGGTTAACAAGTGACTTTTTCAGAATTACTGAGGCGACTCTTCCTGCTCAGTCGACAGCAGTGCAGCGATTCCCTCGACGAGTCCAACGACTCGGGCGTAGTCCATCCGCTTGGGGCCCAGCACGCCGACCGTCCCTTCGGTGGTACCCAGTACGTACTTCGCCGTAACAAGAGAATAATCGGAGACGTCTTCCAGATTTCCGATATCGGAACCGATTCGAATCTCAGCGACGCCGACATCTGATAGCCCATCTTCATCGTCCTTCTCAATCAGTCGCACCACCGTCTCGCGGTCTTCAATAAGATCCATGAAACTTCGGAGCTCCGGGAGCTCGCTGAACTCAGGCTGTGCGAGGACATTTCGTGTGTCCCCGTATTGAAGACGGGCCGCATTGGCCGCCTCGCTGAACAGCGTACCGCGTTCCTTCAAGACGAGCTGAACGATTCCCGTCACTTCGTCATCAAGGTCTTTGACACGATCAGCGCATGTCTTGCGGATCTCCTCCAAGGTCAGTCCAGCAAGGCGCTCATTGAGCATCGCTACGATGATGTCAAGCTCGTGGCGAGGCACGTCGCTCTCGATCTGCAGGACAATCGTACGAATCAATCCTCCTCTTACGCTGATGACGAACATCGCTCGCGACGAAGACAACGGCACGACCTCCAGTCTATCGAGTATTCCAGCCGACAGACGCGGGCTCAATACCAGCCCCAGCAAGTTGGACAGGCGACCCAGCATCTTAGAGCTCTCTTTCAGCAGCTTTTCCGTGTCGCCCATCAGAGACTCAAGCTCCTTCTTGATAGCCGTCTTTTCGGTTTTCGAGAGCTCCGGCGATTCCATCAGTTCGTCAACGAAAGTGCGATATCCCAGCTCAGTCGGCACGCGTCCAGCCGATGTATACGGATGATCCAGATAGCCCAACTCTTCCAGATCGCTCATCGTATTTCTCACGGATGCCGGACTCAAACCGATCGGGAAGTTCTTCGATACAAAACGCGATCCTACGGGACCCGCGGTATCGATAAAACTCTGCACGACAAGCCGTAGGATCCGGCGCTCCCGGTCCGTAAGGGGGCCGGAAGCCCCTTTCGATCCTGTATTCTGCTGTGGCGTAGTCATGGGGGTCTCCGCTGCAAAAGCCTTGCCGCCATCGATTACCGGTAATTCAGTCAGATCGGTCATGCCAGGTATCGCTAATAATCAACCCACCATGAGCCAGAATCGACATCAAAATGACAATCTGACGGCCTTCCAGTGCGACTCGTCGTACCCTTAGTTCCGCCCGAGGGTTTCACCACCTGCAACGGCGCGAACACAGCGGTAACCCAATTACTTAAATATTAAAGGCGCCGCCCCCGCATTTTGCTTTGCCGGGACGGCGCCTGCATGTGACAAAGTCGGCCGCTGACCTAGTCGAGTCGGTCGACGAAGGTGCTTCGTTCCATCCGAATCTCAGCGCCCTGCGGCGTTCGGTAGCTGATATCAAAGTTCCGACTTAGCTCGTAGTCGTCATCTTGGTCGTATTCGCGATCCCGATAGTTCCGATACCATCCGGCGCCATCACCGTGGTAGCGGTCGCCATCGAGGTACGGTCGCCCGTAATCCCAGAGCCTTTCGTCATCGGGAAGAAGCGAGATCGGTACGAACCCACCGAAGTCGTACGGGTCAAAAAGACGACTGTGTTTCTTCATCTTAACTCGGCCACGCCGCAGATCTACCCGGCCGACGCGATATCCATGCCGCGAATCGTACGCGTTGTACAGGTAGTCGTCGTAGTATCGCGTGGCGATCAGTTCGAAGCCCGAACGAGCGTCCCCAATGATAAAGACGTTTCGGTCGAATTCGATCCGTCCGTCTGCATAGACGGTGGCCCGCATTTTTCGAAGCTGTCCCGGTATGCGGTCGATCGTGCTCAGATACTGGTCGTTCTGGTAAAGTTCGATCGCATCAACCTCGATCTCTATTTCGGCATACTGATCACTGGCGTGCAATACACGATGCCGGTAATAGGTCCGCACATCAACCCGACTCGATCGGCGGTGTCCTCCCCAGCCCGCGTCGACATACACCACCTGACGGTAGCGGTACCGCGGTCTCCAATGCCTGTGAAAACGCCTCTTCCACGGCCAAGTGATACCGATGTGCAGATGTGAGCCAATGTGAATATGAGCATTGACGTAATGATGGTGACCTGCTGGATGGTACACGTTGCACCACGCGTACTTGGCCCAATGCCGTCGATTGTGACGATATGGCTTGTAGTGCTTCTGATGTCGATAATGATTCGCGAACCTGTTTTTTCGGTGGGTGTCGACCGGCCCGGTGCGATGACCGTCCGGGTTGCGACGATACCTGTCAGGCTTTCGATCACCTATGTAGATCGAACGACTGCCGCCCGACACGCGATCGTTCGTCCGGCCTCCGCGCACATTGGAACGACGCTCGTTGCGATCGTCGATGCGACCGTCGCCTCCACGCTGCTTGCGGGTCGCCCCCCGCTCTTTGCCGGCACGCGTGTCCTCCGACCCGGAGCGATCGTTCCTCCTGACGACACGCGCCTTCTGCCTGGAACCGCGGCCCTCAACATTCTCGCTGCTTCGCCGGTTGGCAGCCACCGCACCGTCTCCGCGTCGGCCATTTGTCCTCTGCACGGCCTTGGTTTGACTTCTCGCCTTCCCTCGTTGGGCGGCGCTTTTCTGACTTCCCGCTTGCCGGCGCTGCACCGTCTTATTCTGGCCACGAGTCTTTTCTCGCTGCACCGCCTTGCTCTGGCTTCGTGAGTTCTTTCGGATTGCGGCCTTCTTGTTCGCGCCGTCTGCTTTGCCTGAACTGCGCCGCTCGACACGTGACGATCTATCGGACCTACCCGTTTCGGCACGCCCCCTCTGTGCCATCACCTCGTTGACGGCAGACGCACCGACGAGCATTACCGTTGCCAATAACAGCCCGTGCGCCGCTGTTCTCTTAATCCGTTTCATAGCGCACACCTTGTTTTTGATTCGTGTTTACAGGGGGACGTCCGACGTCCTCAGGTGAATCACTAGAAAAGATGTGCCAAGATTATGTGAAGCAGTTTTAGGGGCCTGAAGGTCGATTTCAGGCTCTGAAGCCAGCTTTCCGAGCCTTTCAAGGGTCTAAATCGTCCAAAAAAATAGACGGCGCAAGGCGGGAGGCTTCGCAAACGAGCCTATAGACTGGTTAGACCCCGTGGTCGTGATCTCAGGTAGCGACGGGCGTGCGGATACTGCTATCGCGCGACACCCCAGACCATCACTCCGCCGGCATGTCCTGTGATCAAGACGAGGATGGCGGCTGCGGACACCAATGCAAAGACGATCAGGCGGACCACCATGGGATCCGCAGGTGCACCTCGCCTTCTGCCCATCCACACAACAATTCCCACCGCAGCGGTCGCAACAAGAGAAGCGATCAACGTGACAAGCCCCAGCGTCTCATGAAACTCGCCGATCTCCTCTACGATGGGGTTACCCTCAGCGGCCTCTTCCATGGCTTCGCCCGTCAAGTAGGCGAAAGCGGCTCCCAGTGCGCCCATCACGGAAACGACACAAAGTGAATTGCGCCAGAAACCAGTACCCCTCATGAGCCACACCGCGCCGACGACAGCCGCACCCACGAGAAGACCTATCGGGAAGTGCACGACGATCGGGTGGAGAACCGGTATTTCGTACTGTAGAACCTGGTCCAAAGGAGGCTACTTGTTGAAGGTTGCGCTGAGACTGAGACACCGTACGGTCGCTGGCGTAACTTATTCCGTACTCTTTCGTCGGTCAACCGAACGGTAGGCCAGTCATCTGAAATGCTCTGAACTTTCCCGCAAGAGCCGATACACACATGAAGTTTTTTTCGACCCTAATAGCCAGCACGCTCGGCGCTCTCATCGCGATCGGGATCGTCTTCCTGTTTCTGTTCATGTTCATCATCGGTATTGCGGCATCCTCCGACAATGTGCCGAGGGTGAAGGAGGGCGCGGTACTTGTCGCCGAGATTTCAGGATCCGTCCCCGAGCAGGTTTCCGGCGATCCTCTTGCTCAGCTCCTGGCCGACGAGCCGGCGGTGGACCTGCGTGCCATGAAACGGGCGATCGAAAAAGCGGCCGCCGACTCCCGCATCTCGGGGTTGTGGCTCAAGATGGGAAGCTCGAGCATCCCGTGGTCAACGATGTATGAGATTCGTTCCTCCGTCTCGAAGTTCAAGGACAGCGGCAAGCCGGTCTTCGCGTCAAGTGAGGATTACATCGACACAGAGTCGGAGTATTACCTGATGAGCGCCGCCGACAGTATCTACGCGGTAGCCGACGGCATCTTCGAGTTCAACGGTTTCGCCATAGTCGCGTCCTTCTACAGAGGGTTGTTGGACAAGCTGGAGATAGAGCCTAATGTCATTCGTGCGGGGTCCTACAAGTCCGCAGGCGAGTCCTATATGCGGCGGGACTTCTCCGCCGAAAACGAAGAGCAACTGCAGGCAATTCTCGAGGCCCAGGAGACGGTCTTCTTTGATGCGATCGCTGAGGCACGCGGGTTGTCGCACGAAGACCTGAAGGCGCTCGCCACCACCGACGCGATTCTGACCGTGGACGACGCTCTTGAGGCGGGGCTTGTGACGGCGCTCATTCATACCGACGAGGTAGTGGAGCGGTGGAAGGATGCTCTTGGACTCGAGCGCGAATCCAAACTGAATACCATCAGCCTGAAGCGATACGCGCGCGTACCCGCTTCGGCCGCCGGCCTTCCGACCGGCAAGGAGGGTGACGTGGCCATTGTGTATGCAGTAGGCACGATCATCAACGGCGACAGCCAGGATGACTCTCCGTTCGCATCGGGTTTTCTAGGCTCGCAATCGTTTGCCAAGTCAATACGAGAGGCGCGAGAATCCGAAAGCGTGAAGGCCGTGGTCCTCCGCATCAACTCACCCGGCGGATTTGCCCCCGCCGCCGACGCGATGCTTCGCGAGATAACCCTCACGGCCGCCGAAAAGCCGGTTGTTGTCTCAATGGGCGACGTGGCCGCGTCAGGGGGATACTGGATTGCGATGGCCGCTGACACCGTCATAGCCACGCCGCTCACGATCACTGGTTCTATCGGTGTCTTCAGCCTGTTCCTGGACACCGGCGATTTCTTCGCCGAAAAGCTTGGTATCACCTTCGACAACGTATCGACAAGTCCCTATGCGGACATGTTTTCGGGCGTGCGACCGCTTGCTCCACAAGAGGAAGCCCTGGTTCAGGAATTGACCGACAAGACGTACGAGAAATTTCTCCACCTTGTCAGCGAAGGCAGGGGGCTTTCTGATGAAGAGGTCCGAAGACTCGCCGAAGGGCGTGTGTGGCTCGGGTCGGACGCGCTGTCGAATAACCTGGTAGATGTTACCGGCGACCTTGACACGGCAATTGAAATCGCTGCCGACATGGCGGGCCTCGACCCCCAGACCTATCGCGTGCGAACGCTTCCCCGTCCGAAGACTTTTCTGCAGCGAATGACCGGATCCCTCGAGGCTCGAGCCATTCAGGCATGGACTGACTTGGTCCTCAGCGACGCGGAAAGAGCCCTGCTCAAACAAGCACGCGCCTTGAAGCAGGCCGTCGTCGACCACGCCACTGTGCAGGCTCGCCTCCCGTTTGATCTCGAGATCCGTTAGTAGCTATACAAGCGGTTGGCCCGTCATCTCGTCCGGCTGCTCGATTGCAAGGATCCGCAGAATCGTTGGAGCGATGTCGCCGAGCTTGCCGTGCCGAATCGGCCCATCAAAGCCCTCCCATATAATCAGGTGAGGAACGAGGGCAGTCGTGTGCGCGGTATGAGGAGAACCATCGGGGTTGCGCATCTTGTCAGCGTTGCCATGGTCCGCGATGATCTCGACCGAGTAGCCGTTGGCAATGGCTGAATCGACGACCACCTTGGTGGCAGCATCAACGGCTTCAACAGCCGCCACCGCCGCCTCGAAGACCCCCGTATGCCCCACCATGTCCGGGTTGGCAAAGTTGAGTACAACGAGACTATAATCCTCGGCTGCCAATGCAGCAGCAACACGATCAGCTAACTCGGGAGCGCTCATCTCCGGTTGAAGATCGTACGTCGCAACTTTTGGTGAGGGAACGAGAATACGTTCCTCACCCTCGAACTCTGTCTCTCGTCCGCCGCTGAAGAAGTACGTTACATGTGGATACTTCTCGGTTTCAGCGGCTCGTAACTGTCGCAGCCCAGCAGAAGCGATCACTTCACCCAAGGTCTTCTCCAAATTGACCTTTGGAAACGCTACAGGCAGATCAAAGTCTTCCTCGTAGGGCGTAAAGGTCACAAAGTGAAGGTCGAGATCGCTCACCTCGAACTTCTCAAAGTCATGCTCTGTCAGTGCCCGCGTGATCTGACGAGCCCTGTCGGCTCGGAAATTGAAAAAGACGACGGAGTCTCCCTTTGAAATCCTCGTGTCGACGTCGGCCGCAATCCGAACGGGCTTGATGAACTCGTCGGTTACGTTGTCGTCGTAGCTTTCCTGCAAGGCCGTGACAGGGTCATCGAACTCGGCACCCTCCCCATCCACAAGCAGCCGGTAGGCAAGCTCAGTGCGTTGCCATCGATTGTCCCTGTCCATGGCGTAGTATCTGCCGACGATGCTGGCAAGCACACCCACGTCCTTCTCCCCCGCCCGATCGAGGAATTGCCGCGCATAGTCGATGCCTCCCTTCGGATCCGTGTCACGCCCGTCCGTGAAAGCGTGTACGCAGACTTGCTGCTGCTTCAGTCCATGGCGCGACGCAAGCTCAAGTATCGCGAACAGGTGATCAATATGAGAGTGAACTCCGCCATCGGAAAAGAGACCAATCAGGTGAAGCTTGTGGCCGGACGCGACCACACGAGAAACGGCCTCTCCAAGCGCCTCATTGTCAAAGAAAGACCCCTCCTCAATGGCACGATCGATTCGTGTGATGTCCTGATACACGACCCGGCCGGCCCCCAGATTCATGTGGCCGACTTCGGAATTACCCATCTGTCCTTCCGGAAGACCGACCGCCAATCCCGACGCGTCGAGAGTTGAGTGAGGGTGCGTTTTAAAAAGGCGATCGAGGAAGGGTTTCCGTGCCGCCTCGATTGCGCTCACCGAAGGGTCCTCAGCGATCCCATACCCGTCCAGGATGATTAGGATGTGCTTGTTATTCGGTTTCATAGGTATTGGTATATCGTTACCTCCCGACGCGATAGTCGGGTATCTGCTTGGTGGAGCGACCGTTGTTCGTCTCGAACACGTTCATAGAGCCGCACCGGGGACAGGCAATCTGCTGTATCCCGTACCGGTCCGTCTGATAGGCCGGGTCGTCAAAATAGTGTTCGCGTGTCGCGCAAAAGTATTTTCCTGTTCGCTTCGAAAGCCCCTTGATCGGATCCGGCAGACGCTGCAACCGATCGTAGTACTTGCATGCCGGCGGCACAGGACACGCGTCGCACCGCGGACTACGCGCCGTGCATGTATAACGCCCGTGCAAGATCAGCAGATGATGCCCTTCCGACCAATCTTCCTCCGGGAGCACCTTCTTCAACTGACGCTCCACGTGTAGCGGGGTACGCGCATCTTTCGCAAGCCCGATTCGATTGGCGACTCTGAAGATGTGCGTGTCGACGGGCAGCGCATCGATGTCGAACGCGACGGAGGCAACGACCTGAGCGGTCTTGCGCCCGACGCCAGGGAGCGTCATCAACTCCTCGAGTGTCTCGGGTATTTGTCCGTCGTAATCTTCCACGACTCGCCGGGCCATCCCCGCGAGATGACGCGACTTGCTATTCGGATAGGTGACCGACTTGATGAAAGGATAGATTTCATCCGGGGCAGCGTCGGCCAACGAGTGGATGTCCGAGAACTGCTCGAATAAGGCCGGCGTGACCCGGTTTACGCGTTCATCCGTGCACTGTGCGGAAAGGATGACAGCTACGATCAGTTGATACGGATCCACGTACTCGAGCTCGGTCTCCGGGCGAGGTATCGCCTCCCGAAGGGCACCGATAACCGTCTCAGCTCTTTGGCGGCGGGTCACTTCTATCCTTAGCGCTAGTTCAGGGAAACGAACTCGTCATCATCGGCCCCCTTATCTTGATTTTACCACCGCGACCGTTAGCATCTCCCCGTATCCGGCAAAGTCTTCTAGAAATGTGCCGCCCGACAACCCATCCGCACACGAGAGTCATTACCCGGGCGGTGCCGCTCATATTACTACTCGCGGGTATGTCGGGCGCCGCCGATCTCATGGCGCAAGGCGAACGCCTGTCGGAGTCGTCCCGCATCTCGCTGGTAACTGTAATGCCGGGAGATGCCATCCATTCGCTCTTCGGACACAGTGCGATTCGAGTCACAGATCCCGATCGGGGTCTCGACCTCTCCTACAGCTACGGCACTTTCAATTTCGACGACGACTTCTTCGTCGCCAAGTTTGCTCTCGGTCGGATGGACTACTACCTGAGCGTAGCATATTGGCGTAATGCCCTGAGACTCTACCGTGACATCGAGGAGCGTCCGGCCGTCGAGCAGGTATTGGACCTTACCCTTGACGAGAGAGAGCTTCTTTTCGGTTTCCTGCAAACGAACGCGCGAGAGGAAAACCGTTACTATCGCTACGATTTCCTGTTCGACAATTGCTCGACGCGTATCCGAGATGCATTACGCGACGCGTTGGGGGCGCGAGTCGATTTTCAGAATGGACAGCAGGGCAACGCGACTTTTCGTCAGCTGCTGCGACCATACCTGGCCAAAACACCGTTTCTCGAATTAGGAATCGATCTCCTGCTCGGTGCCCGTGTGGACCGAGTAGCATCTTTTGGAGAGACGACCTTTCTGCCGGACTACCTCGAGCAGACTTTTGATCGCGCAGTCTTGTTAGACTCAGCCGGGATCGAGCGTTCTCTGGTCACAAGCAAAGACTCTCTGATAACGATTGCGGGGTATACAAGAGAGGAAAGCGGTACTGATTGGGCCGCCCTATCACTCTGGGTTACATGCGCGTTACTACTCCTCAAGACGGTTGTGGACGCGCGAAGAAAGAAATCCGCCGGCATGACCGATGTCGTCCTGTTCGGGCTGGTCGGATTGGTGGGCTGCTTCCTCCTGTTCATGTGGTTCGGCACCGCTCACCACGTCACGGCCTCAAATTGGAACCTCGCGTGGGCGTGGCCGACGCACTTGGTCTATGCCGCCGTGGTCGCCAGGCGTGGTGTCGTGAGCGCAACGGCTGCTTATGCGGGGCTCGTTGCCATGGCAAACGTGCTGCTGATTGCGCTGTGGACCTTCGTGCCGCAGGACCTCAACGAGTCCTTCCTGGCCGTTTGCGTAATGATGGCCGCTCGCAGCGCCTGGACAGCGATAGACTGGAGAAAGCAAAGGGCCGGCCTGGATGTCCGGCCGGCCCTGCAGGCTTAGATAGTGAAGTTGACGAACAGCGTGTGCCGGGCTTTCACAGGCACTCCACCGACTGTCGCCGGTTTGAATCGCGAGCGCTTGACTGCCCGTATCGCCTCTTCGTTGCAACCTCCCTGAAGGCCTTTGGCGATCTTTATGTCCTGAGCCCTGCCCTTCTCGTCGACCACAAACTGGACATACACGCGTCCCTGAATGCCCTCGTTGTAGGCCTCCTCGGGATATATCACGTTAGCGTGCAGTGCCTCGAGGCCACCGATCAACTGCGGGGGCGTGTCTGTCACGGAATAGATCCCGTCGATCGGAGCGGTTCGGCTGTCCTGCGATGGCATTGAGCTCTCGGCCATTGCCTTCGCGGCAAGAGCAATCTTGTTGTCGAGGTTCGTGTTCCCCGGCCGAATGGCAAGTGCTCTCTGATAGTTCTCTATCGCCTCCTGATATCGAGACTCCGAGAACAACCGGTCTCCGTTTTCAATCGACCATCTATATCCGTGCGAAACCATATCCACACTCACGGTCGCCTTGTTATCCGACGTAACTTCGACAACCTGTTCGTATTCGCCGTACTGCGGGTTCACGATACGTATGTTGCGGGTCCCCACGGGCACAAGTTCCATATGTCCCGGTGTCACTGCCCGGCTCACAAGCACGTGATCCACGTAGAGGTCGCCACTCGGCGAGGCATTCACGAACAGCGATGCCTGGACCGGTGCAAGCGACGCGTGGAACGGCGTCTGAATTGCCGGAGTGACGGAGATCTCTGTCTCGTAAGAAACAAAGCCGTCCTTCTGCAATGTCAGGACCTTTTGACCGGAAGCGATCTCTGAAAGAGTAGCGGGGGTTTCGCCGACCACCTCTCCATTGAGCATTACGACGGCGCCCATAGGCTCAGAAGTCACGACAAGTCCACCAACCGCCGGCGTTTGAACCTCACGGGACCGGCGAGAAGTACGTGCCGGCTCTCGCTTCGGCTCGTCGACCACGTTGGATGATTCGGTGTTGCGGCGCTCCCTTCTTGTCTCCCTTACGGGTTCGGAATCGGCAGGCTCTGCAGACACCTGCATCAACTGATGACTCTCAGCGTCCGAAACCTGTTGTGTGAGCAGACCCTCCTCGGCAGAAAGGTCAAAGAAGAACTCCCGGCTGTTTTGCAACGACAGGAAGGTATCGAGCGCGGCGAAATTGGCCTTCTCTACACTCACCTGATAGTCGCCGGGCTCAAGAGAAACGTCCTTGAATGGCGTGACGCCTATGAGTTCCGCGTTCAGGTACACCCGCGCTCCCGGTGGAAAAGTGGCGATCGACAAGCTGGCCTCTTGGACACCTGTCAACGGCTCAGCCGCGGCGTGAAGGTGATCCTGCCCATCCTGAACGATGGTCTCGGCAATCGCGTCGGGCTCATCGCCGGAGAACATGCGAGGAACGAAAAGTACCCCGGCCAGCAGTATCACGACACCGGCGACCGCTCCGACGACAGCACCGAGACGCTCTTCGAAAAGACCGGACTTAAACGTGAGCAGCGGAAGTATTCGTGCTGAAAGCGACTCAAGGTCGTCTTCCTCCTCGTGCTCCGGCGCATCCGGCAAGGTTACCGTGAGGCCCTGTGGCGCTCGCGGCCGCAAGTGATGCGAATCTGTGAGAGCACTGCGGGCGCCAACCAGGAGCGAATCTACGCTCTCACCATCCGGCTGCCGCTGCTCCGGTCTGAGATTGCCCAGATTCGGGACACGGATGACGCCGTCATCCGCACCGCCGAGAGCGCCCTCGGATGAGAGAGTTGGGGCCGCGGGCTTTTCAATCTCATCGTACGGCAGTGACCCAACGGATTGAGTATGATCAGAGCCGGCCTCAGCCACGGGCACAACATACTCGGTGACTTCCCAAGCTGACTCGATGTCTTCAGGCGCGGCATCGGAAACAGATTCGTAGTCGGGCTCTGTTTCGAGGCCATATGACCGGCCGTCACCGACGCGGCTGTCGTCAACTTCCGGCGAATCCTCGTCCCATGAGGCCTCGTCGTAAGAACCATTCGCGGACTCCTCGACAATTCCCCATGGATTTGCCGACTCGGAGTCGGGTATGACAGCTTCAACCGCAATCTCGTCCTCAATCTCTTGCTCGGAATCTTCGCGAGATAAAGCCTCCGGATCTTGAACGTGCGGCTGCGACTCTGTTGTGTCGACGTGTTCAGAGACCCCTTCGGCCTCCTCTTCCGTCAAGCTGGCGCCGCCTTCCGACGCGTCGATCGTTGCGTTGGCTTGATCAGTGAGGAGCGGCTCCTCCGCCACCTCTTCGGCGTCCACTGCCGAATCATCGTCGGCTGAACCGACGGCTTCATCATCTACCTCTTCAAGCAGACGATTGAATTTCTCGAGTTCCTTCTGGATGTCAAGCATAGGTCCGACTGGATAAGTGCGATTTTCGACAGGACCCGCCTATGCCGATGTACTCCTGCTTGTCAGCGGCAAGATTTTTCGGCAAACTTAGTAGGGCGCGTCTTTTCGATATCGGCCGAAAGGATTTTTGCTAAAGACGCTGGAATACAGGCAGATACGTCGATTTATGACGTCCTTAAACGGGCGTGACTCACCTGTGGGCTTGTGACGCGCAGTCGACTTCAAGCGCGACGGTGGTTAGTGAAGGGACAACCGCGAACGCACAACCGTAGTACTATCGACGACTCTGCCGCTAATGGCCGTAAGTAAGCGTCCAACCTCTATCGGCGTCCGAAGACACGCGGTCATCTTCACGCTACTTCTCCGTGATCATTCGCCTGGCTCCTGGGGACTAAACACCGTCGAAGGCAGTTCGTCAATTGCCGCGGCGGCTCGCGCTATGCGAAGGCTATTGACGATGGCGGTATTGCCGGGTCGCAGTTGGAGTGCCTTTTCATAGAGGGCGGTTGCTTCCGCGTAGAGGCCGGCGCGATGATGCTCATCAGCCAACTTTAGAAGTCCACTGAACTGATCCACGGTGGAGACGGAAGGCAATATCTCCTCGCCCACAGTTGTGTCCGCTACGTGACGCCCACTACCTCCCCACAATCCGGATCGAGGCTGGACTGTCGGGCGGACAATTTCTACAGGAAGAGTTGGCAGGCGCAGCGCAGCGGGCGCGACAGCATAAAGGAGGGTATCGTTCACGGAGGCTACGAGCGTGTCCGCCGAATCAGATTGAAGGGAATCCATGTCGGCAAGAGGAAGTACTTGCGTCGAAGTAAGTGACGCTGTCTCGACGACGTCTACTTCATCGGCGTCCGCCTGGAGTGGAAGGTGCAGCAAGAGATCTTCCGAGGCATCGATCAGTGAATCGAGACGGGCAAAGCCAGGCTTCACGACTGCAAGCGCGCTTGAACCGGATGAAATCTGTACCTCTTCGAACGGACTGACCCCAACGAGTTCACCATCAACGAATACGCGTGCCCCGCCTGGGTCCGTACTGATCGTCAAGCTCACGGTGGACGGTTCGCTTTGAGACACAAGACCCAAAGACGGTTCTAAAAGAGACCCACCATGAGATATCCCCACGATTAGAATTCCCAGAACTGCGACCGTAGCCCCTACCACGCGTCGCTGCTTTGAAAGCGCCGAGAGAAGCAAGCTGACGCGCTCCGCAATTAATGCCTCGGTCTTTCTCGCATCGACTCCACGCTCCAACGAGGACCCTGAGCCAACCCGTGGAGGAGGACTCGAAACACCACCCGAGCGACCATCAGAGTCGCTTGATCGGCTGTTGAGGCCCGATTCCACCGAAGATCGAGGCAGAGCTTCCTCGCACGTGCCCAGACGACGTTCTTCCGTTTCGATTTCATCGAGCAGTTGGTAAAAGGTCGAGAGTTCCTTGTCGAAGTCCAGCATGAACCCACGTGTTTCTTGAGACTTCAGTTGATCTGCACACCCCGCGGCCTGCGATTGACCAACGCAGAAATTGCGCAGAGGGGTGTGGTGAGCACTTGATCGACAAATGGGATGCCAAATGCCTCCATAGTCGACCATGAAGAAGCACTCGCTTCGCTCGCTCCGTCAGTCGTCGCCCGTCGTTGGACGCGCTCCTCGTGTGAACCCTACGGGTTCAACTCCCGAGTTCAGCCAAGAAAAAGCCTCGAGGCACATTCACACCTCGAGGCTTCCTTGCGTACCGCGTACGGGATTTGAACCCGTGTTACCGCCGTGAAAGGGCGGCGTCCTAGACCCCTAGACGAACGCGGCAGCTATTGTAGATATGAGCACAGGACAATCGAACGCTATAGGGTGACCGAGGGGATTTGAACCCCCGACCTCCAGGGCCACAACCTGGCGCTCTAACCGACTGAGCTACGGTCACCGGGGATTTAGGAAGATGATATTATAAAAAAGTGGTGACAAAGTGATTCCGGCACTGCCATGAACTTTGTATGCGAATCGGCTGATCCTAGCGGATCACGGCCACTTTGCCAAAGGCAGTACCCTCGCCGTTTTCACCGACGGCGATGACGAGGTAAACCCCCGACGGAACTACCGCTCCCTCTTCGTCCCTCAAGTCCCAAACTGCCCGACCGCCCCTCGTCCGGAGACTGGCGACCACGCTTCCCAAAGCCGTTACAATACTCATGCGTGTTTCGTCGACGAGACCCTCAATTGTGACTTGTTGGCGCACAGCTTTGTCGCCGCTACCGACTACAACGGGGTTTGGATACACGAACAAATCCCGAACGTTTGGAGCTGCTGTAACTGCGTCGATCTGCGCGCTGACGAGTCCTTCAGCCGTTGCGAGAAAGACCTCTCCACGATCAGCCACTACCTCGACAGCAAGCACCGCGTCGGAAAGCAAGGGCGAGTTGTCCTTGGTAAGGTGAAGCACCTCCTCGTATCCGCCTTCAGCAGGCTGGATCAGACGCACCCCGTCGTTCGTCGCGATCCATAGCCGGTTCGCCGGATCGACAGCAAGATCGTTTACGGGTAGCCCAAGAAAGAGGAAGGCGCCCTCTGATCGGTCCGAACGCTGCGGCCATATTGCAATGGCGTTGGGGTCGCGGGCGATCACGCCGGTGTTGACGAAGAATGCCAGTCCCTCGTCCGTGCCAACCCACACGAGACCATCCCTGTCTTCAACCACAGCGGTTACCGTTCGGCTTGGCAGACCCTGTCCGCCGCCGCCGCGATTCCCGAAGAAGCGGAAGTTGTCATCCGATGGATCCGTTGGCGAACTCCCCGAATCAAGGACCGCCAGACCTTTAACGAGTCCAAAGGATGACTCTTCGCGCACAATGATCCATTTCTGACCAAACGAGTCGACAAACATCTTCCCGTACGCGGTTGAGTTGCTTGTCAACCCGTCCCCCACCATTGGCGGTAGGCCCGTCCACTCTCCATCGGCCGACCTATAGTGCAGGGGCGTGGACGAACCGCGCGTCGTCACCCAGACTCCCCCGTCGTCATCTCCGGCAATGCCCCCAGCGATGATGAATCCGGGGAAGCCGGTAACGGACCGGAGCGACGAATTCGACTCGTCAAATACCTCGACATCGCCTGCAGTCGTTACTGCCGCAACACCGGAGCCTTCGGATGCCGCCCAACCGTTCCCTTCGCCATCGACCGACACACTCGTGAAGCTGCTCCGACCCTGCAATTCAGGTATCAAGCCATGCACAAAATCGGTCCACACGCCGTCCGCAGCCAGGCGGTGAAATCCGTTGCCTCCGCCAAGCAACCCGCCTGCCCAGAGTGTCCCGTCTTTCGCAAACAGGTCCGAGAATACACTGTTGTAGGGTCCTGTAGGTACATACTGCGCCTCGATGCGCTGCGCGCTT
Organism: Rhodothermales bacterium; assembly: GCA_041609895.1. GTDB lineage: Bacteria > Bacteroidota > Rhodothermia > Rhodothermales > JABDKH01 > JAHHLP01. The sequence goes on from JBFIPX010000010.1 coordinate 15,572, forward strand.
GTAGTACCCTCCGCCGGCAACGGTAGCGTCACGAGCCCTCCCCCAAAGTCCGCGACCCAGAGGCGGCCATCAACACGCTCTGCGCTTGCCGGCGAGGAGAACCCCTCGACAGCGAAATGAGAGACGGTGCCATCCGACCCGATCACTAGCACTTTTGTGTCTGTGTGGCCTATTAGCAAGTCTCCAGCTGGGTCCAGTTGCCCAACCGTTACTCCGCCGAGGCCGAGCGCACGAAATGATTCGGTTTCCCGAACAAATGCGTCCGATACCGTTCCAACGTAGACCTCGCCGTCAAATACGGCAACACTTCTAAGGGAGACGACGGGTGGAATCTCAGTAGACCACTGCGATGGATCCTGCAAGTTGGGCGAGTCGACCGGAGCGATGGCGAGACCCGCCTCGGTAGCCACCCAAAACGACTTTACTCCCGACTCGTCGGGCGCTACTACTACGTCGTGCGCCGGTGTCGCGGCAGCGAATGACCCAAACTTGGTGTAGGAGTCTCTGACTTCCCCCTTCTCAGAATCGAAAACTACGACTCCGAAGTCGGTACATAGAAGAAGCGAGTCACCATTTACTACGATCCGGTTGATCCCCTTGCGCGTGAACTGAGTTGCCCGGGTGAGGTCGAGGAAGGAAGTAACTGTCAGGTCCTGCGCATCAATTCGATCCAGAACTCCGTCAGAGTACCCGAGCCAAACCACCGATCGCTCTTCGTCGAATTCGATTGTGGAGCCACCCACCGCGTGAAGGCCTTCGACCGCTGTCAGCGTGCCGTCCAACGCACCATCGCTGTTCACCCGAAAGACGCCGCCTGTCGAAGATGCCCAGACACCGTCGGGCGCGGCCGCCACGTCCGTCACGCGACGCATCGAGGTGTGCGCTGTCCACGAGGTGACCTGAGCCGATGCCGACGCGAACGTCAACAACATCGCCGTAAGTGCAGTGGCCGCGAGTGGCCTCATAACCGGATGGGGTGACTGAACGCAAAAGGAATGTTGGGGGCGTCGGTAAGAATGAAACTCAACGCGATCCCACACAACAAAGGCATCTACAACTGCCGGATGAGATTCACCATCTCGATCGCGGCCATGGCGGCGTCGGCACCCTTGTTGCCTGCCTTGGTGCCTGCCCGCTCGATGGCTTGTTCGATTGTGTCGGTCGTGATTACGCCGAAGATGACCGGAACATCAGCGTCGAGAGAAACCCGCGACACGCCCTTTGCAACCGCATCGCACACCAGGTCATAATGAGAAGTCGCACCTCGAATGACGGCGCCGATACAAATGACAGCATCGTATGCTCCAGACAGTGCCAACCTCCGGGCCACCAGAGGAACCTCGAACGACCCGGGACACCACGCCACCGTTACGCGATCCATGTCCGCATCATGCCGACTGAGCGTATCCAACGCACCGTCGAGAAGCTTCTCGGTGATGAAACTATTAAAACGGGACACGACGATCGCAAATGAAGCGTCCGACGCGTCCATACGTCCATGAACGAACTCCGGCATTGCTGTCCCTCGACTCTCAATCTCCTATGAAGCAAAGTGAGACGCGGAATACCGTTCTTTGATTCAACCCTCCGCGCACAGCCACTCTGGGCCGAAGAGTTGCCGATCGCAATCACTGCTCACGCCGTCGGCATCACCGCGAAGAAGCGCCGTCCGCTACGCACTTCAGTTCGGCGTACCACGAGAAAGGGATGGAGTGTCTACCGAGTCCGACGTCGCCCGACGTGTCCGGCGCATGGAAATCAGAACCTCCCGTCTTCCTGAGACCGAACCGATGAGCCAAACGTCCATAGTAGTCGGCGAGGCGGTCATCGTGTGACGGGTGTATGACTTCGAGCGCGTCAAGGCCCCATGAGACAAACTTGCCGACGTGTTCCTCGTGCGTCCAGTCTCCCGGATGGGCCAGGCTTGCGACGCCGCCGACGTCGTGGATCAGGTCGATCGCTGCCCTCGTGTCGATTTTTGCCGCCGGTACGTACGCGGGAGATCCCGCGCCGAGATACATGTTAAAGGCCTCCCGAATGTCCTGCACATAACAGTGCTCGACCATTGCGAGGGCGATGTGGAGTCGGGTAGGCGTGCCGCCATCAACGGAGACGTCTTCCGCAGCAATGACGATTCCTGAAGTGCGGAGTCGGGCCAGAATCTCCTCAACACGTTGCGATCTATGAGAGCGCATATCAAGCTCATACTCCTTGAGGGCCGACGAACCGGACTCGACGAAGTATCCGAGCATGTGATACTCGACCCCGTCGTAGTAGGAACTTACCTCGATACCCGCCACTAACTCGATGTCGAGAGACGAGGCAGCGTACTCCGCCTCCGCGTAACCGGCAACGGTATCGTGATCGGTGAGCGACAACACCCCGATTCCATTAGCCGCAGCAGTGTTAACCAGCTGCGACGGGGACATAGACCCGTCCGACGCAGTAGAGTGGGTATGCAAATCAACCGTTCGTAGATTGCCACGCATCAAGGACGTCTCCTGTCGGATTTCGCTCGAACACACATATCAGGATCGAAATCGGTTGAAAAATGCAGCGAATGTGGAGTCCGTGGCGATCCCGGCACATCGAACGGGCTAGCGCCGACGAACACTATGTAAAGTCGGACATCTTCGTTTCTATCGGTCAACAGCCGGGCCGAGACGAAGAGAATTTTGTGATTTGGCGCGGCGACACACTGTATGTCGTGATGAATCTCTATCCGTACAACAATGGGCACCTACTTATCGTACCCTTCCGCGCCGTTGAGCGGTACGAGAACCTCCACCGTGAGGAGCAGTTTGAGTTGGCTGAAACGATTGACCGGTGCGTGCGCTGGCTGACAATGGCTCTTGAGCCCGACGGTTTCAACATCGGAATCAATATTGGTGTTGCAGCCGGCGCCGGAATTTCGAATCACTTGCATGCCCACGTCATACCCAGGTGGTCCGGCGATACGAACTTCATGCCGGTAGCAGCCGATGTGAAAGTTATTCCCGAGTCAATGGAAGACACTTACGCTAAGCTCAGAGCGGTCGTGACCCACGCAACTCCACCGGATTCAACTCGGTAACGCGCGAACTTAGGTTCGCTTGGCATCGGTCGCCACTATTTACGCAATACGCATGTCCTCACAAGAACCGACCATGAGCACGCAGACCGGAACGAACGCCGAGGCTGGAGGCTATGGCGTATCGTACCGGAACATCGTTTTGTCGGTGATTCTCAGTCTCGCCGTCGTCGCCGTAATCGCGGCGCTGACGTACGAGCCCGAGGCGATCGAGTCGATTAAGGATTCGTTTGATGTATGGTTGATGAGCTTGGCTGTAGGAACGGTAGTCGCGAGAATTTTGATTGGAGGGTGGCGCCTTCAGTTTGTGTCAAACGGTCACCTACGGTTCTCGTCAGCGGTTCGTGGCCAGCTCGCGTGGGACTTCTTCTCGATCGTGACGCCCTCGGTCATCGGGGGAGGCCCGCTCGCTGCCGTCTATGTCGCCCGTGACGGCGATGTCAAGGTCGGGGAAGCGACCGCTTTGCTCTTCTTTGCGATGCTACTCGATCAGTTCTTCTTTGCCGCGACGGTGCCCTTGCTAGTGCTGGCCACGTTCTTCATGCCGGTATTTCCGCCCGCCCTCGGAACGGTCGGAACGTGGACGTTCCTGATTTACTTCGTGGGGCTTCTGGCTTGGGTATACGTGTTTGCATATGTGACCTTCTTCCGGCCGGAGGTGCTGGACCGATGGCTGAAGAAAGTCTTTCGTATCAAATGGCTACGGAAATATGAGCATAGGGTCGCAACCGAGATGCACGCGATGCAGGAGCGTGCCGCACTCCTTCGATCCCAGCCAACGTCTTTCTTCGTCAAGGGCTCCGTACTGACCCTGATGTCGTGGACGGTTCGATACGCCCTCCTCGTCTTCATCATCTGGAGCGTATACGACAACCTGGACGTATTTCTTGCTACCGTCCGTACGGCAGCGCTTACTCTTGGCTCGCTCGTGGTACCGACGCCTGGTGGCTCCGGCGGCGTAGAGGGTCTGTACGCGCTGTTTTTCGGTCCGCCTTTGATGCCAGGCTTCCTCGTGGCTCCTACACTTCTCATTTGGAGGATCCTGGGGTACTATGTATACATCGGGCTTGGCGGGTATTTGACCATGCATCGCGTTCGTCAGGAGCTCAAAGCGCGGAGAAACGGCGGTGACGTACCGGGTGCAAGTGAGGACGGCTCCGGGAGGCGAGAGGTTGAGAGTGACTGGAAGGCGGACATCGAGCGAGATCGCCGGTGACTGAATCGGTTGAAGAACGGCGGCAGCGTGCAGATATATTTGACGTTCGGGGCGTACACCCGAACGCGAAATTTGGCACGGCGAGTGATCGCTACGCCGGCTGGATCGGACAGATCTACTCACCGGATCTCAAGGAGCATGTATCCTTGCGCAGACGGAAGCTGGGAGGCAAGTCCTATGAAGAACGAACGGTCCCAGTCGAATCGGTGCAACAGTTCTTTGAGCATTTCGACGTGCTCGAAATCGATTACACCTTCTATCGACCCCTGCGAGATCCAGATGGCGAGGCCACAAGCAACTTCTTCACGCTAAGCCGTTATGCGGAGCTTGCGCCCTCGTCGTCGCGCTTCTTGCTGAAAGCTCCGCAGGGCTTCTTCGCTCGGAAACTGAGAGGCCGGTCTAGCGGAAAGCCGGTCTACAAAGAGAACCCCGACTTCCTCAACCTCGATGCTTACGATGTCGGCTTTCATCAGCCTGCGCAGGAAATATTAGGCGACCGCCTGGCAGGAATCATCTTCGAGCAGGAGTACCAGCGCGTTTCGGATTCGCCCTCGCCTTCCGTAAACGTCGCTGAGCTCGACCACTTCTTCTCCAGCCTTCCGGGGGGCGTTCAGCCTCACCTGGAGATTCGGTCTCCTCACCTCCTGGTAGATGAGTACTTCGACTGGCTCGAGGACCGCGGGTTGGGATTTGTCTTCAGCCACTGGACCTGGCTGCCGCCGCTACGAAAGCAATGGAAGATGTGCGGCGAAAGATTCACAGCCTCAAATGGCGAAGTCGTGGTCCGATTGCTCACTCCGCTGGACATGCCCTACGCGCAGGCGTACGCGAAAACGCACCCGTTCGACAAGCCCGTGCCGGAAATCGCAGGCTCCAAGCAGGCACGGAACATGGTGCTAGACACGACGGCAATCGTCTTTCAGGCGGAGTCGCGCGGCAACGTCGTCAATGTCATTACCAATAACCGAGCGTGGGGAAACGCTCCCGAGCTGGCACGCGAGATTGCCGTGCGCATTCTCGAGGAAGAAGAGCGTCGCGAAGGGCCGGACTAAATCCTACCGTAGTCGTCCTCGAGTCGCTCTATGTCATCTTCCTCACAAATGCCGAGCTGCGTTTCGATTATCACCAGAAAGTCGTCGCCGTCGTTCTCGATCCGATGAACACCTCCCTTTGGAATGAAGACGGCATCCCCGACGGACACGCTTCTGCGATCCCCGTCGAGGGTAAAGATGCCACTCCCTTTTGCGATCGCCCAGTGTTCGGACCTTAGTCTGTGCTTCTGTAGCGAGAGCCTCTGTCCGGGATTGACGATAATGCGCTTGACCCTGTAACCCGGTTCATTCAAGTACTCTTCCCAGCGCCCCCATGGGCGATCATCGAAATCAAGCATCGCAGAATCAGGTAATTAGCGAGTGAATACTCCAGTTCTGAGATCGGTTTCTTTTCCCAGAACTCGAAGTGCAATTACAAGAACGACAATTCCAGCCACTAGTGAACCCCACCACGGAAAGCCGAAGCCGGTCGGAATCGTACCGAGCCCCACGGCTGTCACCCCTACAAGAAGGGCGTACGGAAGCTGTGTTCGAACATGTTCAATGTGATCGCAGCCCGATGCCATAGAAGACAGTATCGTGGTATCCGAGATGGGCGAGCAGTGATCGCCCCATACCGCGCCCGCGAGGACGCACGACACCGTCGAATACATGATGTGATAGTGTTCCGGATCGGCCATACCACTCGCGGCCAGCACCGCCCATGTCAACGGGAGCACCAATGGCATCAAGATCCCCATGGTCCCCCAGCTCGACCCAGTCGCAAACGCCGTGGCTGCCGAGAGAACGAAAACGATCGCCGGAAGGAATCCGGGGTTGATCGTGTCCCCAAGCACACCAACAAGGTAGTTGGCCGTGCCCAGCACCTCGGTAAGATCGGACAATGCCCAGGCCAAGACGAGAATGATCATCGCGAAAAGCATCGACTTCAATCCGGCGTACCACGCCTCTACCGTCTGTGCAACCGTTAGGATGCGCTGCGATAGCGACAGAATAAATGCGACGATTACGCTCATCAACGAAGCCCACATGAGCGATTTGTACGAGTCCGCCGTCCCGATAATTTCTCTAATGCTGTCTCCCTCACCCGTCACGTAGAGGCCAACCAACACCCCAAAAACCAGAACGACAACGGGTAGGACCGCGTTGATGACGCGATGCGGCTTACCCTCGATCGCCGTCGTGTGCTCGCCGTCGGCGGCCTCGGAATCTACCGACGCATCTGCTCCGAGAACTTGTCCGGTCGTTCGAGCTCGAACCTCAGCCCTGTGCATCGGACCAAAGTCGCGATGCCGGAACGCGATCATGAAGACGAAGAAGATGGCCAGCAGTGGATAGAAGCTGTAGGGTATAGATTGCAGGAAGACCTCGTATGGCGCAAGATCAAGGCCGTCAATCTTGGCGACCGCGTCACCAATGAGCCCCACTTCGTATCCGATCCAGGTCGTCACGAGCGCCAGGCACGCCACTGGAGCAGCTGTGGAGTCAACGAGATAGGCCAACTTCTCCCGGGAGATCCGCAATTTGTCGGTGATAGGACGCATGGTATTCCCGACCACGAGCGTGTTCGCGTAATCGTCGAAGAACACAGCAAGCCCGAGGGTTGCGGTTACGACCTGCCCTCTCTTCGCTGAGGTTGCCCAACGCGCGATGTGATTTACGACGCCGTTCATACCCCCATTTCGAGTTACAATCCCTACCATGCCGCCTATCATGAAGGAGAACAGGATTATGGCCGCATGATCCGGGTCTGCCAACGCGTTTAGAACGTAAACCTGAAAGGAATCTAGTAGACTCGTCAGTAGTCCAGACAACGAGAACCCGTACACCGTCCAGCCACCGAGCCAGACACCGAGGAAGAGTGCCGGAATGACCCGCTTAAAGATCAAGGCAACGACGATCGCAATGACCGGGGGCAAGACAGAGGTCCATCCGAAATCCTTCTCCGCGCTGACTGCCACATCTGTCTGATCAACGACCTCGCCACCATCGGGAGCACCCGTCACCTGCTCGACGGCCTCACTACTGTCCTGGCCATGAGCAGCTGGATGTACTGCGCTCCACGCACACAGCGTGACGCCGGCCGCGAGCAAGATGTGGTAAACGAACCTCAACTGGAAGACCGAATTTGGATTCTTGGAAGTCGCACGCAGCACCTCAGTACGTGCCGAAGATGCGGTCGCCGGCATCACCGAGGCCCGGGCGAATGTACGCATTCGTGTCGAGCTCTCTGTCCATGGTGGCGGTGAATATGTGAACATCGGGATGCGCCCGCTGCAGCGTCTGAGCGCCCTCCGGAGCTGCAACCAGACAGACGAACGTGAACTGTTGTCCCCCCTTCGCCTTCAGGTGTGAGATCGCTCCCGTAGCGCTCCCGCCCGTCGCAAGCATGGGATCAACGACGAATACGTGTGCCGCCTCCAATCCATGCGGCAAGCTGCTGTAGTAATCGACAGGCTGAAAGGTCTTTTCGTCGCGATACATGCCCAGGTGTCCGATTCGCGCCTCCGGGACAAACCGAACGAACCCGTCGACCATTCCAAGACCCGCCCGCAGTATGGGTACGACGACCACATCGACGTCGATATGGTATCCTGTAGTCCGCTCCAAAGGGGTCTCCACGGTCTGCTCAAGAAGTACGAGGTCGCGCATCGACTCATATGCGAGAATGGCCGAAGCATCCGATAGCGTCTTCCTGAACAGGCCGTGTGGCGTGCTCTTATCGCGAAGTATGGTCAGGTCTCTCTTGAGTAGCGGATGATCGACTACGGTCAGATGCGACATGACTCTGGGCAGCAGATTTGGCAGTTCAGGTTGCGCGACTACTTCCTTTTTTGGTCTTTCAATCGCTTATGTACTTCGGCATTCTCGATCCACGGACGGCGTTCGAAGTAGCTGTCCGTGATCTCACGGACTTTGCCCGATAGTAATAAGAGCGCGAGCAGGTTCGGAAGAATGACGATGCCCAGCGCCACGTCGCCGAGAGTCCAGACAACCTGAAGTGAGACCATGGCTCCAAAGAAATGCATGCCGACAAAGACCATCTTGTAGGGCAGAATCGCTTTCTGTCCGAAGAGGTAGTTGGCGCAGCGATCGCCATAGTAGCTCCACGAGATCGCGGTTGAGATGGCGAAAAGCAGCACGCTAACGAGAACGATCATCCCGCCCCATGTGCCGGGCAGCCCGCGCGTAAATCCGAGCATGGTCAAGGGCGCCCCGCTTTCCACCGCTGCACCATAGAGGACGGCGTATTCGGTACCATCTTCACCCACAGCCTTGCCTTCGGCCGGCAGTATGACGCCGCTGAATCGGGTGGACTGTTCCGCATCAACGAAGAGCTCGGCAACCTCGACCTCGTGCCACGCGAACTTAACGGTCGACGTCTGCAGTCCGGATGCTACCCGCACCTCCGAAGGGGCGTCGGCGGACGCGTATCTAAGAATCTTACCGCCATCGCCCTCCTCGACGTATGAAATATCGCCGGCCGCAAGAGTGAATTCGGTCGGCGTGGCTTCTTTCCACACGCCGGTCATGATGATCACGAGACCGGTTATCGTGCAGATGATTATGGTGTCAATAAACGGCTCAAGGAGAGCGACAACGCCTTCCGAGACCGGCTCATCCGTTCGTGCCGCGGCGTGCGCGATCGGTGCCGACCCCTGCCCCGCCTCGTTGGAGAAGAGACCCCGTCGAACCCCCCACATCATGGTCGTCAGAACTGCTCCCACACCGGTGCCGGCAACTCCAGCAGTGGGATTGAAAGCCTCTGCGAAAATCGTCTTGACCGCCGGCAGGAAGGCACCGAAATGCGTCACTATGATGACGACTCCGCCAAAGACATAGATGGCAGCCATGAACGGCGCGAGGATGCCCGTCACGCGTCCGATCCGCCGAATGCCACCAAGAATCACCAGGGCCACAACCGCGGCTGTAGCCAGACCCGTGATCCACACCGGTATTCCGAAATACGAATTCATGGTGTCCGCCACCGTGTTCGCTTGCACGGCATTGCCGGTCAAGAAGGCGGTGAACCCGAGCATGACGGCGAAGAATATCGCGAGCGGCTTCCAGCTCTTGCCAAGGCCTCTCTCGATGTAGTACATCGGCCCGCCGGATACCGTACCGATCAGGCGACCCGCACCGGTTTCTACGTTTCGGTACTGTTGCGCCAGTGTTACTTCGCAGAACTTCGTGGCCATCCCGAGGAAAGCGGTGACCCACATCCAGAACAGCGCACCAGGGCCCCCCCAGTGGATGGCGATAGCAACGCCGGCGATGTTGCCGATGCCTACCGTCGCCGACAGCGCCGTGGTCAACGCTTGAAAGTGTGAGACGTCCCCGGGCTCGTCCGGATCATCGTACTTCCCGCTTGTGACGCCAAACCCGTGCCCCAGCCTGCGAACCTGAATGAAACCGAGACGAAACGTCAGGAATACTCCTGTTCCAAGAAGCGCGATGACCACGAAGGGTATCTCCTCGCCTTCGACCGGGATTCCGAGATTCCAGATTACTTCTTCCAGCCAGGAGACGACCGCTTCAAGCAGTTCCATAGAAGGTGCCGTTAGTTAGTAATTGCCCAGGAAGAGTACGAAGCTGCGGGACGCCTCCAGCCGACGAAAAAGCGCATACCCTGCACAGACGAGTCGGCGCAGAATATAAAGCTGCTGTCACGGGCTATCAAACCAGTCGGTACGTCGCGGGCCGCCAATCACGGCACGAGCGCTACCTGTCGCGCAGGCCGCGGATCATAAAGTAGCCGGATCGACTTCGACAAGCTGACCCTTCATGAAGGCGAGCGTCCGGGCCGGATACGTCTTGACGAGCCGATAATCGTGCGTCGCCATGAACAGCGTCATACCCTGGCGATGCAGGCTGATGAGGAGCTTGAGCGTCTCGTCCGCGACGGCGGGGTCGAGATTTCCCGTCGGCTCATCAGCCAGCAGTACCCACGGCTCGTTCGCTATCGCACGCGCGATCACGACTCGCTGTTGCTCCCCACCGGAGAGTTCATGCGGGTACCGCCGCCGCTTGTGGCTCAATCCAACCCTTGAAAGAACCTGCAGAACGCGGTTTTTTACACGCGCTCCGCCCTTCCCGGTAGCGTACATCGCGAATGCTACGTTGTCGAAAACATTGCGATCCGGTAGTAGCTGAAAGTCCTGAAAGACGACGCCGAACGACCGACGAAGGAACGGAATCTCTTTGGGCTTGATTGTGTCGCTGCGATAATCTCCGACCCGGGTGTAGCCACCCTTTGGTATCATGTCCATGTAGAGGAGCCGCAGAAGTGTGGTCTTGCCGCTACCGGTTGGCCCGATCAAATAGACCATCTCGCCGCGGGCAATCTTCACGGACAGATTAGAGAAGACCGTCCTCTCACCGCCTTGGGGAAGCGGATAGGACACGGTGACATTCTTGAACTCGATCACGGCGCTGGGGGAACTAACGGTTCGGTGGGAATAAAGGCACCTCCCTCATAGATCGAACAAACTTCGCTGTTTCATAAGCAAAAAGCGAATTCAGCAAGGTCTGACCACCCATTGAATACGCTCCGATTGTTCGTTCGCGGGCTGTCGCGTGAAGTCCTCAAATGCCGCAACAATCTCGAAGCCACTGCTCTGCACATAGCGGGTCATATCGTTCAGCGAATAGGCACGCTGGACATGATGCTCACGGTACGCTTCGCCATCGATCATAAGGTCAAAAGTGGTATGATGCAGCCCGGTCGCCGCATCGTATCGACTTTGCCGAACGTAGGAGGCCAGTTCTTCCGTTCCCTTGTCTTCAAAAAAGTCGGCGTTGTTAACCGAGTTAGCAGGCGTACTCTGATCAAAAATCAAACATCCTCCTGTACGGATGAGAGATCGTATTCCTTGCAGTGCGGACGCGACATCGGCTGGCTTTGTCAAATAGTTGATGCCATCGTACAACAGGAGTACCAGGTCGTAGTCGGACTTGCTCGCAGGGTCAACAGCCGTGAAATCGAGGACCTCAAACTCGACTCTGGAGGTAAACAGAGCCGACTTCTCCCGAGCCACGCGCACCATCGAAGGGGACCCGTCAGTCGCGCGGTATCTGCTGCTCACCATGTCGGCAAACTCGAACGCGAAGCTGCCGGTGCCGCATCCAAGCTCCAGTATGTCGTCAGGCTCTCCCACATAGTCTATCACGATACCATATATGTATTCCGCCCATTCCCTGTAATCGACATGGTCCATGACGAGATCGTAAACGGACGCAAGGGCAACGTAGGGCGCGACGCCGCCCGCCGAATCGTTGATCGATGGAATCAAGCCGATGCCTCAGGCTGTCTGGAATCGACGCGTCGTCTTGCGACATCAAGAGCGACGTAGAGGGCCGTTCGGAAACTGTCCGGAGACGCTTTGCCTTGACCCGCGATGTCGAACGCTGTGCCGTGGTCTGGCGAAGTGCGAACGATGGGCAATCCTGCCGTAAAATTGACCCCGGTATTGAACGTAAGTGTCTTGAAGGGGATCAGCCCCTGGTCGTGATACATGGCAAGGACCGCATCGACCGACAGGTACGAGCGGGATGCGAAGAATCCGTCGGCCGGGTACGGTCCGAGAACCGAGAAGCCCTCCTCGCAGGCAGCGCCGACGGCCGGCTTGATCGTCTCATTCTCTTCACGTCCCAACACGCCCCCCTCGCCGGCATGCGGGTTAAGGCCGAGTACTGCGATCTTTGGTCGGGGGACGCCAAAGTCGGTCACCAAACTGGACCCAATCACGCGGATCTTGTCCAGTATCGCTTCTTTTGTGACAAGTTTTGGTACGTCCCAGATCGGCACGTGCCCCGTTACGAGGCCCACGCGGATCGAGTCTGAGACCATCATCATCGTGAAGCTGCTGGTTCCTGTCAGGTTTGCTATGAACTCGGTATGGCCGGGCAGGTTAAAACCCGCGAGATTGATGGCCTCTTTCGACAGCGGCGCCGTAACCATTGCATCGGCCTCTCCATCTATACACAGCCGCACCGCCTTCTCAACCGACATCATGGCAAGGCGACCTGCGGTGGCCGTAATCTTGCCAAACTCCACGGAGGGTTGCTCGTTCGGAACCACGTCGAGGACGCAGATCCTGCCCGACTGGTCCGGATAGGCGGACACGGAAAGTTCTTTCAAGCCGAGGCGTGCCACGTGCTGCTCGATGACGGCAACCGAACCGGTCACCACCGGATCCACGTACTTGCGTAGTCGCGCATCAGCAAGGGATTTGACCACGACTTCCGGTCCGATGCCGTTCGGATCACCCATGGAGATGACAACCCGCGGGCAGCTTCTCGGCGACTGTTCCTTATTTGCGGCGTCCACGGAATCCTCCCTCGTTGTCGGTGCCTACTTCTTTTGGTGCGCTGCGTAGTCTCGGAGAAATTCAACGAGGAGCCGAACGCCGTAACCGGTTCCTCCGCTCGGGTTGTAGGTGCGGGCGCTTGTGAGGAAGGAAGGTCCGGCAATGTCGATGTGAATCCACGGATAGTCGGTAAACCGCTCGAGGAATTTCCCGGCGGTGATCGTACCGGCTTCCCTGCCCCCGATGTTCTTCACATCGGCCACGTCGCTCTTGAGCTGGTCCGCGTAGTGCGCGAAAAGCGGAAGAGGATAGACACGGTCGCCGCTGCGGTCGCCGGCTTCGACCATGGACTGAAGCCGGCCTTTGGATCCCTCTGTTTCGCTCGTCATCACGGCCGCTACGGATTTGCCAAGAGCTACAACGGCGGCCCCGGTCAACGTTGCGAGGTCAATGACAAGGACAGGGTTGTACGTCCTGGCATAGGAAAGAGCGTCAGCAAGAATCATGCGTCCTTCGGCATCCGTGTTGAGCACCTCCACGGTCGCCCCCGAATGCATGCGGATCACGTCGCCCGGCACGTAGGCGTTCTCTCCCGGGCGGTTGTCGGTGGCTGGAATCATCCCCACGACGTACAGCGGGATTTCCAGGCGAGCGATGGCCTCCATCGCGCCCACAACCGCCGCCGCACCCGCCATGTCCGACTTCATGAACTCCATCGAGTCCTTCGTTGGCTTCAATGAAAGCCCGCCAGTATCGTACATCACGCCCTTGCCTACCAGTACAATGGGCCGGGTGTTTGTTGCAGATTCCGGCTGCCATTCGAGGATGGTGAAGGTCGGTGGCTCCGTGGAGCCCAGATTGACCGCGAGAAGGCCTCCCATCTTTTCCTCCTCGATCAACTCTTTGTCCCATACGGACGCGGTGTACCCATGCTTCTTCGCTTGTCTCTCAACCTCCCGCGCAAAGAGCGTCGGCGTCTTGTCGTTGGGCGACAAGTTGACGAGATCGCGCGCAGTGCACACTGCCTCCGAAACGATGCGGCCGCGCTCGGCGCCGCGTCGCGCCTGCTTGTCATTTGACGCGGCGTGAACTACGAGTCGCTGCACGTCGTGCGCGGACTCGTTCTCTTCGGTCTTGTAACGGTCAAATCGGTAGGCGCCGAGGATAAAACCTTCAACCAAAGCTTGGCTGGCACTCTCAACCGAGGCATCCGTCTCGGGCACGCTGATAGACGCCGTGTCCACCTTGTATCGTGTCGCCAGGGCGCAGCCATCCGCACCGATCCTGCGAAGCGCCTCCAGATTCACCGCCTCCGTTGCACCGAGCCCAATAAAGGCAACGCGCTGGGCACGAAGCTGGGTCGGATAGACAACGAGCGATTCTCCAAGTCCGCCCGAGAAGTCCTGGGCGGCAACGGACCCCTGGGCGTCTTTGCCAACCACCGCTTCTACCACGGCATCGCGCTGCTCCTGCGGCACGGGCAGAATCAGAAAATCAACATCCAGTTCTTCAAGATCAATCGTTGTTACGGATACCTTCATCTATGATGAATCCTTGTCTTTCATTGCAAGTAGTGAGTTGAGATAGGTTGCATCCTCGGGCGATAGCGCGTCGGCTTCGCCTCGGTCTGCATCGTCACCTAGGTACTTTCCAGCTACGGCCAGCACCTTCTTCACGGCCGAGTCCGCCGGTTCCTTCAGGAATGCGCCCGCGGCCTTCCGATGTCCTCCCCCACCAAACGACTGCGCCCAACGGTGCACCTCGGCATCTCCCTGGGCGCGAAAACTGACCTTGGTTCCAGCTTCAATCTCAAAGAAGAGCAGCGCAACCTCAACGGAGTCGATCGTCAACAAGTAATTCACGAGGCCCTCCGTATCGTCGCGGTCTGCGCCGGTCTCGTCGAGCATGCGTCCGGTAATCGTCATCAGGCCAAGCCGATCGTCAAATCGTAGCGAGACTGTCGCGAGTGCTGCAGACAAAAGCCGGAGACCCGCCATTGTCCGCGAATCATACAGTTTGCGGTGGATGAGCTCCGGGTCCAGCTTACCATGCTCAATCAGATCGGCGATAATCCGATGCACCGTGGCAGACACGTTGCTGTAGCGGAAGGATCCGGTATCGGTCATGATCGCAACGTACAGCGCCGTAGCGAGGTCGTGGTCGATGAGGTGCAGGCCGCGATCCGTGATGAGCTCGAAGATGAGCTCACCCGTCGACGATGCCGATTCCCTCACGTACCGATGATCGAACCAGTTCTCGCCGTCGGGATGATGGTCGATCAGCATTTTCTCCGCGCCGGAGTGCCGAACCGGCTCCCCCAATGACCCCAATCTATCCTCTACGTTCGTATCCACGACGACAATCAGGTCCGCTGACGCAATGAACTCCCGCTGCGCGATGCTGCCATCATAAATCTGAACCCGACCGCTCTCGGGAAGCCAATCAAGGTTGCGGGCCGGCGGGTCCGCACTGATCAGCAACACTTCCTTGCCCAGCTTGGAAAGCATAAGCCCCAACGCCAACTGGGAACCGATCGCATCGCCATCGGGCCGCGTGTGGGTCGTGACCACAAACCGATTGTTGCGATCGATGATTGAATTGATGTGGGTCGGCATCCGGCTGTGGGTTGTGGGGTAATTAATAATCAACGCGCCGATTTCTTATAAAGGTCCGGCCCGTTTGTGCGGAATAAATGACTTCGAAAGCTGGGCAGTAACTTCCGCTCAGTTGGACTTAGAGCCTTTGAGGCCGCGCAGGCTCTTTTCGGAAAGCAGATTGACGTCGTACGAGCGAACCCTCGCCGCGCCAGACCGATGGCGCTCCAGACCTATCTCAATCAACTCCGATACCAATGACGGAAAGTCCACCCCGGCGGGGTCCCAAAGGTAGAATGAGAAAGACCCGGGAATGGTGTTGATCTCATTGAAAAACACGGCGTCTGCCTCCTTATCGATCATGAAATCGATACGCGCCACACCGGAACATTCGAACAGCTGAAATACTCGCTTGGCAAGGTTCCTAATCTCCGTCTCGCGTGCAGGGTCAAGCGGAGCAGGTATGATTCGATCCAGTGACGCCATGCCAGCCGGCACTTCTGACGCCGCCTTGGAAGGCGTCGTGCCTTTGGACCCGCCTTCCTGCGAACGCTGGTACTTATCTGCGAACGTGAGCAGCTCGCTGTCGCCTCCGCGAACTGGCTGCTCGAGGACGCTAACCCTTGCAGATGAAGACGACCCAAGCACGGAGCAGTTGATCTCCGTTAGCTTTTCCACGGCCCGCTCGACGACTACCTTCGAGTCAAATCGGAATGCCTCCTCGACGGTCCTGTCAAGCTCCTGTCGATCGGATGCGATCGCGATTCCGATCGACGACCCGAGACGTGCCGGCTTGATAATAACCGGAAAGCCTATTTTCGACTCGATTCGATCGAGCTGCTGCTCTTCCGATCCGGCCCATTCCCACTCGTAGAAAGAAACGTATTCGACCACGGGGACGCCGGCTGCTTCGCAGAGTTGCTTGGAAACAACCTTGTCCATCCCAATGGCTGACGCAAGCACACCGCTGCCGGTGTACGCCACACCCATAGACTCACAGAGGCCTTGAACCCCTCCATCCTCGCCTGAACCTCCGTGGAAGGCGAGAAACAGGATATCTACTGTAATCGGCTCAGGCTTTCCGCGGAACAGACCGCGGGGTACGTCCGGCAGCAAGTTCAATCGGCCGAAGGCACCTGGGGCGAAAGAGACCGGCGAAGCCTCCTCCCTCAACGAAGCAAGGTCCGAATAGGCATCTAGATCGAAGAGGACATCGCCGGTAAACCATCGGCCATCCTTTCCGACGTAAACAGGCACCGGGTTGTACCGGCTACGATCCATCGCCGCGAGCACCTGATGCGCGGAGATGATGGACACCTCGTGCTCCGGTGATACGCCTCCAAAGGCGACGGCGACTGTCTTTTGATCCGTCTGAGACACGATCGCGGTCTACACCTCCGCCTCTACGAAATATCCGCGATTGTACACGGCCCACGCCCTGCCGACCATTTCACGCCCGATGAATGGAGTGTTCCTACTCTTCGACCTGATGTGCCGCGCTTCAAACGTCCAGCGCGTGGTTGCGTCGAAGATGGTGAGATTCGCGGCAGCCCCCTGCTTGATAACTGGTACGTCCAGGTTGAGTATGGTTCGAGGCGAGACGCAAAGTTTGTAGACAGCCTCCTCCAACGACAGAACGCCGGCGTCCACAACCTCGCGACCCGTAACACCCCAAGCCGTCTCGAGCCCGATTATTCCGAACGGAGCCGCAGCAAACTCGACTTCCTTCTCGAAGGAGGCGTGAGGCGCATGGTCGGTGCAGATCGCATCAATCGTTCCGTCCTTCAAGCCGTCCTTCATGGCATCGACGTCGGCTTGTGTGCGCAACGGCGGGTGCATCTTGGTGTTTGTCGAAAAGCTGGTACGCTCCACTTCCTCGTCCGTCATGGCGAAATGGTGTGTGCACACCTCGGCGGTAATATTGATTCCGTCCTCTTTCGCGCGGCGGACCAGTTCCACACCATCCGCGGTCGAGATGTGGGCAACGTGAATGGCGCCTCCGGTGAAGCCGGCAATTAGTATGTCCCGAGCGATCATCACCTCTTCAGCAAGCCCAGGAATTCCCGGCAAACCAAGCCGCGTCGAAACGGCTCCCTCGTGCATCTGGCCATGAGGGTTGAGCCCGAGGTCTTCCATGTGATTGATGATGGGCATCTCGAGCATGGAGCTGTATTCCAGAGCACGCCGCATCAGTCCTGCGTCCTGCACCGGGGAGCCGTCGTCACTGAATGCAACCGCTCCGCCGTCTGCCAGATCGCCCATCTCCGCGAGCTCCTTTCCCTCGCGGCGCTTCGACACGCACGCGATCGGATACACGTCGACGGCCGTCTTCTCTGCGCGCTCGATTACGAACTCGACCACGTCGCGCGTGTGGATGGGTGGATCCGTGTTGGGCATGCAGGCTACCGCAGTGAACCCGCCGAACGCAGCCGCAGAACAACCCGTCTCGATCGTCTCCTTGTATTCGAAACCGGGCTCTCTCAGATGGACGTGCATATCCATCCAGCCCGGTGAGATAAACCGATCGCTGCAATCGTAGATCGGTATATCTGCTTCGAGGGCCGGTCCGATTCGCGCGATGCGACCGTCGCGAATTTCGATATCGAGTCGTTCCTTACGGCCCGCAGCGGGATCCAGAACGTCTCCGCCCTTCAAAAGCATGTCCGGTTTTGGACTCATGATCATCTCTCGCAGCCGGTTCGCCCTTGGCGCCGACTGCCATGCGGCGCCCGTTACGATTCTGAATTTAATCTACCCCGATGCTGTGACCCGGTCCGGCCTCCTTGGATTGTTCTTTATGAATTCAGACGACGTTAGCGATTAGCGCTTGCGTTACCACGACTTATTTTAGCGTCCAGTAGCGTGCTTCACCGATATTGCCGGCCTGCAAAGACCAAGATTAGTCGCCTCATGGATCTGGAAGCTCTGATGTTCTCGCACGCCGAAGCCCACGTAGAGATGGGGCGGATACGGTCCAACCTGGAAGCCATGCGTCGGCACGCGGGCAATCGTGCCGTTATGGCGGTCGTGAAGGCCAACGCATACGGGCACGGTTCCATTGAGGTCGCAAGGATGCTGGAGTCGGAGGAGGTTGCGTACCTCGCCGTGGCTCAGCTATCTGAGGCTCTAGAGCTTCGCCGGGCTGGAATAACAAGCCGAATCGTGGTCTTTGGCGTACCGCTACACGAGGAGATCAGCGTCTTCGCCGAGCACGAAATCGATTTGGTGGTCGCATCGTCCGACATGATTCATCAGCTCGCGAACTGGCCTGCCTCCCAAAAGCTGCACGTTCATCTCAAAGCCGACACCGGTATGCATCGACTCGGCCTCTCACCGCAATCCGTGCCGGATGCTGTCGCTTTTCTTCGGGCTCAGGACGGAATCCATTTGGCAGGACTATGGACCCACATGGCATCAAGCGACGAAGCAGACAACGACTTCACAGCCCACCAGATGAGGAGCTTTGAGCAATTGGTCCATGCGTTCGCATCAGACTTCGACCACGTCCACGCAGCCGCCAGCAGCGGCGTCTGGAATTTTCGCGATATCCTGATGTCTCCGCAGAACTCGATCGTTCGTCTCGGAATAAGCCTGTACGGATATCTGGAAGACGACGAGACGTCGCGATCTGCGGGGCTGCAGCCTGCGCTCACATTCAAATCGCGAGTTGCACAGGTACGGACGGTCTCGGCAGGCGAGGGTGTCTCGTACAATCATACGTGGACGGCGACGGAAGACACGCGCGTGGCCACTGTGGCCGCCGGCTATGCTGACGGCTACTCTCGAATACTCTCCAATCGTGCGACCGTCGGCGTCGGTGGCAAGCTCTATCCGGTCGTCGGCACCGTTTGCATGGACATGTTCATGATCGCGTTGGGCCATCCAGGCAGCGACCCCGATGTCACGGAAGAGGATGAGGTGGTACTTTTTGGTGACGGAGGACCATCCGCATTCGACGTGGCCGACTGGTCGAGCACGATTGTCTATGAGGTCTGCACGAACATCGCCGCACGGGTTCGGCGCACGTATTGACCCCGGACGTGGCTGCCGGATTTAGTATCCGCGAGCGATTACCTCCGCGCCTACGCCACAGGATCTGAATCGACTCCCTCAGTATCGGTTCACCGAGCCTATCTCGGGCATTCGCCGGCGCGGATCGACGGCTCAAAAAAATGAAGAAGATGCAAACGAGTCACATTATATTTATCCTTCTATCGCTGGGGCACAACTGAGACCTCGCGCGCAACCGTAAACACATACCAGCACCCGAATAATGGCCGTTACATCCGAAGCCTCCGAAATAAACATCCTGGTCGTTGACGACGAGGAGGATGTCGTAGAAGTCGTAAGCCATTTCTTATCGCAAGAAGGCTTTACAATTCACAAGGCGTACGACGGCGAAGAAGCTCTTCAAAAGGCAACTCCGGACGTTGATCTCATCGTCCTGGATATTATGCTGCCGGGCCTGGACGGTTATGAGGTCTGCCGTCGCTTGAGGTCGCGGGTGGAGACCGAGACCATCCCGATCATTTTCCTGAGCGCAAAGGTCGAGGAAGAAGACCAGATCAGAGGGCTTATGCTCGGCGGAGACTCATACCTGACGAAGCCCGTTTCGCCGCAGGTCATCCTCGCAAATGTTAAGGCGATTCTCCGCCGAAGTGGCGTCGAGGAAAGTCGGACGCTGCAGGTAGACGATCTGACCATCTACGAAGATGAGTATCGGGCCTCTTTGGACGACAAGGATCTTGGCCTCACGCTGACCGAGTTTGAACTGCTCCGGTACCTGGTAAGGCATCCTCGCAAGGCATTCACCAGGCAACAGTTGTTGGAAACCATTTGGAAGGATGCCATGATGGTTACCGAAAGAACGGTGGATGCCCACATCAAGAACCTGCGGGAAAAGCTGGGTGCGTTCGCAGAGCACATTCAGACCGTCCGTGGTGTGGGCTACCGCTTTGTAAGAGAGGCCAACACAGAAGCCTAGCACACGCGTCGCAAGGCGCAGGCCTGTAAGCGCGCAACAAGCTCAGCGTACCCCATGCGGCTTCCCTGGCGCTCGACTTCCCGCAGTCGGACGAGGCTGCTGCCCTCAAGAGCTTCGACACAGTTCTTGATGATGATTACGTTCGGCGTGTTCGTGGGAATCGCCGTCCTCGCAGTCTGGCTGTACCTTGCTTTTGTGCTGCGCGGGGACATCGACGGCGCGCTCGACCAGACCCTTCGCGAACAAGCCGAACGCGTAGCTCTCCTCATCGATTCGACAGAGCCCGACGAACGTCAGTCTGTTGCCCGGGACTTCGCGCAGCTCGCCGAATTCCATCTCACAGTAGCCTCAGGGGGGACGGTCGTCTGGGAAGAAATGAGGTTGCCCGATCACCTGTCCACGGCCGTCCTGCGAGTCAGCGCACTCGAAAAACTCGACGAAGGCGAGCAGCGAATCGATCTCGTCCGGTCGGACCAGGGCGACGTGGTGCACTACGTGACCGTACGGCCCACTGGCTCCGACACCACGGTTCGGGTTGGACAGGGTGAACCGCGACTTCTGCAGCTCGTCAACCGAATGAAGGCGACGTTATTTGTCGGAATGGTGCTAGCTCTCGCACTTGCATTGCTTGGAAGCTGGACCGCCGCGCAACGTGTCACCCTGCCGCTTCAGGAGATCCGCAACAACGCAAAACGCATTGCAGAGGGAGACATCGACCGCAAGATTCGCGTCGACTCGCGCGCCGCCGAATTCCAGGACCTCGAGGAAAGCCTGAACCGGATGTCCGATAGCTTTCGCGAGAAGATCGAAAACCTGCAACGGATGGCGGCGGTGCAGAACGAGTTCATCGGCAATGTGTCCCACGAAGTACGCAACCCGATCTTCGCCGTTGGAGGCTACCTCGAAGCCCTGTCGACGCCGGGGCTCACCGACGAACAGCGGGCTCTCTACGGTGAAAAGGCACTGGCCAACCTGCAGCGACTCTCCAATCTTTTCAACGACCTGATTGAAATCGCTCGGCTCGAATATCGAGAGGACATCATCAGTGCGGGAGTATTCGACCTTGCGGAGCTGGTGCATGAGGTCGGCGAAACACTCCGACAGAAGGCGTCAGAGAAAGGACTGAATCTCGAGATCGAAAACCCGTCGATGTTTGTGGAGGCCGATCGCAACAGGATCCGGCAGGTGATCGTGAATCTCGTTGAAAACGCGATCGCCTACTCCGACGAAGGCACGATTCGCTGCCGGATCGGACGGCGTCAGGACAGGGTGCGCGTTGAGGTCGTAGACACGGGTCGAGGAATTCCGGAAGACCATCGCGAGCGGATCTTTGAGCGCTTCTATCGCGTCGATCCGGATCGCTCACGCAGAAGTGGCGGCACCGGTCTCGGCCTCAGCATCGTAAAGCAGATCCTGCAGGCCCACGGACAACAAATCCACGTCGAGAGCACCGTGGGATCCGGCACACGCTTCTGGTTCGACCTACCGTACGCTGAAACGCTGGAGCCGGTCGCGGTATAAGGGACTAAACATTTTCAGTGTCGGCTCGTTTCAGTATTATTTATTGCGCGTCGGAATCACCCGATTTCAAATCAAGACGCCGTACGCACTATTGCGTCCCACTGCGTATGGATCCGACCGCGAAATGGCGCCTCGTTGCGCCCAAAAGAGAGCGTGTATGGCTGGTACCAGGAAAAAAGCTGAACGGGAGTACCGGCGTGACGACGTCGTGCAGATCGACCCCAAAGATGGTGCAGCAACCAACGGAGACTTCGTTCACCCGGGTTTTGAAAGTGACATCGACGTCCAATTCGTTACGCCATCGGATTTTGACCCCGAGACTCTGAGAAGTGTCTACAGGACGATGCTCGTCTCCAGACGGCTCGACCAGAAGATGATGACGCTTCTTAAACAAGGCAGAGGCTTCTTTCACATCGGCAGCTCAGGGCACGAAGCCGCGCAGGCGGCAATCGCCTTCGATGCAAAGCCGGGTTACGATTGGTTTTGTCCCTACTATAGAGACCTCTGCACGGTTCTTTCACTCGGAATGACGGCGAGGGAAACACTGCTCGCACACCTCGCGAAGGCCGACGATCCGAATTCCGGCGGCCGACAAATGCCCGAGCATTTCGGCTCGAGAGAAAAACATATCATGACCACGTCGTCGTCGGTCGGTGCGCAGTTTCTGCCCGCTCTCGGCTTCGGTATGGCGGTACTCCGGCACGAAACCGACGCTTTCGTGTACTGCTCTTGTGGCGACGGTGCTACATCCCAAGGAGACTTTCACGAAGCGTTGAACTGGTCCGCGCGTCTTCGCGCCCCGATTCTCTTCTTCGTACA
>JBFIPX010000011.1:0-35150 GCA_041609895.1 Rhodothermales bacterium
ACCCGGGGTGGGACTCGAACCCACACGCCATTGCTGGCAACGGTGTTTGAGACCGTAGCGTCTACCAATTCCGCCACCCGGGCATTACTCTAAAACTACGCGGGACCACCGAACCATGTTTGTCAGAAATCTGAGAATCAGGATTGGTAGCTCCTGGGGAGTACTGTGACCGAAGCATCTCGGGTCCAGGTAGATGACGATCTGACTGGTTTTACGCCGACTGCTCGCCGAAAACCTTCATGAAACGGATCGAAGTCTCAATCCCTAGCCGAAAGCGGTCCAGTCCGAAATGCTCGTTCGGTGAGTGAATCGCGTCGGAGTTGAGACCGAATCCCATCAGCACCGTGTCGATACCCAGGATCTCCTTGAAGTCGGCTACGATCGGAATCGATCCACCCTCACGGGTGAAAAACGGCTCCTTGCCGAAGACGGCCTTCATCGCTTCAGCGGCCGCGCGCATCGCCGGAATCTTCGTGTCGACGAGGACGGGCTTCCCGCCGTGCACATCTTTGAAGTCGAGCTTCATGGTCGAGGGCGTGTGCTCCTCGAAGTACTTGCGGATCTTCTCGGTGATGTCGGGCGATTTCTGATTGGGAACGAGCCGCATGGAGATCTTCGCACTGGTCTTCGCCGGCAATACCGTCTTGGCGCCGGGGCCTTGATACCCGCCCCAGATCCCATTGCAATCCAATGTAGGGCGAGCCGTCGCAGCTTCGAGAACCGAGTAGCCCTTCTCGGTTTTGGCCTGCTTCAATCCGATCTCACTTAGCCATCCCTCTTCGTCAAAAGGCAGTGCTGCAAACGTGCTGCGCTCGTCCGCGGTCAGCGGGATCACATCGTCATAGAAGCCCGGGATCGTAACGCGGTGATCGTCATCGTGCAGGCCCGCGATCAGTCTCGACAGCACGTTGATGGGATTCTCGACGGCCCCTCCATACACGCCGGAATGCAGGTCGCGGCCCGGACCTGTCAGCGTCACCTCGACGTAGGCCATCCCTCGCAGTCCGTACGTGATAGAGGGTACACCCTCCGCAAACATCGCCGTGTCGGAAATCACAACCACGTCCGCCGCGAGCCGTTCGCGATTCTCCTTGACGAACGGCACAAGGTGTTCGGAACCAGTCTCCTCCTCGCCCTCGAAGATCATCTTCAGGTTCAACGGCAGCGCGTCTCCCGACTGCAAATACGACTCGATGGACTTCACGTGCATGAAGAGTTGGCCCTTGTCGTCGCAAGACCCGCGGGCATACAGCGTTCCGTTCTTGCGCGTCGGCTCGAACGGAGGTGTCTCCCAAAGGTCGAGCGGGTCGGGCGGCTGAACGTCGTAATGCCCGTAGATGAGTATCGTGGGTAGCGCATCGTCCACGATGTGCTGCGCGAACACGATCGGGTGACCGTCCGTCGCGCACACCTCAACCTCCTGCACGCCAATCCGTCCGAGTTCTCCGGCGAGCCATTCCGCTGCCCGACCCACCTCGTCGCTAAAACTCTTGTCGGTGCTGATCGATTTGATGCGCAGGAATTCCTCCAGCCCGGCTACAAATCCATCGTTGTTTTCGCGTGCGTATTCGAGGGCTTTTTCCATATCGATATCTATTGTTCTTAGTCTGCACTCTCTGCGCCATCAACCGGATTGTCGACGAATGGCTTGCTGAAAAGGACCTCACGCACACTTCACGGACATGTGATCAATCGATGTGTTCGCGTGACCGTATCAGCTGTTGAGAAAGTATCTATGGGTATGCTAATAAGCGAGTTCGTCGGGCCGGGGGGAGAAGCCGTCGACCTAAATTGCTCCGTCTTTGCATCGAATTCTATCGTCAGAACTCGCTCTCATCGCGCCAGCGCGTCAGCTTCCAGGATGCTGTCGTGTCGGGGCGTGCCAGTTGGAAGTTAACGTTGCCGTCGCCCCGAAACGTCTCGCCCGTTTCTAGAGAAATGGTCAGATTGAACGATCGGACCACGCGCTCGCTTAGTCCGCGTTCAAAGGCGTCGCGGGATATGATCTGGTTCCACTGAAGCCTGATAAGACTGGAAGAGGCAAAGAGTCGGCGCGTGCTCTCGAGATCCTGGCCAAACCCCCATTCGCGCTCAATCTGCGCGTCAAAATCGTAGTAGATGAAGACGAACGCGGAATCCAGTAGCGGCTCGTAGATCGAGATGTCGCGTAGCTCGTACGCGTTACGGAAGTTGGTGAAGAAGCCTTCTATGGTCGTTGGGTCGCCCAGGAAGTCACCGAACGGATCGCCCTCTTCAAGCGCCGGCGCGAACGGGTTGCAGGCTGCCGAGAGGGTCACGAGCAGAATGAGTGCGACGGTATAACGGGCCTCGAAGATCATCCTCGAAAGGTAACGGTTTGGCGGCTGCCGCATCCACCTCTTCAGTAGCCGGCAACACGCCAAGCGGCTTGAAATCTCATCGCACGACGAAACTGGTCTTTTAGTCGACAAACTCGGCTCAGTCGACGAACTCTGCCTTCAAATCGCTCCAGGTGGGCTCTGACCCGAGCTCGCGGTCGGTCCACCGCGCGAGCCGCCACAGCCCGTCCGTACCCTGCTCAATCTCCCATCGGAGTTGTCCTGCGAAGCTGGTAGGGATGTCGGGCCGATTGTGATTGATGGTCAGTGAATAGCCTGTATCGACGACGCTCATCCGTTCCGAAACCGGCACCGCGGACGGGTTGTCGAGCGTTAGCTCATGACCGACACTGAACTGCGCCGCCGAAGCCACGGCGCTGAAATACTGCTCCTCATTCGTTGTGCTCCAGCCGCCGAAGATCGGATTGTTGGCCTCGGCAGTAGAGGTCGGGGTGAATTCGAAATCTTCGGAGAATGATCGGCGGTAGTTGAGGGTGTTCAACTCCTTGACCGCCGACTGCAGGTTCTCAACCACCTGTTCGGGCGTGTCGGGCTGTAGATATGTGCCGCCTCCGGTGATCGGTGGCTCTGGATCACGTGTACCAAGAATTCCGCAGCCGGACGCGAAGATGACGACCGTCAACGTAAGAGATCGAAGGACACCGCTCATGCATCCCGCGCTCTTTTCCGGGACAAGAGGATCATTCTCGGTGATTCGTCAGCGTATTGGTTTCCGCTGTAGTCGCCGTACACCGACTCGATTTCCAGTCCCGCCCGTTCGTAGAGTCGACCAAAGTCCTCGATTTCGAGCAGTTGGACTGATTCAGAGAACCGGTGCTCCTGCCCGTTGCGTCGCAGGATGATGTCCTTCCTGATGCGGCCGCCTTCCAGCGTGCGATGTTGTTCGATCTCGACCCCCTCCCGTCTCGCTGCATCCGACGGGACCAGGTTGGCGCGCACGTAGGCGGGATTGAGGAAGTCCTGAAAGAACCAGCCGTCATCGACCAGTGAGGCGGCGATCGCGCTGACGGCTTGCTGATGGTCGGCTTCGGACTCGAAGTACCCAAACGCGGTGAAGAGATTTACTGCGCCGTCGAAGCAGCCTTCGCAGACGGGATCGCGCATGTCGCCAACGCGAAAATCGACCGTCACGTGGTGCTCGATCGCCCGTTCCTTTGCGGCGTCGATGGATCGTTCACTGAGGTCGACACCGGTGACGTGGTATCCGCGCTTGGCCAGCTCCACCGCATGGCGCCCGCGACCACAGCCGACATCTACGATGCGGTTACCTGGCGAGAGACGGGTTGTCCTCTCGATCAGGTCGATTACCCGTCGCGCCTCGTCCTCGTCCCGGTGTTGGTAGACGATCTCGTATTCGTCGCGGTCAAACCACTCCTCGTACCACTTTGTTGTGCTCGAATCGGACTCCACCGTGTTCTTGCGGCCGCTCACGCCGCGACCTCGAGGAAGGGCTGGACAGCCTCTTCGGATGATCGAGCATCCGGGAACCACGCCGTGAGCTTTTCAATCACCTCATCGAGGAGCGCGTCCGGGCACGAGGCGCCTGCGGTGAGCACGACCGTCAGCGGGCGGACGTCTGGAAGCCAGTCCGATGTCTCGAGGTGCTTTCCTTCTTCGGGCTCAAAGTGGCGGATCAAATCAGACGACTCGATCTCGCCGGCATCCCGAATAAAGTACGTGGGCATCGCCTGGCTGCACAGTTCCACCAGATGACTTGTATTCGAGGAGTTATACCCCCCAACAACGATGGCAAGGTCTGCCGCCTCGCGGACGAGCGCCAGTGTAGCGTCTTGATTCTCGGTCGTCGCATAGCAAAGTGTATCGCTGGTGTCGGCGAAGTGATCTCCGACGTTGTCCTCCCCATACCGTTCGATCATTGCGCGGCGCAGCAGATCGGCGATGGCCTGGGTCTCCGTCGCGAGCATTGTCGTCTGGTTAACAACGCCTACGCGCGTCAGATCACGACCGGGGTCAAAGCCGTCCGAAAATCGGTCGGAGAAATGTTCGTAGAAGAACTCGGCATCTTCCTTGCCGGTGATGACCGACGCCAGCTGCTCTGCTTCGAAGAGATCCCGGACGACGACCACCGGCGCGGCGCGCTCCGCATGCGAAAACGTCGCACGTGTTTCCTCGTGAAACCGCTTGCCGTGGATGACGATCGTGTAGTCGCGCTCACCAATCTGCTTGCTGCGCTTCCAGACCTTTTCGACAAAGGGGCAGGTTGTGTTGTAGGCGTATGTATCCACACCGCGTCGACGCAATTCCGCGTCTACTTCCAGAGTTGACCCGAACGCTGGAATGATCACGACGTCGCCGGGCCGCAGCTCATCGAAAGGAATGAGCTGTTCTCCATGGGTCGTTCGCAGGAACCGAATTCCGCGGCTTTGCAGGTCGCCGTTAACGCGCGGGTTGTGGATCATCTCCGAAAGCAGGAAGATCCGCTTTCCAGGGTTCTCGTCAATGGCCCGATATGCGATCTCGACCGCGTTCTCGACGCCGTAGCAGAATCCGAAATGGCGCGCGAGTTTGAAGCGGATCGGCCCAAAATCTATCACGGACGGGGACAGGTCCTTCTTTCGCGGATCCGTAATACGACGGGCCTCTTTCACCGTCGAGATGACGGAGCTGCGATAGAAATCAGGTACGTTGAACTTTCGAGCCATGCGCTTTGCGCTTATCGGGCGTATCTGGATTGTGGATTAGAACGCCGGAATCATATCCATGTTCAGCATTAAAGGCGCCGGTCGAGTCGCTCCGCAGCCTCCCTTCGCCATGATTCAAACTGTCCTTCCAAGACCTTGCTTCGAGCCTCCCGCATCAGCCAGGAATACAGGGCGAGATTCTGGAGAGATGCGATCTGCGGACCCAGCATCTCGCGAGCCAGGAAGAGATGCCGTAGGTAGGCTTTGGAAAAATGCGTCGAAGCGTACGTGTCTAGCCCGGCGTCGATTGGCGAGAAGTCATGTTTCCACTTCTCGTTGCGAATGTTCAGGACTCCCTCCGTGGTGAAGATCATTCCATTTCGTGCGTTTCTTGTCGGCATCACACAATCGAACATGTCAATACCTCGCGCGATGTTCTCTACGAGGTTCGCCGGCGTCCCCACGCCCATCAGGTAGCGAGGCTTGTCATCAGGTAGGAGGGGTGCAACTACCTCGACCATCCCATACATCTGCTCCGCGGGTTCACCGACCGATAACCCGCCGATGGCATATCCAGGGAAGTTCATCTCGACAAGTCTTGTTGCCGACTCGCGCCGAATTTCCGGGTAGACGACTCCCTGCACGATGCCAAATAGCGACTGTCGATGACCATACAGTCCGTCAGTCTCGTTAAAGCGATCCAGGCATCGTTGCGCCCATCGAATTGTGAGATCGTTTGACGTCCGAGCGTATTCGGCCGACACGTCTCCCGGTGGACATTCGTCGAGTACCATGATGATGTCCGCACCGATCTGCCGCTGGATATCGACAACGTTCTCGGGCGTGAACAGGTGCTCGCTGCCGTCGAGGTGGCTCCGAAACACGACCCCCTTCTCTGACAGCGTCCGCTGGTTCGAAAGGGAGAACACCTGGTATCCACCTGAGTCGGTGAGGATCGGTCGCTCCCAGCCCATGAACCGGTGGAGGCCGCCTGCCGCCTCTATGAGGTCTGTCCCAGGCCGCAAGAACAGGTGGTAGGTGTTCCCGAGCACAAGCGAGGCATCAATATCGGCGACGAGCGACCTGGGCAGTATTCCCTTTACGGTTCCCACTGTGCCCACCGGCATGAACACGGGTGTCGGGATCTGACCGTGGTCCGTCTGGATCGACCCCGCGCGCGCGCACGAGTTCGGATCCGTTGCTTCGAGCGTAAAGTGCATAAGTAGGAGACGGTGTGCGCTGCGTAAACGTCGAAGAGCTAGAGTGCTACGCGCACGGCTTCCTGATGAGTCACGCTCTCGGACTCGAGCGCATCCAACATATCCTCGGCGTCGTCCATGCTGAGGCCAATTGCCAGCATTTTTACACGGCCCCGTATTATCACATAAGCTTCTGCGCCGGTAGCCGCGTAACTGCTCACGGTGGAATACCGTCTATAATGCCGGTGAAAAGTGAGCGCCGAGACGATCTCGTATCCCTCGATCTCTGATCGGCTAACCGAGATGCGATCTTTACCTCTAACAACCGCCACCTTCTGGTCGTTGACGGTAACAGTCGTACTCCGTTGGAATCCCACTACGCACAGAGCCGAGAATCCCACTATCGACAAGACCTGCGCGCCCCAGTAGAGGAGAGCCACCGTTCCAAGCGGTTCATCCATGATCGTCGGCTTCAGAATCGCCCAGGCAATGAAGTTTGCTATGAGGATCCCGATCAGCATCATGACCGTGGCAAAGTAGTAGCGGGCTTCAGCCTGCAGTGCGTCCGCGCGCCCACTCGCAAAGCGGCCGAAGACGGAGCGGGCTGGATCGAATCGTCCCGGTATTTCGAAGCGGCGCTGAGTCATGAGTTGAATGGAGGCAGTTGGCGTTGCAATGCTTGAGGGCGTCGGACGTCTAGCGATTCATATGTGACGTGATGCAGCCTGACTTCAACCAGGACACGAGCGAGATCCGCCTTAGGATAGAATTTACTCGTCTGTGGTCTTGGGAAAGTTGCCTGCGCGTGAAATCAGAGGGGCTGGGTTGGCCTCTGTCGTGGAAGCAGCTGGATCCGTTACACCATGGCGTCCTAAGTGCCGGGATGTGCGAGCCTACGTAGCGACGAAGTCAGCGATCTCAAAATTGAGCTCCTCCTGCCACGCTTTGTATGCCGTAACGATCAGGGCCGTAACGGGCACGGCGATAAAGAGCCCGAGCAGTCCGAAGAACGTGCCGAACACGAAGAGCGAAAGGATGATCAGGATTGGATGAAGTCCAACCTGTCGGCCGAGAATCTGCGGCGTGAGCACCGATTGCTCAAGGAGTGACTGCCCGAGAAGAACAGCAAAGACGATGGCGGCCTTTGCAAGCCACGGATCCCCGAACACGATCGCTAGCGTAATTCCGATGAGGTTGGTAATAATGGCTCCTACATTCGGGATCATGTTGAGCAAGCCACCGAGCAATCCGATCAGTAGCGCAAACGGGACGTCGAAAATGACGAGCAATACCGAAACGTTGAAGGCGGCAATCGCGCTGATCGTCAGTTGCCCACGAAGGTAATTGCCCACGACGGAGCCGGCCTGAATGAGGTATTGCCTTCGCCCGCCAAACGTGGGAAAGAGGTCGCGCAGACGCTCGGATATCCCCTCGAAATCCTTGACATTGTAAAAGATCAGTACGGGCATGATCGCCACAACCGTGATCAGTCCGAGTATCGAGCCGATCGAACGAACTAATTGCTGGGCCGCGTCCGGAATCCCGCTCGCGAGGGCGGTGGCCTGGTCTTGTACAGCAGAAATGACGAGGGAAATGAAGGTGTCTTTTTCGATGAGGCCCGAGTTCTCCAGGTTGTCCAGGATGGCAAGATTTGAAAGCCAGCCCCTGAACCCGCTGATGCCGCCGAGCATGCGGCCGCCGAGTACTTCAAGCTGCCCTACCAGGTTGGGCACCAGGATGAGGAAAATGGTCGCGAATACGCCGATAATGATGCCGGTCACGATTAGAGACGAGGTCCATCGGGGTACCTTGAAGCGCTGATTGAGGAACCTGACGACCGGACTGAACAGAAATGCGAGCAAGTACGCGACGCCGAACGGCAGTAGTACCGTACTAATCCGATCGAAGAACCACAGGATGAGCAGAAACGCGCCAGAGATCAGGATAGCGCGCACTGCGCGATGCGACCGTATGGGCCATAGTAGTATGAAGCCCGCACCGCCAACAAGGATCGGATTGAGGAACTCTCGCATCGTGTAGAGTAGCACGAGGAAGAGTGCCAAGCTACCACCGATGAGCGTCGCGTCGAGCGCGCTAAGCCCGTAGTTTGCCCGGGAGTCGGACCTTGGATTACCGTCGGATTCCATGGGCAGCAGCTACTCGGACGCTGAGGTCATCTCGCCGTTGGCGGCAGCACCTGCCGGCTGCTGTAGGACGGCACCGTCGAGCGATGCCTGTTCGTTGAGCTTCTCCTGTTCGGCGCGCAGACGTTCTTCCCATTCAAGGAGCTCGCGTTCCCGGCGAATGAGTTTCTTGTAGCTTTCCTCAATGGCCCTCTCACGGACCTCGAACGGAGCCAGTTCCATGTGGCCGCGTTCCTCGAAATAGCGCTTGAACAGCCAGTTGTGTTTCGCGGCCTCCATGAGTTCCGCGAATCGGTAGGCGCCAAGCGCGCCCCAGTTGGTGGTCTCTTCCATGTGGCCAAGCACCACACGCAACACAGACATAATCTCGTGTACGCTGTCGGCCGCGGCGAGAAACTCGTCGTACAACTGCGGGTCGTTGATGAGGCGCGCCACCGTGCCCTCGCCGTGTTCCACCTTGTCAAGGATCGTCTTGACTCCTTGCGTCGCTTCGTCTGCCAGAGCGACCAGACTTGAGGCATTGTCCGCCATCGACGCCATAAGGTTTTGCGTTTCGGTTGCGGTACGCACAAACGTGTAGTACAGCGTGGAGTCGTAGATAATCTTGCCGAGGGTTCCCTCACCGCCGCGCACGTCACGCATGATCTGGTCGAATGAGGTCGCCGCATCTTCGAACTTCTGTACTGACTCGAGGGCACGGTCGGTTATCTCAAAGAGGTCAAACGGGTCTACGCCGGTAATAATGTCGCCATCGGCGATGGGTTCGCCGACGTCCTCGGGCGTCACGAGAACCACAATCTGGTTACCTACGAGGCCGTCGCTCTTGATTTGTGCCTGCGTGTTCTTTGTGATGACGCGGCGGGCCTTCTCGTCGATAGCCATCGCCACTTCAATCTTGCCGCCGGGCTCCGCCGGCAAACGTACCGATTGCACGCGTCCGACATTCACTCCCTGGTACTGGACTTTCGCGCCGGACGACAGTCCCGCGACCGAGGTATATCGTGACTGGATGAAGAACGTATCGCTGAAGAGGAAGGAGCGGTTGGCGATGGCAAACAACCCCGCCATGAATAGCGCTGCTCCGGCAATAACGAGGATGCCAGTCCGCGTTTGACGCGTCATTCGAATCGTGTTGTAGGTCCGGGACTGAAGGGTAAGAACATCTAGTCACCGAAGAAGTTGCGGATTTCCGGATGATCGGTCGTGCGGACGTCGTCGAGCGTCCCACTCGCGACGATCTCTCCGTCGTAGAGGAAATGAGCCGTGTCCGCAATGATCTCTGCGCACAGGAGGTCATGGGTGATTGCAATGGACGAGATGCCTCTCTCATCCCTCAGCCGAACGATGAGTTCT
Organism: Rhodothermales bacterium; assembly: GCA_041609895.1. Taxonomy (GTDB): domain Bacteria; phylum Bacteroidota; class Rhodothermia; order Rhodothermales; family JABDKH01; genus JAHHLP01. Next base: position 9,717 of record JBFIPX010000011.1, read on the forward strand.
GACACGGTGCGAACGGATATCGGGTCGAGTCCGGTGGTTGGTTCGTCGTACAGCATCAGGTCGGGCTCGAGGATGATGGCCCGGGCCAGGCCCACGCGTTTTTTCTGGCCCCCCGAAAGCTCCGCCGGGTATTGAGGCCCTTTTTCGGGAAGGTTTACCCAGTTGAGGGCCTCCATAATCCTTTCCGACCGCTCCTTCTTTGAGAGGTCGGAGTGACGCTCCAGGATGAAGCCGAGATTCTCCGACACGGTCATCGAATCGAAGAGCGCTCCTCCCTGGAACACGTATCCCGTGGAAAGGCGGAGCTTATCCAGGTCGTCGCCTTCCATGTCGTCGACCTTGTGTCCCATCGCCCAGACCTCTCCCGAATCCTGCCGGAGCAGTGCGACGACGTGCTTGACCAGGACACTCTTGCCCGTGCCGGAGCCGCCCATTACAACGGCAGATTCGCCTTCGCGGACGCTCAGGTCGACTCCTCGAAGGACCTTCTTGGTTCCAAATCCTTTGTGGAGCGATCGGATCTCGACGATCACGTCTTCGGGCGGAGGTCCGCCGTTGGGCGACACGGTGTGTAATGGATCGTTCATCTCGTCAGCCCGATATGTCTCCAAAGATCATCAGTGAAAGACGAACGACGATGACGTCCGAAATAAAGATCAGTAAGGCGGACAAGACGACGGCCTGCATGGCTGCCTGGCCGACTTCTCGCGTGCCGCCACGTACGGTGTATCCCATGTAACAACTGACGATCGCCACAATGAAGCCGAAGATGGAGGTCTTCATGGTGTCGACCACGAGGTCCGAGATGCGGATCGTTTCGAAGGCGGAGTTGAGAAAGATGCGGTAGTCCATGCCGACGGCCAGCACCGATTCAAGATAACCGCCGATCATTGCCAGCGTGTCCGTCCAAACGGTCAGAATCGGAAAGACGATGACGCACGCCATCACGCGTGTGATCACCAGATAGTGAAAAGGCTTCAGCGCGGCGACTTCCAGAGCATCTATCTGCTCTGTTACACGCATCGACCCGATCTCCGCCCCGATACCCGCCCCCAGCCGGCCCGCAAGGACGAGCGACGTTATGACCGGACCGATTTCCTTGAACACGGAAAGCGCCAGCATATTCGGCAGTACAGCCTCCGCCCCGAAGCGAATCAGCGTGCCGCGACTCTGCATCGCGAGAACGACGCCGATGGAAAAGCCGGTGACGGACGTCAGGATGAAGCTCTTGGCACCGGCCTCGTCCATCTGGTTGAACAGTTCTCGAATCTCGAACGGGCGGCGCCAGAACCGCTTGAAGAACTCAAGCGTGAACAGCGCAAGATCGCCTGCGCGATTCGCAAAAGAGAGGACGATGCTCCTCTGTTCGAGCGGGAGAGACTCCGTTTTTTCGGACAAGTGATTTTCGCTGGTTGGGTGAACCTTAAGATGCTAAATGCTCAGTCCGTTTTCTAGCCGGTCGCTTAATAAGCATATTGCCAGAGCAGATTGATGCTGATCGAGTTACGCCTACTGAGGACGCGCAGAAGCAGACTCTTCAGCATCTCGAACTCAGCTGTGATTTCAGGCGTGCTGGAAACGGTGGAGGACGAGCTGCTGCTGAGGTTGAGGGGCTGGCTTATAGCAAGATAGACTCGCCTGTGTACGTACTTTCCCGCCGTGAGCCGTGCATCCAGACCCTGCTGCTCGATTTCGATTACGTCGAGACCGAGGCCCGTACCCGCCACATCCTCGATTAGGCCGGCGATCTGCCCCAGCGCGAGGTTCGTTGCGAGCGAACCCCCCGTCCCCGATCCACCCAGGTGCAGACTTTCCGACGCAGGTCGACCGAAGGCGATGTAGGAAACGATATCGGTCATCTCCATCGTCGGGTCAGAGCTCAGTTCCACGTCTAGGTCGTCAAAACGCCCGTTCGCCGAAAGGGTGATCGTAACCTGGTTTTCCGGATTCCGAAAAGCTCGGATTTCGTAATCGGCCTCGATGTCGAGAATCGGGTCGTCGATCGGTCCGTTGTATGTGAGCGTCCCTTTCGTGATTGAAAAGGTCTTGCCGAACTGGACGATCCTGCTGCGCTCCGGGATGACCTCAATGACTCCAAACACCTGTGCAAACTGCTTGCGTTCCTTGCGAACCTCGAGGTCGCCCGTGAACTGGATGTCCATTTCCGGGCTCTTCTTTGATCGCAGCCACGTGTCGCGGCTCAGCTCGACCGTGAGGTTCATCGACAGCGCCTCATAGAACGAGAACGTGGTCGTGTCCTTCTCGGAAATCCGGATGCCGAATCGCTGCTCAACAGTCTGAAGGTCCTCCATCGACAGCCTGACGGCTTCGAACTCCTCGATCTCTTCGGCCAGGAACAGGTCGGCCGACGCCACATTGACAAAGCCGTTGAGCACGGGCTGCCGCGTCGAACCAGAAAGCGTCAGGTCGGATGCTGCTGAGGCGCGGTATTCCCGGTTGTCGACCGCCAGAAAGTTTTCAGAGCTGATGTCAAGGTCGAAAGATCCCAAAGTCAGCTCTGACAGGCTGATGGATCCTGTCACGATTGCGGAGCCCTCTCCGGACTTTGCCTCGAGGTGATTCACCTCGATACGATTCTCGGTGAATCCGAAATCCCCACGAAGGTTGGTGAACCTGACGCCGAATTCGGTCAATCCAATCCATCCGTTCGTAAGTGTTGCTTCTCCGCTCAGCTCTGGATCCGAGAAGGTCCCCGCCACGTCCATCTGTCCGGTAAGGATGCCGCCGATGCTGCTGAAAAGCTCCGGATCAAGAAACGGTAGGATCCAGTCGATTGCGAAGCCATCCGATTTCACCGTCAGTCTCGAATCGCCTCCGGCTGCGGCTGTTCGCACACCCACGCCTGCAACATCGTCTTCACGAGCCGAGAGGCGAAGGTCCAGGGGCAGATGCCCCTCGATCGTTAGCGCGGACCCATTCTCGTTTCGCAGCCTTCCGTCGATATCGAGTCGCAAGTCGGCGTATGACAGGTCCGCGGATAGGTCGCCGACGGGTTGGCCGGAAGACACGATGTCGGCCGTTAGCGATCCGGTCACGATGGGGGCTTGAGCGGGGCCGGTCAGATCAACATAGCCGTTGAGCGTTCCATTAAGGCCCTTGTAGTCGAAGAAATCGGCCACGGAACCGATGCGGAACTGCTCAATCGTAAGGATCAGACTTTGCTCGCCGTCGAGATCGATGTAGCCATCGACAGCTATTTGTTGCGTTTCAGAATAGAGCAGGAAATTCTGAATTCGGTACTCTTCTCCGAACGTGATGGTGCTGGGCTGGAGCAGCTCCCATCGCTCCTGTTGTAGGACGACTCGCAAGGTGTTTAGGGTCAGCTCGGTGTTTTCGCCACTGAGGTCGACTGCGCCGGTCGTCCGAACCTCTCTTCGGTCATCGAGTGTCGAGTTGGCTTCGTACCTGACGGTGCCGTCGGCATAGGCGGCTTCGAAACGGGTCGTTCGAGCCGTGAAGGTCGGTAGTGAAAGCTGCGAAATCTCAACCCTGCTTTCGGCCGCGGCGATACGGCGGTTCTCGTCCAGGCTGCCTACGACGCGAGCGTCCACCTCACCGATTCGAAGGTTGCCATAGGCTATTCGGGTGAGTTGGCCGTCGGCCCGAAAACGGACGTCATCCGGCTCGCCCGAGAATGAAAGCCGTACGACTCCGCCTGCGAACATCCTAGCGGCAGGCGGCACCACGGAGTGGAGCGGGCGCAGGTCCTTGAGTGCAGCCTCGACTTCCAGGTTTGATTCCGGGAGCTCAGGGTCGCTGGAGAGGGCCACCAATCCGGAGCCCGAGAGCGTGGCGACGTTGGATCTGGCGGTGAGGGTATCAACACGAAGGAGCTTCCCGTCAATCGAGAGTTTTGCAGCGACCGACTCGACGACGACGTCTTGATACTTTGAGGACGACATGACCAGTCGGCCTTGGCCGGTCGTCCGTTGGTCTCTCAGACCGGCTCCGGCGGCGTAAAAGGTGGCGTTTACCCGTGAGTCGAGGGAGTCAGCACCGAGAAGCCCCGCCACGTTGAGGCCGCTAATGGTGGCGCTCACTTCGAACGGTTCGGTATCGTTAAGGTCCGTGCTCCCGGACAAGTCCAGGGTTGCCTCGCCAAGCTTAAAGGTGGCCTCGGTTACGAATCGTCCCGAATCTGCGGCAATGGAAAGCCGACCATCGTCGATGCTCTCGCTGTTGAACCGCGATTGGGAGAGTTCAAAGAGTCCGTCTGCCTCCAGTGTTTCCGGGTCGATACCCCGGAGTGACAGACCGAAGGTCCCATTGAGTCTGGTATCCAGTTTGTCACGGCCGAAGAATGCCCCGACGTCGATGTTTTCGAATACTCCATCCGTGAAACGATACGATGGCGCCTCCTCGAATGGCATCGCGTCCGCCGCACCCGAGAGGCGGCCCCTTGGAGTTTCCAGTTCGAAGACGCCGGCCAGCCGGCCATCTCCAAGAGTGCCGTCGAGCCGCGCCGATGTAATGGACTGGTCGTTGACCCGAGACGTATCGAGCACCACCGACAACGAGCCGCTGCTTTCACCGTCCGCAATGCGGATTTCGCCTGTCAGGCGCCCGGTAAGATCCGTAACCCACGCGGACTTTTGGGTGAGTTCTGCAACGTCGACAGATCTGAACGAGACTTCTGTAATTTCATACGTCGGGGTAGCGTCGAACGGGCGACCGGTGACATCGAATGTGGCGAATCCGCCTCGAACCTCGGTGCTGCCGGACGCCTCCACGGTTCCCCGCCTCACGGCTACATTGCCCTGGGTGGACCGGATCTCGGTATCGCCATAGTGGCTGTCCGACAATTCGACTGACGCTCGCAGCATCATTGACGACAGATCGAACCCCGAGCCGTTACCACTTAGCCGGCCACTAACCGATGAACGAAGCGTATCGCCCATGAGTGCGGCCACCGGTACCGAATCGAAGTCCAGCGACTGTATCGAATAAGTCGGCACCTCACCTCGGCTGAGGTGCCCGCGCCCGGAAACCGTTCCTTTGTCCACAGTGAGTCGGAAATCGGTTTCCAGACGAGTAGCCGTTACGTTGGCATTTGCGCGACCGGCCCGCAAGGGGACATGGTTCCAGTGTGATTGGTCAAGGTCGAGCGTTGCCGAAGCGGTTGCCGTCTCAGGAGAAAAGCCCTTTCCGTTAAACTTCAGGCTACCTTGCAGGCGTGCGGGCTGTGACAGCGCGAACACACGATCGGGCTCCAGGTTTTGAAAGCCAAGCTCACCGCTGTATGCAGGTAGCTCATCAAATGGACGCGCCCGGCCGGTAAGCCGGAGGTCTGCTCCATTAAGGTGCGATGCAAGGTTGAAGGTAACTCGACCTTCCGTGAAGCGTGCGTCACCCACGAGCCTATCGAAGTCGTATCGTGCAAGCTCAAATGGATCCATCCGGAGGCTGACGTCCCCATTCAGGCTGTCGGGAGACGGTCCGGTCAATTGTCCGGTGACGGATCCCGTCAGGACACTGGACGAAGTTTCACGGGACCCAAACAAGTACGAGGTGCTCAGTCGATCAGCGGTTGCATCGACGGACATTCTCAGGAGATCGGCACCGGGAGGCGAGAAAGATCCCTCGGCCGACAGGGTGGAACCATCGCCGAAGCCCGCAGATACGCGTGCCTCGATCCAGCGGCCGTCACCTGACGCGTCGACGTCCAGTCGGACTTCGGCACGCGGGTTCAGTGTTGGCAGGAAGGGCTGTATGTCACGAAAGGAAAGCGGAGAGGCCTGAACGCGAAATTTGACCGAATCAACCTTCTGATCTCCCGGAAAGACAATCGACCCGCTTCCGGACACGTCGCTAAGAGCCGATCGAAGGTCCAGCCTGTGGAGGTCCAGGCGACGATCTTCGAAGCGCAACCCTAGAAATGCCTTAACCGTGTCCGAGGCACCTGCAGGACGAAATCGTAGACTGAGCGAATCGAGGTCCGCTCGAAATCCGTCCCCCGTACGAAAGTCGCTGACGGCCATGTTGAGAGCCCACGCATTCATCGTTGAATCGGGGCCTCCGCTTTGAAAGGTCATCTCGGCCTTTCCTCCACTCAAAGACGCCTCGTCGATCGAGACGACTGTCGAGGATGGCGCGTCCGTGGTGTCGGCCGGAAAGACGTTGACAAGGTCCCACGTGCTGTCAGCGAGCTGCCTCATACGTACGACTGGCTCGCGGATTCGGAGATGCCCAACGGAGACCCGCGACCTCAACAATGGCACGAGTCGAATCGACGCCTCGGCGGACGGAATGCGGACCATCTCGCGGTCGGAATCGGACGTGATGCGAAAGTCATCAACCACCAGCCCGGACAGCAAGCCTCCTCGAACTTCCTCGGCAGACATGGACGCCCCTTGAAGCGGGTCAAAACGGTTGAGTGCCCACTGGGCGGTCGCGTTGACCACGGGGTCGATTTCCAGCGCCAGCAGCAAACACACGGCAAAGATGATCAACCCGATCGGAATCACGACCAATATCCTGGCGATGCGCTTCAGTACGGAGGTACGCCTCGTACCCTTGCTCTCTCCGTGCTGCCCTTGGCCAACGATATGTTCGTTTGATGCCTTACCCACCTAGAACGTCTGCCCAATGCTTAGGTGAAAGTTGAAGCGCCTTGAGAATCTCTTGTTATCGTTTCCCTCGAACGCATCCGTTGGTGAGAGTAAGTCGGTGTCAGAGGGGTTTAGCTTGAAGGCGATGTCGAAGCGGATGAATCCTACAGGCGTGCGATATCGGACACCGGAGCCTACCCCGAATCGGAGGTCATCGAAACGGAAGTCGCCCTTGTCGACGATCCGGGTGCTACCGTCGGGCATACGTACCTCCCGAGCCGACACCTGACCGGCATCCATAAAAGTCGCCAGTCGCCAGCTGCTGGAAAGCCCTGGAAACGGATATCGCAGTTCAACATTCATGGCGACCTTTGCACGGCCGCCAGCCGGCTCGTACACGATTGTTTCGCTACCTGTACTCGCCGGTCGGGCAGTCTTTGCGCCAAGGAACCCGGTGTCCCAACCGCGTACGTCCGAGGCGCCGCCGGCGTAGAAGAGGATGGGGTCGAAACGATCCTCGAAAGTGGGATCATCGGCGTCCAGCGCCTCGCGGCTCTTTCCGAGCGGCCACAGCCGGCCAAATTGCGTTCGAAGTCCAAGTGATATCTGCTTGGTAATTGGAATGAAGCCCTGCACCTCGGTTCCCAGTTTCACGTACTCGACTTCGGAGCCCAGAATGCTGCCCGCACTTTCGATATACGGCCGGATCAAATAGCCCCTTCGTGGGCTGAGGTAATTATTGAGCCAGCCAACCGTGCCGTTGAGGGAAATGACCGATTTGTTGAACAAGTCCCGGCTCTCGATATCGATGTTCTCCGCAGTCCGCGTGAACTGTAGTGAGCGTACAAAGGTGTAGGCGAGAGTGAACGGACGGAAGGCGAGGCGTTGATAGACCACGGTGGTGCTAAACCCGAAGTCCCGCCGGTTGATGCCAAGCGGTTCGTTACTCTCCTGCAGGTTCTTGTCTCGTTCGAACTGGAGAAAAGGCGACACGTTGCCCGACAAGTAAGACGAGAAGAGATAGGGTTGCCGCAGGCTGAGCGTGATATTGAACCGGCGGGGTGCGAGGTTCTCGCCTGACGTTCGAGCAAGCAGGCCGGTGGCCGCTCGTCCACTGATGCTGAAGTTGCGGGCGCTGCCGAAGAAGTTGCGATGCCGCCATTCTGCATTTAACTCCACGCCCTCCTCCCTCGAATAACCGGTCTGACCGGTGATAAAACGGAGCTTCGCCTCCCTAACACGATATCTGACGGTGACCGTGCTATCCGCCGGCTGCTCAGGTAGGTCCGCGAGGGCGACCCGGAAGAGGTTGAGTCCAAAGATTTCCTGTTGTCCTTGGGTAAGTCGTCGGTGGGAATACAGGTCGCCTTTACGAAACGGGAGTTCCCGCGTCAGCACCTGATCGGTTACGGACTTGTTGCCCTCCAGCAGGATCTCGGTAAATCGACCACGGGGACCCGGCTCAATGATGAAACGGACATCTGCCGTGTTGGCCGTCGAGTCGACAAGTGCGTTTGCATCGACCCGTGCAAATGCAAAGCCGTTGTCGGTCATGAAGTTGATAACACGGTCCTGAATCCGAACGCGCTCCGCATCGGTGTATCGCTGGCCCAGCTGCAGTGAGATTCGGTCCCTGAACGAAACCCAGCGGTCACGAAAGGCACCCGGAAACACACTGAGTGCATAGTCGCCGTCGCCGTCGTAAAACCCGAAGTCCTGAAGAATGAGCGGCGGCCCTTCCTCGATCGAGAAAATGACGTGGATCCGGTTGTTCGTCGTATCGAGCTGGCTTGCGGGGTAGTCGATGTCCGCGTATAGAAATCCGTGGCTGCTGTAGTAGCGTCGGAGTCGGACAACGTCCTGTTGCAGGGTGACCGGATCGAACGGATGCTTACGAGGAGAAACGAAGGGAATGATCCGTTTCACCTTGTCGAAGAAGCTGGGCTCGGTCGTCGCAATCTGGCTCTTCAAAACCTCCGACTCGAACGTCGATCCGCCGATGAACTTGAAAGATATCTTGCGGACCGTCGTGTTCTTGTCGACGAGATAGAGGGGTGCCTGGCCGAACGAATTGGCAGCGCCGAGGCCCGTGACGCTCAGCAGTATCAGGATCAAGCCACTTCGCAGAGTCCGAACCACATCGGCCTGGAGGTTAGGCAGCCCGTTGACGTTGCACGCGGTTTGCACGGGAGCCTCCGTCAACTCGACGAGGATTTCACCGTGTCGGCTGTCGACGCGTCGGCTGGCTTGGCGCCGGACGGGGCAGAGGACGCATCGTCAGACCCTTTTCTATTGAACTCGAGCTCGTCAGTGCTGTCGTCCTCTGTTTGGTCCTGGCTGGTGGCTTCGGCGTCGTCCATCCCCACCGGATCCTCAGCGGATGCCGAGTCGGCGGGTGCATCGGCCTTCCTGTCTACACGCGGAATGGCCTCTCGTATGTGGACCGATCCGTGCTGGGTAGCCAGTTTTAGCTGACCGTTGCCGGCTCCCAATCGTGCGGTAAAACGCGCTCCCGCATTCAACGTGCCAAACTGCTCGTCGACAAACGGTAGATTCGCGGTCCGAATCTCGCCCGCCGATGTGAGAGCGTCGATGTGAACGTTGAGCGACGAGGGTATTGTTGCGACAATGTCTCCGTTCGCTGTCGTGAACTCGTAAGAGGCATTGACTGCGGGAATTGGTTGCAGCGTGTCTGCCGGCACCTCGGGAATGGAAAAGACAGCGCCGCGAACGTCGCCATTCCTGGACTGAAGCCGCACCTTGCTGGATGCGCCAATGAATCCGACGTCGCCGTTGATGGTCCGGACGTCGATGTCCTCGGCGAAGCCGTCGAGGCTGATCGCCCCGGAGGTCCAATCGATGCTCAACGGTGTGCCGGCGGGTATCTCTCCGGTCACCAGGTAGCGGCTCAGTTCCGGCTTCTCGGCAGCGAAGCGGTACCGAAATGCCAGCTCGTCGCCTTCCTCGATGATGTCCAGCCCGGCAAGATTCTCTGACGCCTCCGACGGTGAGTTTCCACGAGCCTTCCGTGTAATGCTGAGCCTGGCTACGTCGGTATCGCCGGCCCGGAGGTTGACAGCCCCCGCGTGGCCTTCCAGAATCAACTTTCTCGTGCCCGGCGAAACAACTCTTTCGACGACATCGGTGGATTCATACGCTCCGATGTAAAGCGTTCCCTCGCTCGTACGGCTGACTTCCTGCTCTTTGCAACCGATCGTCAGGAGCAGCAGCGCGAACAGTGCTGCAGTAGAGGCAGACCGGATCTTCATTCGATATGTCCGTGAAATGACAGACTATAGATTGGTGAAAAGCTAATCATGCCAGCGCTCAATAGGTTCCGTTTCAGCCTTGTCAGCTTCTGTTATTCGACGGCTATTCGCCGGTCTTGCCGCGATTCCTGCGCCCAACTCATGCTCCGAGGTAAGGACACTTACTGGTTGCCGTGCTCACTCGCGGATTTGTTTTGGACAGATACTGTGTTATCCGTCACTTTCACTGCGACTTCCGCGCACCCGCGACTCATGGAGCAGCACCACAATGGCGCCCATGATCAGCACAAGCCCCGAGTAGTAGGCCCAGAAGACGAAAGCGATGATCATCCCGAACGCCTCGCCTACACCGAGACCGTCCGGCACATCGCCGCTGCCATATCGATCAAAGGCTCCGAGTCTACCGGCATAGAAAGCGAATGCCACCTTAGAAAGCTCGAATAAAACGGCGGCGAAGAAGGCGCCTGCGGTCACACTTCGTTTGGGGGGATGAGGAAGCGGCGTGAGGTAGTATAGTTGAAAGAAGATCAGCGTTGTGATCGCCACCGGAACGAGCAACCCGAGAATCTGCACGAATGCTCTCCATCCTGAGTCCCACCACAGGTATTCGAGATCGTAGCGCGCCAGCAGAGCGCTGCCTGAAACGTTGTAGGTTTGCAGAGCCGCGGAGATCGCTATGGTCAGCACGAATAGAACGCCGATTTGAGTCGCCATCCTCAAGTCGAAGAGATAGCCGCGCGGTATCGAACGGTGCGTGTGCCACTCTGCTGCGAAGACGTTGGCAAGTACAGCCCGAAGCGTAGAGAAGAGCGTGACGCCGGCAAAGACGAGGCCGAGGACACCAATGATCGTCAACGCCTCGCTCGCGCTCTGAATCTTGTCAACGAACTTGAGCAGCTCGCTTCCCTGGCCAGGAGGCAGCAGCTCTCGCACGACTCGAGCCAGCGTCGGGCCCAAAAGACCTGTTCCAATGATCAACAGGGGCACAACGGATACTAACGCCTTGAAGGCTATGGCCTGCGACCAGATAAACACGTCCTTTCTCTGTAGCTGGGCCAACAGAGAGGTTGCGTAGAAGCGTACGGTCTCGACGGCATCACGCGCGATCGACATGCGTGCTCTGGTAATGATATGATCCTGGTATTACCGGATTCAGCCGACCGCCGTCCGGTGGCCCCAATTTAAGGGCTGTCAGGCTGATGCTCTGCGCTTCTCCAGGATGGGATGTTCTCCCAGCTGCACGGTGGCCGCCGTGATGCGGCAAGACTTGACGTCTGGGTGGGCGTGGATGTCGAACATCACCTCGAGCATCGTGTCTTCCATCACGGACCGTAGTCCGCGCGCTCCCGTACCTAGTTCGCGCGCCCTTGCGACCACGATGTCGATCGCATCTTCATCAAAGATGAGCTCGATGCCGTCCATCGCAAACAGCTTCTGATACTGCTTGATCAGTGCGTTCTTCGGCTTTGTGAGGATGCTCTTCATCGCAACATCAGAGAGGCCGTCGAGGGAGGCGATCACCGGGAGTCTTCCGATCAGTTCCGGAATAAGTCCGAACCGCAGCAGGTCGTCCGGCTCGACGTGCTTGAAGATAGACGGATCCTTCTTGTCCATCTTCTTCTGAGAATGCGTCAGGAAACCAATCGAGTTGGTCGACATGCGGTGAGCGATCAGCTCTTCGAGCCCGTCGAATGCACCGCCGCAAATAAACAATATGTTGCTGGTGTCGATGTTTATCAGGCTTTGTTCGGGATGCTTGCGACCTCCCTTCGGTGGGACTCCGGCAACCGTTCCCTCGAGTATCTTGAGCAGCGCCTGCTGAACTCCTTCTCCCGACACATCGCGCGTGATTGAGGCATTGTCACTCTTTCGCGCGACCTTATCGATTTCGTCGATGTAGATGATGCCGCGTTCGGCGCGCTCCACGTTGAAGTCTGCTGCGTGTAGCAGGTGAGCGAGAATACTCTCAACGTCCTCACCCACGTAACCGGCCTCCGTGAGCGCCGTGGCGTCGGAGATTGAGAAAGGTACGTCGAGGATGCGGGCGAGCGTTCGGGCTAGAAGGGTCTTGCCGGTACCTGTCGGGCCGATTAGCATGATGTTCGACTTCTCCAGCTCGACCTCGTCATAGTCGTGCAGGTACTCCTCGGCGTCGATGCGCTTATAGTGGTTGTAGACGGCTACAGAGAGCGCTTTCTTTGCCCGCTCCTGTCCGATCACGTACTCGTCGAGTGAGCACTTGATTTCGTGGGGAGTGAGGCGTCGGCGAGCGGAGCCCCGGCGGCTCGATCCGCGACCCGACCCCACCGTGCTCTGGTACGACGCGATGTCGCTGCGGACGATTCCTGCGGCGTCGTTTATGCACCTGTCGCAGATGTAGACATCGGGCCCAGCGACCATTGAGGTGACTTCGTGGGCCGTTCTTCCACAGAAAGAACAGCGTATTACCTCTTCGCTGCGTCTATTGCTCATTCGAAATTATCCGACGTGTCCGCCTGAAGAAATGCAACCTCAAGTGCCCGCGGCAAATGATCGGCTGTCCACAAACCCTTGTATCGAGCGTTATTACACCTTACTTAAGCAATCGGAGGGTACGCATTGCGGCTTCATAAAGATAGTATAAAGTCCCGAAAAAATGCCGACACTCTATACCTGACGCGTGTCGTTGGTTACTACGTAAATGACGCCCGGTAGCTCCCGAAAACTATCTTTCGCGCCTGAAGACTCAGATGCACAGCAGCAGTCCGCCGGTCTGCCGGAGGGCTTTGTCGAAAGGCTGGCTGAGATTCTTGCCGCCCCGGATCTGGGGCCGGCACTCGACTCCTTCGGCGCACCACGCAGCACAGCTTTTCGCGTAAATACGCTTGCGGCGGAGGTCGACGAGGTAGCGGACGAACTCTTGGCCGCAGGGCTTAAGCTGCGTCCAGTTAGCTGGTTGCCGTCGGCGTTCACGGTAAACGCTGAACATCGAGAGTTGCTGCTGGATTCGACCCCTTATCGCGACGGGCTCATCTACGTTCAGAACCTCTCGAGCATGATTCCGCCGCTGTCACTGGATGTCCGACCGGGGGAGGAGATTCTGGACCTGGCGGCGGCGCCCGGGAGCAAGACGCATCAGATGGCTTGTGCGATGGGTAACACGGGTAGAATCACGGCGGTGGAGGTCGTTCGCGCTCGGTACTACAAGCTTCGCGACAACATGGAAAGGCTGGGTGCGGATTGCGTTAGACCCTTCTTTCAGGACGGCACGCGCACGTGGCGTCACCGCCCCGAGTTCTTCGATAGGGTACTTCTCGATGCGCCCTGCTCGAGCGAAGGCCGCTTCCGATCGGATACTCCGGAAACAACGAAATACTGGTCGACGCGAAAGGTATCCGAAATGGCTCGCAAGCAACGACGACTGCTCTATTCGGCCATCCGCTGCCTGAAGCCGGGCGGGTCTTTGGTCTACTCGACCTGTTCGTTCGGTCCGGAGGAGAACGAGATGGTCGTTCACAAACTCATTTCCAAATTCGCCGGTGCGGTTCGTATCGCACCGATTCCGTTGGCGCATCCCCAGTTCCGGAACGGACTGACGTCATGGAGAGGTCGCGAGTTCGACGACTCGCTGACAAAGACGCGGAGAATCGTGCCGGACGGATCAATGAACGGCTTCTTCGTGTGTCGCCTCGAGAAGGTCGAATCTACGGAGGACTAGTCGTTCGTGCGCTCGTATTTCTCAACCAACGCGTTCCCGTACTTCTCAATCAGGAATCGACGACGATAGAGGATTCGCGCGGTCGTACACACGCGGCTCGTGTAGTAGGCGTTGTAGGTGCCGCCGACCACGGCGCCGGTCACCGGGGCGATCTGGGCGAGCTTGGCCCGCGTCAGATGGACGCCCAGCGACTTTGAGATTCGGCTGATTGCACCGTTGAGAGCAGCCTGCTCGAGAAGTTCGAATGCCTGTTGACGCGCCAACCGATTGGTCAGGCTGATCATCGGTGACAGCGTGACGTTCTTCGCCTTCGTGCTGGGCTGCGCCACCCGGTCGAGAAGTGAGAGCGCAAAATATCGCTCGTGGCTCTCGGTGATGTCGAAGCCGTACGATGTCGCAATCTCTCCGGCAGCGCGCAGGTTCAACGCGACAAGCGCCACGATGTCGGTTGCGATGGCCGCAAGTCCCACGAACCCGGTCGCCGCGCCCTCAACGGCTGCCATATTTCGATAAAGTGACGGCAGATTCTCCGAGGCAGCGTCCGCCTCCTCAAGGTCAAGTGCGAGAATGTCTTCGAGCCGCCCGATTTCGTGCCCGCGCGCCTTGAACCTTCCGAACACCGTTGCCCGGGGTATCCAGTCCTGTGTAATCTCGTTGATCAGGTTCAGGATGCCGCCGACAACGTTCTCAACCGTCCAGTCGAATCCGGGAATCTTTCGGAGCTGGTCTGTGGCCGCGTTGTATGCGTCGTACAGACGAGTTTTGGCCGCACCGAACCATGACTCATCGGGCTGCATCCACTCATGAATGGCGCGGATCGCATCACGCTCATAGTCGGATGGCGATCGTACGGCCGGAACGGCATCAAGATTGATTTCTGCCTTCATATACGCGCTTTACGTGCGAATCCGGCAAAGGCTTCATCCACCCGTTCATTAGTTCGAAAGTGGCCAGAACACACCAAAGCGGAGCCTCTGTTCGGCTAGCGGATACACGGGCACCAATAGATTGCCGGGCACCGCCGACGTTCCCGAAAGGAAGTTCTCATAGGCGAGGAACAGCGTTGCGACGCGGACGCCGCCTTCGACTACTAGATCAAGGGCTGCGCTGGCCTCGACGGGCCTGCTGTTCTGAATTGGGAGTGCGAGCAGCCCGGTCGGCGTATGCAGGCTTCGCGAGCGAAATTCGCTCCAGAAGCGGCCCCGAACGTAGACGTTCAGATCGAGATCGCCGCTGAAGATGAGATACCTCGCGCCAATGCGGCCCACTGCATAGAAGTCCGGCAACGAGGCATCATAGCGCTCAAGATCGGAAGAGCTGGCATTGGCCACGCTAATCAGCGATGGCGCGGCGGTGAGATAGAAGCCCCGCTTCGCAAGGCGTCTCAGTCCGAGCTCCGCACCCAACGTGACGACGGTGAGCTTGCCGTCGCCAAAGCGGTGGACCACGGAGTCGCTCGCCCCTGTACCGAAAAGGTCGCGCCACATAGTAGATGCCGTGACGGCGCCGACCGCGGACACGTCCAGAAATCCTGCCCTAATCGAAAGGCGGCCGCTGACGTGGTTGCTGCGTTCCGTTACGCGCTCACCGACCGTCGTGACAAACGCACCGAAGCCCACTCGTTCGAGGACGGTCGACGCCGGCCGGCCGGTGGTCGCGTTCAGCTTCAGTGAAGCGGGACCCATCGGAACGTCGACGGTCAACGAAGACGTCAGGTCGGATCCCTCCGACCGCGCGTCGAGGCCCAAAGATCCACGCGCCTGAATTCCCGCGCCGCCGTACTCATAGATCAGCTTCAGGTCGAGCTGCCGATCCACAAACGAGCCAAAGCCAAGCGTATCGGATTTTGCTTCCGTGCGGGTGATCTGTCCACGCGCTTCCGTTGTGACACTGTTCGCACCAAACGCGAACCGTTGTGCGAGCACGCCGAAGCTTCTCACCGATGCAACCTCCAGCGTGTCCCCCGGTCTGCGATACTGCAGCGACTCGGACGTTCGCCCGGCCGAAAGGGAGAGCCGTGAACTGTCCCCGATGTATCGAACGAATCGCGCCGTAAGATCATTTCGGAAAGTTCGGCGTCGGGCGAGCTCGTCAATGACCTGTGCACCAAGCCTCTGATAGATCGAGTCGAAATTGTTGGGGTCACGCGGCACGACGCCGCCGTGTGCCTGAAGCGGGTGTCTCGAGTTCATGTCTGACAACTCCAGCGACCATCGGGACCGCGTGTACAGCAGCCTGCCGTAAACCTGGCGGCCTCGGCGTAAGCGGCTACCCGCGTACTCCCCCGAGGTGGCCTCTCCGCGATACCAGAAGAGCAGGTTGAGCAGTCCACCCGATCCGCTACCGACGCGGCGTGTCTGAGCGTGAAGGGCCGTCACCTTCTGCAACCCACCTCCCGACTGATAACGGAATTCCGTTAGTGGGTCTGTCGTTTGTTCGAAGGGGCGAGTCCCCAATTTGACGGTCGCCAAGCGGTCGTGTCGCCCGACCGAAAGTCGAGGTGCTGCCATCGCGCCGAGCGGCACGACCTCAAATCGCGGACGCCCGGTGAAGAGGTCGGTGAGTTCTACGTCGCCCCACTCAAGACCCACGCTCGCACTGGCCAGGCCAAACGGGCTCCACATATGCGGCCACCCATAGGTACTGAAGTCATACAGGAACGACGCGGATTCGTCCTTCAGGAGTTCGGTCAACTCGAATGCATAGGTGCGGCTTGGTATGGTGTCGGCAATGGCGTCGTCGAGACGCGTCCGCGGCTTCAAACGCCGAAAACGGACAGGGACGACTACCGAGTCTCGCGCCATAAATGCCAAGGTGTCGGCGGGGGCAACGGATTCGGAGCCGTCTGTGGTGTCCGCTGCGACTGGCGTCTCCTGTAATTCCTGCGCGTTCGCGACGCTCGTGGCAAGGGCCGCCATCATCGTAGCCGCTAAGATCGCAAGGAGTGGGGTGTGCAGCGGATGTTGCGGTAGCACGAAGTCAGCCCTTATGATGCACCGGTTCCGCCGATTCGGGAAAGAGGCCGAACAACCTGCTTTCCACCTGCCCCAGAACGAGGCGCCGATCCTCCGGCCGGTTCACGAAGTCCAGCGTGTCGGCGTCCAGCACCAACTTGGGCCCCAGTTCGTACCGTTCGATCCAATTCTCGTAGTGTACGTTGAGCCGCTTGAGGTATTCGATCCGAATAGTCGACTCAAACTCGCGTCCGCGAGACTGAATATGGCGTACAAGTGTCGGGACGCTGGCACGCAAATACACCAGCAGGTCCGGAGGCTTGAGGTACGAGGTCATGATCTGGAACAGGTCGGTGTAGTTGCGAAAATCGCGCTCGGTCATGAAACCCATCTCGAAGAGATTCCGCGCGAAGATTTCAGCGTCTTCATATATGGATCGGTCCTGTACGACGGAACTGGAGCTTTCCTCGATCTCGCGGTGATGGTTGAACCGGCTGGACAGAAAAAAGACCTGCAAATTGAACGACCACCGATCCATATCCTCATAAAAGTCGGCGAGATATGGATTGTCGTCCACGCGTTCGTAGAAAGACTCCCACTGGAAATAGCTGCTTAGCAAGCGGGTTAGGGAGCTCTTCCCAGCCCCGATGTTGCCGGCGACAGCCACATACTTCTTTCTTCCTGACTGTGCCGGCTGTGGCATTGGTTTGGAATCTGCCATCAAGATATCGCCGCAGTGGTCTCCTGCCCGTCGAGATTTGCCTCGATGGATTCGACGCCGAATGACGTACCGACAGCAAGTGCTGCGGCAAGCATCGGCGAATCCAATGGAACGGTTCGTGTCTTGTTGGCGACGTCTTCCAGGGGCACACTGGTAAGCCGGTTCTCCTGAAGGGCGACCATTCGACCGAACCGCCCGTCAACGACCAGTGAGGCAGCGTATGTGCCGAAGGCGGTGGCGAGGTTGCGGTCGTACGGCGTGGGAGTCCCACCGCGCTGGATGTGCCCGAGTACGGATGTACGTACTTCACTGCGGACGAGATTGCGTAGCTGGTCCCCCAGCACGTAGCCAATTCCACCGAGTCGGACCGGATCCGGGCTGTCCTCAATGACGCGTTTGACCTCCATGGACCCGCCGGACGGTTTGGCACCTTCGGCGATAGCGATGATCGTGAAGTTCTGGCCACCGAGCTCGCGGCCGCGACAGATCCTGGCGATTTCATTGACGTCATATTCCACTTCAGGGATCAGGATGACGTCCGCTCCACCAGCGGCACCGGCATAAAGCGCAATCCAGCCCGCGTACCGCCCCATCGTCTCGATGATCATAACTCGGTTGTGACTCTGAGCGGTCGTGTGAAGCCTGTCGATGGCTTCGGTAGCTATGGTGACGGCGGTGTCAAAACCGAATGTTCGATCCGTGCCCATCAGATCGTTATCGATCGTTTTGGGAACTCCGACTATGTTGATTCCCATCTGCTGAAGACGGTGAGAGATAGACATTGTGCCGTCGCCGCCGATTGTCACGATGGCACTCAGTCCGAGCTCCTTGTAGTACTTCACGACCTGCGGTGAGACGTCGGCACCTCCTCGTTCGTGATAATTGAACGGGTTCGCCTTGTTGCTCGTGCCAAGTATCGTCCCACCGAGAGTCAATATGCCGGATACATCCTTGTATGAGAGGGGCCTTATTCGGCGCTCGACGAGACCAAGGAATCCGTCCTCGAAGCCTACAACCTGTGCATTATGCTTGAGGATCAGGCTCTTCGTAACGGCACGGATGACGGCATTCAGGCCGGGACAGTCGCCCCCGCCGGTCAATACGCCCACGCGTAACGGATGGCTCATTTTTCTGATTTGGTGGATTGCGAGAAGGACGCCAAATCGCCTTTTGTGACGACTGGTCGACACCTGGGACGGTCAAAAAGCCGCTTCACGAAGATAACGATTTGTCGGCCTCAATAGCGCGGCGACAACGCGAAAATAGATGCAGGAAGGCCGTTTGGCGGCTCTTGCGGCACGGCAACAGACGCGACGGCGACGCCGTATTCATTTGACTCTGGGTACGGCGTCATTCTATTTTCGCGGTCCATTTCAAGTGGTGCCGTGTCGACGGCGATGCTTTCTCTCTGATCGGAATCCCCGCCATTCTGTGGTCTAGTCCGCTGCTTCTTGATGTTCTTGACAAGCGCATTCCGACGAGGTCTTTCGGTGGCGGCCCTTCTTACCGCCACGTTGGTCACCTCGGCAGCGCTTGCGCCGGCCACGGCGCAAATAGCCCTGACCAACGACGAAACCGTATTCCTGGCGGGAGTCGATGCGAATCTCTTTCTTGAAATAGATGGTTCCTCCGCGATTAGCGGCGGCACGCTGACGCTTCCCCCTGCTTGGAAGCTGGAACGTGTCGCTCTGGTTCATAGGGGTCGCCAGCTGGGGGCATCGTGGACCTCCGAGGTACCGGGTGTCTACCGCGTCAGTCTGGAGGAACTCGGACCAGATGACAACCACCTGGTAATCGGCGTCAGCGCTCCACGGCAGGAATCGATGGGAACGGCGCAATTCACTCCCGTGACGTCGTCGGAAGAGCGCTCGTCGCGCGAACAGTTGACACCTCTTTCCTTTGAACTGACGGGAGAGTCGCGAATCGTTGATGAGAACAATCAGGCCGCACGTTTTGACGCCACGCGCCTGCTCGAGCTGGACGCTGCAGAACTGCCAATCTATGCTGGCGATGGCTCCTTCACACTTGAGTTCTGGCTGAAGACGACGAGCCTCGACCAGGTCGTGATGTCGGGTTGGGATGGGAAAGAGTCTACCTCCTATACGGCGGAAGTCGTGCTTGGCCCGGACGGCCGCCTCTTCTTCTTTCGAGGAAGCCCCGGTCGGCATGTCGCGATGTCGAGTAACGCACCTGTTGCAGATGGTTCATGGCACCACGTTGCTGTGTCTCATGACGAGGTGCGCGGGTGGTCGCGGCTTCTGGTCGACTCGGTGCCGACCGATTCCTTGTTCGGATTTGCCGGCGATGTTGCACCGCTGGATGCACGATTTTGCCTAGGCGGCCGGTGCATTGCGTCTGAAGAGCGAGACACGAGTCGAAGATTCGTCGGGTTACTCGACGATGTGCGCATTTGGCCGACCTCCCGGACAAAGCGCCAGATTGCCCTGACCATGGTGGACCGGATACCCGCCGTCGCGGGAGTGCTGTCGCTCGTTTTCGAGGAGACCCCGGCAACTGATGCTGTGGTCGGCAGTGATAATGTCGGTCGCGAGGCGTCTGACTTTCTGTTCCACGACCCGGTGGAGAATGTCTCGGCCGAAGATGCTGGTGATGCGATAGAAATCCGTTGGCGCTCGCGTGGTCGCAATACGGCTTACTTTTCGGTAGAGCGATCGGACGACGGGTCGGGTTTCGTCGAGATCGCGCGATTTCAGACTGCTGAGGATGGCTCCGGCGAATTCATGTACCTCGATGAGGACGTCGGTGAAGACGTCATCTTCTACCGTGTTCGGCAGGTGCTGGTCAACGGCGGAAGCCGCTTTTCCGCCACGGTAAAGATGGGCCTCGGTGGAGCGGAGTTGCCAGACGCAGCAGCGGGAGTGATCCTGGGGAATTTTCCGAATCCATTCAGCACGGCGACTACCATCAGTTTCGAGGTCTCCACTTCTCAGCGTGTCAACCTGTCCGTATGGGATTTGTCCGGGCACCAGATTGCCTCGGTCCTTGACGCTTTTGTTGCGGCCGGACAACACGAAGTCACATTCGTCCCGGACGAACTGCCGAGCGGTACGTACTTCGCCCGGCTCCAGACCGATGCAGCGGTAAGTACGCGCAAGATCATTCTCACCAAGTAGTCCGGGCTTGAGAGCATCTCGGCGGATGGCGGCAAGCGCCGGTATTGGTCAGCAGACGATGTGGGGGAGGGCCCGACTCGTCCCGCGCCGCTGAGCACCGGCATCTATATTGGTGGCGGGCGTGTCTGCCCGGTTGACCGATTGAAGAGCCACCGACAGGACCAAGTATTGAGATGAAGATTCGATATTTCGGGCACTCGGCGTTCGAGATCATTGCGAGGGGCGTAAAAATTTGCCTCGACCCGTTCATCACTGGAAATCCTCACGCTGAGGGGATAGTAACCGCGGCAGAGCTGTCGCCAGACGTTGTGATGCTAACACATGCCCATGAGGACCATTGGGGCGACACACTCGAGATAGCTCGGAGGTCAGGTGCCGTCGTCATGGCGAACTTCGAGATTACGCAATACGTCCGTAAGCACGGACACGAAAATGTGCTGCCAATGAACACAGGTGGTGCGGTTACGCTTCCATGGGGGCGGGTCACGCAAACGTATGCCCGCCACTCTTCGTCATTTCCCGACGGTACGTATGGCGGCAATCCCAACGGCTATTTAATCGAGAGCGAGGACAAGTGCATCTATGCGCTGGGCGATACGGCGGCATTTGGCGAGATGGAGTGGATTGGTCGAGACTATGAGGTCGATGTTGCGTTCGTGCCCATCGGCGATGGCTTCACCATGGGCCCGAAGGACTCCATTCGCGCAATGAGTATGATAAGACCGTCTGTAACGATACCGGTTCACTACAACACCTTCCCGCGCATTGAGGTCGATATCGACCAATGGGAGGAGATGGCAGGTTCCGAAGGGTTCGTCGTGAACGTTCTCTCGCCCGGAGAGGTGCTGGACCTGTAGTATCCTTCGGCCTCGTCAGTCCTCATCGGCAAGACGCAGGCGGGCGAACTCCGAACGCAAGCTTCTGCCGAAAGTCATCGCGGATGCAAAATTGAAAATCGGCATCATATCGGACACGCACGGCTACTTTCACCCCGCGATAAGCACGTATTTTGAGGGTGTATCGCTCATACTGCACGCGGGCGACGTCGGAGGGGTGGAGATTCTGGACGAATTGGAGAGGATCTCACCGGTCGTAGCTGTCTACGGCAACGTGGACGGAAGAGAGGTCCGGGCGATACTTCCGGAGCACCAACGGTTTGATCTGGACGGAGTCGAATTTTGGATGACACACATCGGAGGTCGACCGGGACGTTATGATTCCGCGATCCGCGCCGAGCTGACAGGTAGCCCGCCGGATGTATTTATTTGCGGCCACAGTCATATTCTTCAGGTCGAGCGGGATGATAAACTCGGAGGAATGTTATTTATTAATCCCGGGGCAGCCGGCAGGCAGGGATTGCACCGAGTCAAGACGTGTATACGCGTCGATCTCGAGGGCGGAAGCCTCCGGAAGGCTGAAGTCATACATCTGGATGGTCTGAAAGAATAGATAATTGCTCACTTATGGCTGATTCAACTGTACAGGCAGAACGAACGCGACGATTCGACCTGCGGGCTCTCTATGAGTCGAGCCAGCTGATGAGCTCTTCCCTGGACCTCGACTTCATTCTGAACAACCTGCTGCTGACCCTCATGGCCAAGCTGTTCGTCGCGAGAGGTGCCGTCCTCCTGACGGACGATGAGGGTCCATATGTCGTCAGGGCTGCGAAGGGGTGTGCGTCTCTGCGCGTGGATGACGTGGTGGATCTGAGCGGGACCGAGATGACTAAGCTCGTTACCGACGATGACGTTCCGTCCCAGCTCGCCGCTCATAAGCTGGCACTTGTCGCACCGATTCGGTCGAGTGGCCGAGATATCGGAATAGCCGCCGTAGGTAAGAAGGCCACCGGTGAGCCGTTCGACAAGTACGAATTGGAGTTTGTCAAATCGCTCGTCAACATGTCGTCCGCGGCCATCAACAACTCCATGGTGGTGTCGGAGCTGCGGACTACGAATCGCGATCTCGACAACAAGATCCAGCAGCTTAACACGCTGTTCGACATCTCCCAGGAGTTCAATTCGACGGTCGATCGCGATCGCCTCGTCAAGCTGCTTTCTTTCGCACTGATGGGTCAGATGGTCGTTCGCAAGCACCTCTTCGTGCTTCGAAGAACCAATCTCGATGAGAACGGAGCCCCGATGATGGATCAGATCGAGGTCGTATCGGCGAAGGGGTTGGCGGAGGACGAAGTAAACACGGATTTTCTTCACCAGCTATGCACGCTCGAAAACAACGTCGTCTTTGGTGACAACGGGGACGATGAGGATGCCGCGTGGCTGAAAGAAAAAGGGATCGCCCTCGCTCTTCCAATACGTCATCAGGGTGAAACGTGTGCCATGCTCTGCCTTGGTCCAAAGATGGCCGGCCCGTACAAACCGGATGAGGTCGAATTCCTGACGGCCCTTGGCAACCTCGCCTTCGTCTCGATTCAGAACTCTTACCTCGTTGAAGAGCAGATCGAGAAGGAGCGATTGGAGGAAGAGATGCGTCTTGCGCGCCAGATCCAGGAGGGGCTTCAGCCAAGCGATCTACCCAAGGTTGAAGGTGTCCAGATCGCCATGCTGGCGCTTCCAAGCAGGCACGTTGCCGGTGACTACACGGACGTAATCTCTCTGGAGGATGGACGCGTCCTTCTCGCGATAGGGGATGTGACGGGCAAAGGCATGCCCGCGTCCTTGCTGATGTCGAACCTGCAGGCTTCGTTACGCATGTTGGTACCGATGAACCTGCCGCTCGCAGAGGCAACCAGCCACATCAATCGTGTCATCTGCGACAACACTGGCTTCGACAAGTTCATCACCTATTTCCATGCCATCTACAGTCCGGGCGACCGATCTCTGGCGTATGTAAACGCCGGACACAATCCGCCCATGTTGATACGCGCCGACGGATCGATGGAAGAGTTGGAGGCCGGCGGCCTCTTGCTCGGCGTGATGCGTGGGATGCCGTATGAATGTGGGACGGTTGTGCTCGAGGAGGGAGATGTGCTGGCGATGTTTACCGACGGCGTGACCGAGGCAATGAGTCCAGACGGAGAAGAGTTCGAAGAGCCACGCCTCGAGGCCGTTCTGCGCGAGAATAGACATCTTGACGCAGATGGGGTACTCGCTGCCGTTCGATCCGCAATCATCGACTGGACCGGCAGCGCTACGGCCCTTTCAGATGACTTGACGATGCTCGTCGTCAAGGCAGTGACCACCGAAGACGTCGCCGAAGAAGAGAACTAGTCGAGGACAGCGTCGGCTATTTCCTGGGCCCATCCTCCCGGTATCGCTCCGACTCCGCGTAAACGTGTCGCAGCAATTCCTCGGCTGCCGCGCTCAGGGATTTCTTTCTTCTATCCATCACTATGCGGGCGACCCGAATGGCTTTCTCAAACCGGTACGTGACGTATTGATCGTTGGGACTGCCCCACATGAAGGACGGCACGTAGCGTGGCTGATAGCCCGCACCATACAGGTTGCAGAAAACTCCAATCACTGAGCCGGTATTAAACATCGTGTCGATCCCGCACTTGGAGTGGTCGCCCATAAAGAGGCCGGCGAAAACGCGACCGGACGATTCCATCGCTCCTTCCATCTCGTTGAAAAGCGACACGGCATCATAGTCGTTCCGCAGATTTGACGTATTCGTGTCCGCCCCAAGATTGCACCAGCTGCCGAGAATCGAGTCGCCGAGATATCCCGGATGAGCCTTGTTGCTGAATCCCTGAACGATGGATCCCTTGATCTCGCCGGCCACCTTGCACCAGGGGCCAATTGCGCTCGCGTCGACGATGCTGCCTGCCTTGACCTCGCTGTGCTCGCCGATAACTACCGGCCCTTTCAGGACGACGTGCTCGAAGATCGTTGCGCCCTCGTCTATGATCACCGGACCAGCTGATGCGTCCACGATGGCGCCTGCTTTCACTTCAGCACCCGGTGCGATAAAGACGTGCTCTCCTTCGATTAGGACGGCGTGCTCCGATATGAGCGTGTCGGGTCGCTCGAAAATATTGTACCCCTTCGAAAGCTCACGGAAGTCGGCTGCAACTGACCCGCCGACATGATCGAGCAATTCCCACAACCGGTTCACAAGAACCGCGTCGATGCTGATCCGGTTGGCGCCGGCTGGGAGGCCATCGGCCGTCACGGCATCGGAATCGACCGATAGTCCGGCGGTGCCGGCCGGGATCCATGCAGCGACGAGGTCTTCACCGTCAAGGAAGGCGATCGCCGTGTCGCCCGCGGCTGACGCGAGAATCTCCGCAGCAGCCGTGCCCTCCGGATCCACCAATCGGCCATTCACAAAGAGAACGTCCACGCCGTCCGGAATTCGATTCACTGGCAGCCCTGTCTCTTCGCCGGTCACGCTTGCCAGCGCTTGTCGGCTGTGCAGCACCGTGCCGGTCGCCGGAAAGTGATCGCGCAAGGACTCCATCAGTGTCCTGCGTCCGGCTCTTAGCATGTACGACGCCCTGGTCAGGGTGAGTGGCCTCAGGTAATCCGAGCCGTGGTCCTCGAAGATGCAGAGCAGCATGGTGCGGGTTCGAAACAGATTTGCGGGACGGCAAAATAACGCACCGCGTGAAACGTATGCGAGAAGTAGTCCGTTCGACTCGCGTATGCTCTTCAGGCCTTAACTTGGACGCGTTCCAACGCATCATCATCACATCCCTACATGAAATTTTTCATCGATACCGCCGACCTGGACGAGATTCGCGAAGCGAACGCGATGGGCGTCCTGGACGGAGTCACTACCAACCCGTCGCTGATGAAGAAGGCAGGTGGCGCGGATTTTCACGAGCACATCTTCCGGATCTGCGAAATCGTCGACGGCGATGTTTCGGCGGAAGTCACGGCCGTTGACTACGACGGGATCATGGAAGAAGGCCGCACGCTTGCCGGGATCCACAAGAATGTAGTGGTCAAGGTCCCGCTGATCATGGACGGCATCAAGGCCCTCAAGTCGTTCAAGGAGCAGGGCATCCGCACCAACTGTACACTCTGCTTCTCGTCGACCCAGGCGCTGATCGCGGCGAAAGCGGGGGCCACTTACATCAGCCCCTTCATGGGCCGGGTCGATGACATCTCGTGGGACGGCTTGCAGCT
>JBFIPX010000012.1:0-34550 GCA_041609895.1 Rhodothermales bacterium
AGTGGAAGAGGTAATCTATCATAACAACTCGCCCGACACGCTCAGAAGCATCGTCGTCAATCTCTATCAGAATCTCCATTCAGAGGGCGTCGTAAGGTCGGAGGCCGTGCAGGTTACCGGTGGGATGCACGTCTCGCAGGTGGCTCTGAACGGAACGGATCTGGTCGAGGCCCGACCCGTCAGCCTATGGAGAAGGCAACCCGGTTCAGTGGGTACGACATATTCGATTCGCGGAACAAAGATGACGATCCAGGTGCCTGGCGGAATTGCTCCGGGAGAATCCGCACGGCTGAACATGTCGTGGAGTTTCGAGGTGCCTGAACAAGGAGCACCCCGTATGGGTCAGGATGGTGAAGTCTACTACCTCGGCTACTGGTATCCACAGATCGCTGTTTACGATGACCTTCAGGGATGGGACATGGACCCGTACGCAGGCGAGGGCGAGTTCTACATGGGGTATGCTGACTACGACGTTTCGATTACGGTGCCCGAAGGTTGGCTCGTTGGAGCGACCGGCGAGTTGCAGAATGACTACGCAGTTCTCACCGATCAAACCCGGATGCGTCTCGCCTCAGTCGCCGATGCGGATAGCGCCGTACATGTCGTCACTGCCGATGATCGAGGAGCCGGCCGCTCGACCGTGGACAGCCCGACCGGTGCCCTGACGTGGCGGTTCACGGCCGAGAACGTCCGGGACTTCGCATTCGGAACGTCAGCCAGCTATGTCTGGGACGCATGGCGCGCTGAGGTAGGCGACCTCGATTCGGACGGCGACTCGGACTATGCCAAGATTCACACGTTGTATCGACCCGACGCCCGCACGTGGGACCAGGCAGTCAAGTACTCGGCGTTCTCCATCGAGTTTATGTCGCAAACGGTGATGCCCTATCCCTATCCGCAGATGACATCCGTGGAAGGCATCATCGGTGGCGGAATGGAATACCCGATGATTACACTTATCGGCGGCAACCGAAATGAGCGCTCGCTGATGAGTGTGACGATCCATGAACTGGCGCACATGTGGTTTCCCATGATCGTCGGCCAGGATGAAAAGGCATATACCTGGATGGACGAAGGAATGGTGACCTTCAATGAGAACGACGGCGAGGAAGTCTACTGGGAAAGCCCGATATGGCCTTCGGAACAGCAGATGTATCTCATCGTCGCCCGGAGCGAAGTCGAAGAGCCGTCGATGAAGCATGCCGACTCGTATCGGAATGTGTTCGCTCGAAACATCGCGCACTACGCCAAGCCGGGGATCACCTTCCATGCCCTACGGGGTCTCGTGGGCGACGATCGTTTCTACGGGGCGCTGCAGGAGTACACGCGACGCTGGGCCTTCAAGCATCCCTCACCGTGGGACATGTTCAACACCTTCGAGCATGTGTTGGACATGGAACTTGACTGGTTCTTCCGCTCGTGGGTCTATGAGACGTGGGTGCTGGACCACGCGGTCGCGTCCGTCGAACAGTCAGCCGGCGGGATTGCGATCACGATCGCAGATTACGGGCTGACGCCCATGCCGGCCCCCGTTCGAGTGAAGTACGCGGACGGGCGCGTAGAGGACCAGACAGTGCCGGTCGATCACTGGCTCGACGACAACGTGTCGGCAGTGCTGACCTTTCCAGCAGGCGATGTCGTTGAGGTCGAGATCGACCCCGAAGGATACTACTCGGATATCGACGTGGCGAACAACGTCTGGGTCAAGCCGGACGGCGCCACACACTAGCGAAGATGGTCGATCGGCATTAGCCCCCGAGGCAACGAATCACCGCGGGGGCCAGACCGAATTCACTCATCTACCGCGCCGGCCCCGCATGCCGCCACGTCGACCCCGTTGTGGACCGTGGTCCTTCATGATCTCGTCGTACCTAGCGGACTGCTCGTCATCGAGCAGCGATTTGATCTCGGCGTCGCCCTCGGCGCGCAGCTTCATCATCTCCGCATGCATCTCCTGACGCGATGCGCGGTTCTCCGCCCGGCGCTCATCGAATAGCTCGCGCTGCTTCGTTATTCGTGCCTCGAGTATCCCGCGGACCTGGACGGCCTGCTCGTCCGTAAGCTCGAGGTCCGTTGACAGCCGCTCCATCATGCGCTCCAGACGCGATTCCATCGGAGGCGGACCCTTCGGCCCTCTCGGTCTTTCCGGAGCTTCGACCTTGGACGGCGGTGGTGGCGTAGGTTCTTCCTGTGCCTGCGCGGCGCCGGCACTCATAATCATCATAACAGTCGCCGCAACGACCAATCGTCCGGCTCCTCGAATCGGTTTACCAACTAATACGGTCATATTTCGCGGTATGCTCTTGGATGCTCGTTGGGAATTCAACTGGTGGTTAGACCCGAGGGCAAAGGATGTCATTCCACGGCTGACGGGATCAGACACCACGATCGCGACAGTGACTGTGGCCACGGTGGGCGCCCCGAGCATCATCCGGACACCGTCAGCCCGGCAGGTAGTAACCGAACAAGATCATCATCTCGTCCTCGCTTCGCAGACCGAACGTCAGCGTCCGATCCGTCCAGTTGTTGTACGTCGCTTCGAGGCGCAGTCCATCTCCCGGCTCGAGGACAAGCGGAGGATCGATCTCCGCTATCGGCGGGTGCTCCCAGTCATAGGCGATGTAAACAAGCTCGCCCGAACGAGGGCCACCGTCGACGTACACCCTGAACTCCTGCATGTGCTGGTGTGCGTGGGAAAAGAGCATGAACACCTCTCGCCGATCCGCGAAGCGGTACGTGCGAGTCAGCGTCGTCGTTTGCTGGGGTGGCAATGAAATGTTGAGATTGTTGAGGAATAGCACTTCCGCGACCCGATCCGCATCTCCCGGATCCACCGTGTGCAGATTGACATGCACCTCGCCTGTCACAGTGTCGTCTGCCCGATTCACATAGTGCGAATTGAGATCGAGGCCCTTGCCGGACGGAAGCCTGAGGGCGACGCCGGGCGGGAACCGGTAGTCGACGGACGGCCACTGGGTCCCGGCAAAAAAGATGTGATGCTCCATCACACGAATCACGTCGAAGTCGAGCGCGCCGCCCGGAGCACGAATGTCCCGATACTCGTACGGCAGGGGCTGCAGTTCCGGCGGCATGTCGTCCGCATGGGTGTATAGGATGAAGTGATGGCTGCCCGGCCGCATCGAAATCTCGAACCGCTCTACGAGCAGCTCGTCGGAACTCGATGCCGGTTCAAAGTAGAAGAACTCGCGCTCGAAATTCGGCGCTACATCGAACGGCCCTAACCGGATCGCGAGGCCTTTCGCGGGCGCCAACAGCGGAACAAACTCCTGCGACTCCTCGAAGCGGGTCTTGTCTGCAAGTAGCGGCACCGGGTCGGTCACCTGAACGTCGCGCGGCGCACCCGCAACGATCCACCGTCGAATCAGCTCAATTTCACCGTTGGTGAGCGGCGGTGCCCCAAGTGGCATGAGACTTCCGTATTCGGGATGGTCCGACAGAAAATGCTCGCGCTCCCGCACGTTGATCTTCTCCCAGAGGAAACTCTTGTCGAGACCGGCAAGGCCTTCGCTGCTTACGCGCACCAGCCCATCGGCCTTCGCCGCCGCATTCTTTGGCGGCCTGTCAACCAGCTGTTCGTAGGCGACATCGCTCGTCAGCACCAGATCGGACTGCCGGGCGAAGTCCGTACCCGCGGCGTGGCATCCAGCGCAGTTCGGCTCGAGCACTTTCGACTGGAGGGTCTCCCATGTCGACTCGTCGTTTAGCTCCGCCGACTGGTCGCAGCCTGTGATCAAGACGAGAACGGCCGCGAGCAATCGGGCGGCTCGGTGCAGGCTGGCCTTTCGTGGTCTTCCGGACATTGAAAACGTTAGGGCTCCAAAAAAAGCTTTCTCTTCGTTAAACAGATACTGCGACCGGCTACGCGGGTCAAGGCACTCATCCTTCGCCTTCAAATATCGTTCTCAAACCAATACTGGATCATGAAACGACTGATTCCCGCTATCTCGCTCGCGGTCGTGATGCTATCTGTGATGCCGGTGCAAGCTCAAACGCTCACGCGGGTTAACCGTTCGTCTGTTTTCACTCGGGCGACGGCAAACCGGTCGGCGAGTATTCAACGCTCACAGCAGCAAATGCGCAAGCGGGGGCAAACCCTGCGTGCGCGGGCAGCAAGGACGAAACAGACGCGGGCGCTGCAGCGCCTCAAACAGACGTCCAGGCTCGGTGCCAGAACGCAGGCAGGCGTCCAGACGATCGTCGGCACCAAGCGCGAAATCGCCGCTCAGAAACGACGCATTCAGCGCCAGAAGCTTAACAAGCTCCCGAACCGCGGCAATGCACAGATGCGCGTCGTCAAACGTCGTCTCGCCACGGACGCGGAGGCTCGAATGCACCGTCCGAAGCGGGCAATCCGCTGACCAGGACCTGCTAGTCCCCCGCAACTCGAGGCTGAGAGGGTGTGCTTCAAGAATGCGTCAAGCACTTGGAGCCAACCCGGCAACCGATGTATTTTTGATGTTCCATCAAGTAGATGTCGTACCGAATCGATGTCGATGGAACAAAGCTGTCGGCCGTCGTGTTTTCGGCCGCCGGCAAGCGATCCTCGGTAGCTCAATGGTAGAGCATGCGGCTGTTAACCGCAGGGTTGTAGGTTCGAGTCCTACCCGGGGAGCAGAACGAGAGGGATACTTCAATAATGAGGTATCCCTTTTCTCGTAACCGAAGTCGGCGTTGTCGACCCGGGTAGGACGAGAACCGTAGGTTCGACACGAGCGGCCGCAACCGTCACTCTTCGCGCGTCCCATCATTCCGCGACTGACGAGCCGCATCGCGGCGAGTACACGAGCGTTTCGCGACATCGAGACCCGCGAACCCAGTTGTCCTTCCAATGGCAAAAGACATCCTCCTTATAACAGTAACAATCAGGAGTTGCTCATCAACGACGAGCAATCTTATTGATCACCCATTCCAAGAGATGTCCTAATCGGCCGACATCCTGCGCTTTACTACCGAGCCCAATTCAAGTCCGTGTTCAACAAGTAGATGCTAATACCTACCCGCCTCTCAACTTCACGTACCCACCCGCTTCGCGCCACTTGCCTTCTGATAGCCCTTTCCGTGCCGCTTTTCCTAACCGGTGCTCGACAGACCACTTACGATACTAATTCGTATCTGGAAGCGGCCGGCGTAGACGCCAGCAATTCCTCGTCGGATCAAATTTTTAACGAAAGCGGCAGTGCTCCAGTCGTTTCACACACTCTCGTCGAGACCGGGCTGTCGGCCGGTACGATTGACGCAACTGGCAACCTCGATGCCGATCCGGGCTTTGTCGATCCAATAGGAGTCGACAAATTCGAGGGGACTTTGGACGATGATTTGTCTTTGAATCTCCAAGCGCTCCCGATCGACAAGGGATCGAATGCGGCCCTGCCAGCAGACCGATTCGACCTCGATGGTGACGGAGATTTCGACGAACCGTTTCCCATCGACCTCACCGGCTCCGCGAGAATCTTTAACGGCGGTCCGGCCTCCACGGTCGACATGGGCGCCTTCGAATATGCCTCCTCTAATCCTGTGGGCATCGATGATGAAGGCAAACTCCGGGATGGCTATACGTTGGAAGCGCCATTCCCCAACCCGTCGACCGGGTCGGCGAGTGTCAAATTCCAAGTCGGCAGTTACGCAAAGGCATCGGTGGTCGTCTACGATTTGCTAGGCCGCGAAGTGATGTCGTTGTTCGATGGTCCCGCCGCCCCCGGAAGGTCGTACGATGTACATGTTCCCACATCGCGCCTTCCAAGCGGAGTCTACATTCTGCAGCTTTCCTCCGGGAGACACCGGTCTTCAACACAACTGGTGATTGCACGATGACTCGCTTGTTTTCCATTACTGTCTTCTTGGTCTGGATGCTACCATGTGCATTGGAGGCCTCAGGGCAGAACATCATCTACGTCGATGCAAAGGCTAGTGGTGTCGAAGACGGAAGCTCGTGGGCGGCCGCGTTTTCTTCACTTCAGGATGCACTTGCGTCTGCCGGGGCGGGAGACCAGATCTGGGTTGCCGCGGGTACTTATAGGCCGGACGAGGGAGAACCCGTTTCCGAAGGGGATCGAAGTGCTTCTTTCGTCCCGAACAGCGGAGTGAGAATGCATGGCGGCTTTGCCGGTGGTGAGTCGGCCCTTCAGGATCGCGATATCCTTCAGAACGCGACATTTCTATCTGGCGATCTGGCCGCAGACGATTCCGGTTTTTCGCGCCGGGATGAGAACAGTTACCACGTGGTCCGCCTTCTCAACGCTGACGAAGGCACCCTTCTGGACGGCTTCGTGATTCGTAGGCGGCCATGCGAATGGAACAGGGCCGGACACGCTCGGAGGCGGGGTTTACGTTTCCGGAGGATCTCCGGTCATAACCAACACCCGGGTTATTGGCAACTACGGACGGTGCGGGGGCGGCGTTGCCATCGATGGAGCCGAGCCACAGCTTGTCAATGTTGTCGTCAGTGGTAACCGGGCGCTCCGCGGCGGCGGCGTATGTAACTTGGATTCCTCGGGGGAGATCATAAACACGACGATTACAAGCAATTTCGCCGATACGGGAGGAGGTCTTTTCAATCGCAGTTCCAGCCCGGCTATCACCAACAGTATTGTGTCGGGCAATCGGAAGGCGACCTCGGTATTCGATTGTGAACTGATGCAGTATCCCTGCACGATCGCCGACACGCCAGAGGAGATTCGTGCGGCAACGGTGGACGTGCTAATGGACGCCCTTCGGGTACGGCACGCCAGCAGCATGGAGGACGCTATCGCATTCCTCGCGTCAGTTCCTGAAATGGCGGAGGTCCTAGGTGGCAACGACGCCATTCGGTTTCGGCTCCGAGGAGGCGCCCCTGCATGGTTGACCGATGTGTCGGTTGGCGACACGTCGACCACGAAGGCCGCGGTGAAGAGACCCGCTGACTTGAAGCATATTCCAACAGGCGCCGGTTTTCAGGCCAAAGTAGTTGGTGAAGACAGCAACCGTGACGGCAAGATCGATAATGAAGACACTAAACGAGCGTTGTTGTTGGCACCGTTTGAGTGGCAGTTCTCTTCCGACGAAACCAGACTCATTAGCGGTAATCTCATGGGACTACCGGCCTACGAAGGCAACGTCAGATTCGTAAGCAATCCCGACACCTTTAACCAAAACGTCGAGTTGGCCGACTTCCAGTCCTGGGACGACTACGACTTCATATTCGTATCAAGTCACGGTAGCAGAGAATGTAGAGAAAGCGATTTTACGGAGCAGTCGTGGTGTGGAGTCGCCATCAACACGGGAATCGTGGTCTCAACTCCAACCATGTCGATTCCTGGAATTTTGTACGGAGTCGCTTATTCCCAGAAAGAGGTGGACGAGTTGGGCTTTACACCGGAGCGACTGATCAAGGTCATGGTAACTGGTCCCTTCTTTAGAACCCACTACCCAAATGGTCTCGATAATTCGGTCGTGATCTTGTCCGCATGTGAAACCGGTGGCCGATTTGCAGGGGCGTTCGCAGAGGATCTCGGGGGTGAAGACTTCGTCATGGTGGCATGGAGCGAGAAAGTACCCGTGCCGGACGCGTTCAGCGCATCCACAATGCTCGTCGAGGAGCTTGTAAACGGTCTCACCACTGAAGAGGCCCTACAGAAACTGGACGAAGCCGGTCTACGAGCGGTGTTGAACAACAATCTTGAGACAGCCGAATTCACACGCTACGCCCCCAATGGAGGGGATCAGCGGATCATCGAACTGCCGACCATCCTCCATGAAGGCAAGGAGATGCTGGACGATACCGATATTGCGCTTTTGGTCGAGGGAACGCCCGGCGACGAAGTCAACGACCGCTTAAACCTCGACCTTCGGGTAAAGGGCGTCCTTCCTGACAAAAAGGATCAATATCAGATTAGGTATGAGGTCGGCGGACGGCAAGCGACGGGGACATACGACCTTGCGTCCGCTTCGGAGGCAGAAGGATACGCTTATGTAGTCGAGCATGATGTAGACCTGGGCTTCCCGCTGGAATCAGGTCCTCTGAAACTGGAGGCAATTGTCGATTTGCCTGAGGGCGGAGAGAGCCGCTTTCAGGTGGATGCCACGGTCGGCCGATGCTTCTGGAGGTTAGAAATAGGCGGCCCGCAAGGCGGGGTGTACTCAGGAAAGTGGGCGGAATTTGATTTCGTTACTGGTCTTATTACCCTCAACCCAAACAGCGGCTTCGACCCCGTCTCCAGCATCCTCGTTGAACTTTTCAATCCAGGCGGCACAAGCAACCTAGGCCCCTTTCTACTTTCTCGCGACGGCAAGGATGACGGCCACTCCGTAATCTTCTTCCGGGGTTCGTACGATTACCTAACCGGAGACGGTTCAGAAAAGAAGGACAGCCAAGGCAACGTCCAGTTCGTCTTTCCGGATCCGTCTAGCCTCAGCCTTACCAGCCGATCTGAAATCGTGATAGAGGGCTCCATAGACGGATCGTATTGGGGCGGCCCGACTGGCGACCCTGCAACCTGGGAGACTGTGAATGTATCCGTCACCTTCCGCGCGCAAAACTTCTTGCTTCCTGATCTTTGCGGCAGTTAGAACGTGTCTTTTCGTTTCGACGACAAGCCCGATTAGAGCCTTCCGCTCTCTGATCTTTCTTGCTGCCAGCAAGGTCTATACACAGAGACGTGTCTCGGGGCACAGCGAGGAGCGTGTGGACCGAAGGGGTCCTACCGCACGAACACCATCCGCTTGATCTCCAGACACACTGACCTATCTGACCACGACAACCGGCAGGCTCTCCACCTCACCCCCATCGCCCGTCATCTGCAGGAAGTAGACTCCGGACGGCATCGTCGCGGCCTGCCACGTAGCCGAATGGTACCCAGCGGATACGGCACCATCGAAAATAATGGCGACACGCCGGCCGACCGTATCGAACACGCTTAGCGATACACGCCCGGCCCTCGGCACAGCGTATGTGACCGTAGTGGAGCCAGAGAACGGATTTGGGAACGGCTGACCGAGTCCATGCGCCTCTGGAATGGGGTTGGCATGATCGATAGCCGTAAAGACGCTGTTGATGGCTCCCGGCGTCCCACCGCGAACGGCCGACGCGCGCCAGCTAGACGCAAGGCTGTTGTCTGCCAGCGGATCAATCAGCTCGAGCGTCGAACCGCCGCCATCGGCTTCCGGCGGCCACGGAGGCAGATCCCCGAAGGTGACAGAGTCGACCGTGAAGCCGGCGTCGTCTCTTAGGTAGACAGCCTCGCCTCCGTTGCTCAACCCAAAAGACCACCCTCCCGACATCGGCGTCACGCCGGGATACACGCCTGAAAAGGCTCCCGGGGCACGCGCGAGCACAAGATATCCCCTTGGCGCAATCGCTATCCCCGGAGGCACGGCAAAAGCGTTGCCGCCCCCATCAGACAAGCTCCAGTGCGACACGTCAAGCGCTTCCTCGCCACGGTTGGCAAGCTCGACCCAGTCATCCGAGTCCATGTCAATCGACGCATGGTACTGGATCTCGTTGATATGGACAGGATAGGCCACCTCAGCGGCCACCTCGAACGTCGCGGCAAGGGTCAGCGGCCGATTTGGGGTTACCTCAACCATACGGTCACTGCTCTCCAGGGAGCCTGTCCATCCGGTGAACCGATATCCCCGGTCCGGCACGGCGCTTAGCGAGAGCGGTACGTTTGGATAGTAGGAGCCAGTCCACGGGAAGTCGCGGACGTGAAGCCTGTTTACTATGACCGATCCTCCTTCCGTCGCCGAAATCGTGACGGGTTCAGGCCTGCTCAGCGCGAAGAAAGAACGTAGGTGAGCCTCGGCCGCACCCGGCCGATTCCGGGCATAGAAGCGCATGTTCGACACATTGCTCAGCCACCCGGAGTACGAGCCACCCCATCGGTCAACATGATCCGGTATCTCCTCGCCAATGAGATTCTGGACGGAGTCCAGGACGGCAAGCATGGCATCGGTTTTGAAATACGAGTTCAGGAAATCCGCGTACCGATTGACAAACGCGTTTTGGAACTCCGAATTCTCGAGCAGTCTTCTGAACAGAAAGGTTGACCACGGAGGATTGGGCCACTCCGGCCCGTTCGGCGCAGCGGCAAAGGCAAGTGTGTTGTGTACGTAGTCTCCCGGGTTCCATCGACCGAAACCGAAATCAAGATCAAATAGAATCCATCGCCACTTACCGTCCGCAGTCCTGGGTCTCCAGAGTTTGACGTTGTTGCCGGGCCAGTCCGTGTTGCCAACAAAGATCTGAGTCACCATATAGTCGATGTAACTGTCAACCTCCATCATCGACTCGACGGTTTCGATCGACGTCGATTCCCGCATGTCGGAAGAGCCGACAAAAGCGATGAGCTGTTCGTAATGCTCGGCATCTCCCCCAACCACCTCCGGGACCCCCTGCGGCTGATCGGTGTCGAGCGCGATGATGTCGACCTCATCTGCGTCGACGCCTCCAAGTGCGGCGGCATAGTGCTTGTTGATCTTCTCACGAATGTTGTGGATGCCCCAGTACCGACCATTCAAATAAACGATCGAAGGCCGGTATTGCATACGGTCGACGTTCGCTGTGGCAACCAACTCCTGCAGGAAGCCGTCACGGAGCATCGTGTCATCCCAATCATTGCCGGAATTGCGTAGCAAGAACGACTGATACTCGGTATGCGGTCTGTGAGGAAAGAGACTGTAATTGAACGCGGGGCTTCCGTAGCGTCCCCTCGCGAAAAGCCCCAGAGACTTCTGCGGAAATCCTCGCGACCATCCGCCCACAATGGTCAGCCCGGCACCGACACTGAGCGCTTGCGTACCGTTTGGCTCAAAAATCTCCAAATGGACCTTGATCTCACGATCTTCCCAGAAGTTGGCGCAGAAATGCGGAAAGCTGGGACACTCGGCTTGATCATCCGGAGGGAAAGCATAAATGCCGACGTCGTTGTCCCAGAGGAGCGCAGGGTCGGTCGCAATTGAAATGACCGGAAGTTCAGCGTCCTCTCCGTAGACAAACGTGTGAGTTGCGATATCGGAGGGCAGCAATGCAGCTCCCAGCGTCCGCGCTCTCAACACGGTGGTCTTGGTGATGTGAAGGGGCCCGACGTATCGAAAGCTCGCGGCATCCGGCTCGGAGCCGTCTGTAGTGAGGTAGATGTCCCCGCCCGCCGGCGCAGACAGGGAGACAGACAGTGGGGTCGCGTATCGCCCTCCTGAATGACTGAACGTGGGCGCCTCCGCCACGTCCTGGAAGGCCTGTGTCGAGTTTGCCTCACCTGGCGTCGGGCTGTCAAAAAAGAACCAACCGCCCGTCCCATCGGGCTGCCGCCCGATCGAAACGTCAGGCGACACGACCCCAAAGCGTACCGAGTCGACCAGTTGCCCGGTACCATCGGTAAGATACAGGGCCTCTCCCTGAGCGCTGAGCCGGAAATTCGTATGTATCTCGGCCGAGAAATCAGCAGCGATCTCCGGGGGCGGCATGCGCGTGGTCCCTGCAGTTGACCTCAGGCCGACCGTCAGGTACGGAATACAGGTCAGATCCGACGAGCCGAGCGACGAATTGTGAACCTGCACGGCAAGGATGTTCTCTCCAGAATGAAGCAGTGACCCGGCGTTTTCAATGATGAACCGCTGTGGCGGCAGGCCCAATACACTGCGCGGTTCGGTGTACGTGTCGGCGGGTTGGTTGTACCGGGGCCGCGTTCCGGCCTGCCCGATGTTGGCACGGGCCACCTCAGTGCCGTTCAGGTACGCCACGAATCCATCGTCGTAATCCATATGAAAGACGATTCGCTCGATGGCCGTCAAATCATCCACGTAAAATCGGATTCGCGCGTAGACAGATAGCGTCGTGCCTATCACCGTGGCGTCGTCGCCATCCCCGTACCCCAGACCCGTTGGTCCCTCTAGCCACGACGAATCGTCGAATCCGGGGTTGGTCCACGTCGGCGCCGGTTCAGACGCCGGACTGCGGAAACGCCAGAGGTCGCCCTTCGCTACAACCGCGTCCCACTCTCCCTCGTAACCGGAGGTGTCCTTTCCCGAGGCGTGTAAAACTCGAAACTCGCCGGGCTGCAACGTCAGATCCGGAGTCATCCACTTGAACGGACTATCCGCGCGATCCGAAATCGCAAACCCGCCAAGGCTGACCGGCTGTGTCGAAGCGTTGTAAAGCTCGAACCAGTCGGAAAAGTCGCCGTCCATGTCCGCAAGCACCGAGGCGTTCGCCGGCATGAGTTCGTTGAATCGGACGTCCTGCCCCGACACGCGCTGGCTCAACCCAGTCAGAAGCGCGATCAAAAGGAATCTTGCCAGACGAAACGCCTGCGCCGTGCCATTGGTGCACGCTCCATGACAGCAAGCTTTATCCCGCATGGCGGACGACCTGGTTTCTCTTGACTAGTTCAAACGAGTAGATAGGGAGATATCGGTAGAGAGACTGTAGGGAAAGCTTGGATAGAGAGAAAGCACGTGATCGACTACACGAGTGGGGCATCGATCGGAGGCAAAGAGTCGTGAAATGACTGATCGGAGGCGAAATCAGAGGTCCGGGTCGCCTTGATATAGATCTCTACGGGCTCGACTGCCCGCCGAACGGAGAGTCCTTGGCCAACTTGAAACACCCGGGCGCTGCCGCCTGCCACTCCTCCAGAACCCGATTAAACTCATCCTCACTCTCGGCGTCCACCAGCAGCGTGTCGCGTCCATCAGGAGCTACCTCCCACCGGACGATCTCGAGACGGCCGGCCGCGAACAAGCCCGCATCCCTGAGCCTCGCCGCCACTTCGAGGCGCTGGTCAGCCGACAGCGACGCGGTTGTGTCCCAATACAATACGAATAGCATAGTTATGCCCCCGGCCGACGGCGCGTGCCGACCGGCAAACGGAATCGCAGATGACGCTAATGGTACGGATGCCGCCGGGTGAGCGCAAAAATCTCTCCTTCAAATTTCGCTGACCAACGCACCTTGATGTTGGAGGCATCAACCCGGTAGATTGCCGTAACGACCAATTGTGATCCAACCGCTATGCAGACCTACGACCACATCATTCTCGGAACCGGTCAGGCAACCGGAACGCTTCTCGGGGGGCTTCTCCCGTCCGGCGACAAGATCGCGGTAGTCGAGGGCAACCTCGTCGGTGGGACGTGTGTCAATACGGGCTGCACGCCCACCAAGACGCTCGTGGCGAGTGCCCGCGTGGCGCACATGATGACCAGAGCGCCAGATTATGGGATTCATCCGAGTGGTATCAACATCAACTTCGCCGAAGTCATGGCGCGCATGAACCACGTCCGTGGTGAGAGCCATTCGGGCATGGAAAAGTGGCTGACCACTGAGGATCAGATCACGCTGTTTCGATCCTGGGGATCTTTCGAGGGCCGGACGCAGATTCGCGTTGGCGACGAAGTCATCGAGGGAG
This sequence comes from Rhodothermales bacterium, assembly GCA_041609895.1. Taxonomy (GTDB): domain Bacteria; phylum Bacteroidota; class Rhodothermia; order Rhodothermales; family JABDKH01; genus JAHHLP01. Next base: position 13,401 of record JBFIPX010000012.1, read on the forward strand.
ACCGCATATACATAAACGCTGGTGCGCGACCGCGCGTCCCCGACTTTCCAGGTCTCGACTCCGTTCCGTGGCTCGACAACGCCAGACTCCTCGACCTCGATGTGCTCCCGGACCATCTGATCATCCTCGGCGGAAGTTACATCGGTCTTGAGTTCAGCCAGATTTTCCGCAGACTAGGATCGCAAGTGACCGTCCTCGAGCAAGGATCGCAGATCATGTTTCGGGAAGACGACGATGTCGCGGATGCTGTGTCGTCGATCTTGACGGACGAGGGAATCGACATTCTTCTTGGAGCCAAAGCAGTCGAAGTGCGACAACAGTTCGACTCCGGGATCTTGCTCACGGTCGAACAGAATGGTGAGCAACGGGAGATCGAAGGCTCGCACCTACTCGTCGCCGTTGGCCGCGTGCCGAATACCGATCGTCTGAACCTGGGTGCTGGGGGCATTGAAGTGGACGACCGTGGATACATCGTCGTCGATGATCATTGCCGCACGACCGCCGACGGCGTATTTGCGGTCGGCGACGTCAACGGCAAGGGAGCCTTCACCCATACGTCCGTGAATGATGCCGAGATTGTCCTCGACCTGTCCCGGGGAGGATCCCGCAAGCTGTCGGACCGCATCCCGACCTATGCTCTCTTCGTCGATCCGGCGCTGGGACGCGTTGGCCTGACCGAGAAGGAGGCGCTTTCACTGGGTTACAGGGTGCTGAGGGCCACCCGACCGATGTCGCGAATAAGCAGGGCCAAGGAAATGGGTGAAACGAAGGGCTTCGCGAAGCTGCTCGTCGACGCGGATACCGACCTGATTCTCGGCGCAGCAATCCTGGGCCCGGGCGGCGACGAAATCGTAAACATGTTCGCCGCTTACATGTACAGCGGCCGACCGTGCCGAGATTACCGCAAGTCCGTCCTGGTTCACCCGACCATCTCCGAGCTCATGCCATGGATTCTTGACACGCTCGAACCGGTGACCGACGACTAGGTGAGGTTCGCACGCTCAAAGTGCACCGATGCCGTGCCACCGGTATCTACTCGGTGCCTTCAACCGGGGAGTCACTCTTCGTCGCATCACTCACATATTCGCGCAGCAGAACGATACCAGCTGATTCGCCCGTCCCTAGGGACACGCGGGCTTCAACGCTGTCGCCGGTAGAAAGGGTGACCCGACGCTTCAGTGTGTCAAATCCAAGAGCGCCAACAGAAAACACGTACTCCCCGGGCGGGATCTCCGAGATTCTGAACACTCCCTCGAGATCGGGTACGATCGGACCCGACGAGTACGACTCACCGGTGACGGCGACCTTTGCGAACGGTATCGGGTAGATCTCACCGTCGAGCGATTCGGTGACTACGCCGTGGACCGTCGCCGTCTGACTGTACGATGATCCGGCCGACAACACCAGCAGGGTGACAAAGAGCGTCAGAAGTCGAATCATTCGCGCACGTGAGGTCTTGAGTGTGCGGCAGGGCCATGTGAGGTGGCAATTGGTAACGGCGCCAAGCGCGAAAAAGCTCCGCAATCACGGGACAGATCTCCGGAAGAACTCCGAAGAAGAGCATGCCCAATTACGATGCAACCGTTCAGCCCCCGAATTCTGCCGTTCAGCCGATCAGACCCGGCGTCCTCGTAACTAACACCCCGCTCCTCGTAATCCACCCTAAACGGTTCTTCATATTTTCCACCACCGTCAAAAGGGGAAATACAAAATGTCTACGCGAATGAGAATCGGAGGGCTTGTGACCGCGGCTCTCCTCCTTGGTTCGACCGCGGTTGCGAACCCGGACGACGACGACAAGAAGCTGCTCACAATGCCTGCTCCCGCACATCAGATGACCGTTGAGCAGTGGAACTCTTTCGGCGACAACCTCGAACGCGCCATCGCCTCCGGCCATGACGGGCTTCAGAACGGAGCCATGAGACTCGCCATCCAGCATTCCAACTTCGTCGATATCGACGGTGCGACGATCGACCTGATGCGCATCTATCGTAATCACTCTAACGATAACGTGCGTCGTCTTGCAGTCGTTACGCTCGCATCTACCGGAAACCGTATGGCGCTGAACTATCTGCGCCTGCACATTCCGTTCGAACAGTCGAAAGTTGTGAAGCGTACCATGGCCGCGGCCGTATCGGCACATTCGTAACGGTTTCGATTTGCCAGGCAAGCGTCGAGTGGCCGGCGGCGAGCGGATAGTACCGCCACCGCGTTGATGAGCAAGATGCCAACGACCGACGTCAGTCGTCACTGTCCTGCGGTTCAACAACCTCGACGACGACCTTCAGGCCGTAAACGCTTTCGAATAGATCGGCGTCTCGCATTGCGCCCCAGACGTCCAGCTGCGGATCTCCATCTGTATGGAGCTTGAGAGAGAGCTTACCCTTTCTGACGGAGACGTCCAGCCGCTCCACATTTTGAAAGTGGCTACGGTCGAGGCCTTCAGCTAGTCGGAGAAGCGCAGCGAGCTTAAGAATTAGATTACGCCGATCGTCGGGAAGAGCTTGAAAGTCGGTATGACTCTTTTTCGGATGAGCCTTGCGGTGGTACCGGGCCGCAAACGCCATTATTTCGATCTCTTCCGGCTGGAAGCCTTTCAGGTCTGCGTTCTCAATCAGATAGCGCGAATGCTTGTGATGGCTACTCCTGCTTATGTGATATCCGATGTCGTGAAGCAGCGCAGCGTACTCGAGGAGTTCCCTTTCTGGATCTCTCAAACCGTGCAGTTCTCTGCACGCATCAAAGAGTTGCAAGGCTAGTTCGGCAACCTTGAGCGCGTGAGTCTCTTCCCACTGGCACTTGTATGCCAGCTCAAAGACGCTTCGCCGCCGAACGCCGGCGTACGGTGCGAGTCGCTCCAGTCTCGCGTAGTTCTGTGCAATGAAATGGACGACGATCCCCTCTCGAAGAGCGTTTGGAGAGACACGAACGCGTCGGATATTGAGATCTTTCAGCAAGACGTCGACGAGGACGGCACCCGCGACTACCTGATCCACGCGCTTTTCGTCGATTCCGGGCAGCGACTTACGCTCTGGTAGCGTGGATCTGGTGAGCGCCTTTGTGACGCGCCGCAGGCTCTTCGCATCGAACTCATATTGGTAGATGGACCGCGACGACTCGCCGATCTCATTGAGATATACCTGGGCTATGTTCTCGATCGTTCCGGACGACCCCACCAAATCGCGAACGTCATGCTCCAGCGACGCCGCGACGACTGGCTTGAGTTTGTCGCGGTAAAACTTTCGAAGCGTCTTTAGTTCGACCTTGTTGATCGGATCAGTAGTAACAAATCTTTCGGTTATGCGTGCAGCACCCAGCTTGAGGCTGCGCAGAAAGAACGACTCGGTACTGTTGCCGACTACGAATTCCGTGGAGCCTCCGCCGATATCCACCAGCAACGTTGGTTCGGCCAGTTCGACGGCTCGGCGCACGCCCTCGTAGATCAGCCGCGTTTCCATATCGCCGCTGATCGCGCGGATGTTCAGGTCGAGCTCCTCTCGGACCTTCTGAATGAATACGCCGCCGTTGTCCGCTTCGCGGATCGCGCTCGTGCCAAACGCCATGTACTCCTCCGCGCCCCACCCCTCGGCCAGGATGCGTATCCGATGAAGTGCCTCGACGCCGCGCTGCATGGCCGCGTCGGAGAGAAGATGGCTCGAAAAACCGCCCTCGCCAAGCTTTACCATCTCCTTGATCTTGTCCAGGATGGTAAACGTCCCGTTCGGGTTAACGTCAACGATCACTGCATGAAAGGAGTTGGTCCCCAGGTCGACAACGCACAGTCGGATAGGTGTTGCCGGCGCAGTGGCCGGTTGGACAATTTGAGTGGTCTCCACTGCCGACGCTCACGGAGATTGGGAAGAAAGACGCCCTCCATTCTAGCATTCACACGGCCACACCACAAGTCTCCTTCGGGATGGATCAGAATACGTGTCCCATACCCACGTGCAGTTCATAAGGACCATCCAACTTGCTGGAGGAGAGCACAAGTCGGATCGGCCCTATGACCGTCCGTACACCGGCTGAGAGCGCAACGCCCCCTTTGAAGTCGTCTTTGTCAACACGCATGGTCCATATGTCCGAGGCGCTCGCCGCATTCCACGCCGCACCCAGGAAAGCGTCGGAGCGAATCCTAAACTGGACACCCGTCCACAGGGCGCGAATGTTTCGCCCTGCTACTTCCTCTAACTCGGCACCGAACAACGGGAAGTGACGGCCGGCCAGCGTCTCGAATGGAAATACACCGCCCGCAAAGAACCGATAGTGCACAGGCGCCGAAGAACCGACGGTCCGCCCGGTTAGAGCACGGACCGTTAATGAGAGTCGCTCTGACATCGGAAATCGACTCTCAACGTCAACCCAGTGCTGACCAAACGTGTCGCTACTGAGCGGTCCGATGGAGAGCATCGAACGCACCGTTATTCTCGCACCCGATCGAGGAAAAGAGACACGATCGAAGGTGTCGAGATAGAGCAGTGCGTCCGCAAAAACCAGTGCACTCGCTTCGTCCAGAAAGTCGAAAGAGAAGCCCGGCGAACCCGCGATGCGCGGGTCGATGTCGAACGCTTCCGCACGCACACCGACCGCCGCCGCAAGATCGCTACCCAAGAATCCACCCGCTCGGACACTCGCCTCAGCCACGCGAGCCGCAAGACTGGTCGTTCGCCTGCCGTCTGCGAACAGGTCAAGCGGTGAGCGGCTTACCTCCGCACTGGTGAAAAGCCGTGCTCTCGGTCCGAATCCCAACGGCGAGGTCAAGGTCCCTCCGATTCGAACGAACTCACCGAGGCGGATACTCGCGACCAGACGCGTGTCGTATCCGAGAAGCTCGGACAACGTCCCACGCATCAGAATCGAAGCCCGGTGATCGCTATCGTATCGAAGGCCAAGGGCGAGGCGGTCTCCTTCTCGTTCCTCCGCTGAGACGGTGAGGACGGTTCCAATCTCACCCAATGCGCGATCGTTCAGGGTCGACAGCCGGTACGTCACACGGTCGAATCTTTGTGTACGAAATGCGCGCCGCACCGCTTCCTCGACATCATTCAGTGTCATGTATCGCGGAAGAAGAAGCCGCATCGCCCTCCGAATAGCCTTCTCGTTACGTTCGGAGACGCCCTCAACGGCCAGTCGGCTTACATACACGGAGTCAGGCCTCGGCAAGCTCCCAACAGACCCAAGCGGCTCCTGCCAACTCTTCGCGAACATCGAATCGGCTAGAGCCCCGAGACCCGATGCACTGTCTCGCGCCGCCGCCTCGCCGCGGGCGATGATCTCGGCGGTCCGATCGAAATCAAACGCGCGAACGCCCGTGACTTCGGGCTTTATCAGGACATCGCAGAGCTGCTGCTGCAGGAGGGTTGACTCCCGCATTCGAAACCCGACTGACTGCACCATGATGTCGACGAGCGTCTTGAGCGAATCCACAGGCAACACGGGCTCTCCCACGTCGACACAGATCACAACATCCGCTCCCAGCGCCTGCGCATCCTCGGCCGGCAGATTGCGCGTGACTCCACCGTCAACGAACGTGCGACCTCCGATCTCGACAGGATCAAACACGCTGGGTATGGAAATGCTGGCCCGGATCGCTTGCGGAAGACTTCCGCTCGTCAATAGCACCGCTTCCCCATCGGCGAGATCGGCTGCAACGGCTCCAAACGACCGCGGTAGTTCGCGGAAATCGTCTACGTTCCACACGCCGAAGAAGAGGCGTGACAGCGTTTCAGAAATCCGGTGACCGGCAATAATGCCGCGCGGAAGTTCGACCTGCCCTCCGCGCACCGGGAGGGAAAGCAGTAACCCTTCATCCGCAAGGCGGTACTCGAGAGGTTGCTGCCTGCGTGGCGACTCCTCCTCGAACATCACATTCCAGTCTTCAGCCAAAAGGAGGCTATCGATCTGGTCAACCGAGTAGCCAACGGCATAAAGAGCGCCGATGAAGCTCCCCATGCTAGTACCGGCGACGACATCCACCGGAATTCCCATTTCCTCAATGACCCGCAGGACACCGGCATGGGCGAAACCCTTTACGCCGCCACCGGAAAGGGCGACGCCGATAGTGGGACGCTCACCATTAACACCGTACGCCGTCTGCTGGGCGACGGCAATCCCCGGCAACATGATTATCAGAAGGAAGAGCGCTGTCCTTTTCGCCACTGCCTGACCTTCCCGAATCAATGACTCGTCGACGCATACAGAATAGCGTTAACCATACTCTCCATCGATGGAGATTCGGCTAACGGATGTCCGATCCGGAAGCTCGCGCGGGCGTCCAGGTGTTGACGGTGAGGGGCGCTTCCGAGCCGATTTCACCGATTGCTTGCGCCGATGCGGAGGCTCCGATTACCATGTCGTCGTCACACCATCTGGACAAATGAGTCGGCCACTTCCACCTCAATACCGGTTTCTGCGAACGGTCGTCCGCCTTCTGACCCGGGCCTTCTTCAAGGAGATAGACTGTGAAGGCGCGGATCGTGTACCGGCTGACGCAGGAGGACTGGTCATCGCTTGGCACCCTAACGGGCTGGTCGACCCCGGCCTCATCCTCGCTAACTTCCCGGGCAGAATCGTTTTTGGCGCCCGTCATGGCCTTTTTCGGTGGCCCGTCATCGGCTGGCTGATGCGGGCGATCGGGACCGTGCCGATATACCGAACACAGGACAAATCGACACTCACCAGCAAAGAACGGCGTGAAGCCAACGAAGCAAGCCTGGAGGCCCTCGCCGGCGAACTGGCCGCCGGATCCTTCTCCGCGCTTTTTCCCGAGGGTCTAAGCCACGATGAGCCGCATGTTTCGGACGTTAAGACCGGCGCAGCGCGTCTCTACTATCGCGCGGTCGAGTTAACGGCAGCCAATGCGCAACCCCCGGTAATCATCCCGGTCGGTTTGCACTACGACCGTAAGGAGATCTTCCGATCGAGAGTCCTGGTCTGGTTTCACGAACCGCTTCGGATTCCCGACGCGTTGGAGATGCAATCCGGCCAGCCTGTAGATCCCGATCGGCACAGACAGATGCTGCGTGGACTCACAGAATTGATCCAGGAGACGCTGATCGAGGTGGCGCGCTCGACGGACGACTGGGAGCTTCATCATTTGATGCATCGGCTTCGAAAGATGTTGCGTGCCCAACGCGCTGATGGGTCGGGAGAAGATCCGGGACCACCGTCGATCGCGGAGCGCGAGGTCGGGTTCGCGAGGGTGTGGTACACGTATCAGGCGTGGCGCGAGAAACTTCCGGAGGAGATTGAAAAGCTTCGGGTAGATGTGGCAGGTTATGACCAGGACCTCGAAGCACTTGGCCTCGAGGATCACGAGCTATCCGTTAAACCACGTCTTGCATCACCATGGTGGGTTGCGCTAAGCGTCCTACAATTCCTGCTTGTCTTCCTTCTCATTCCACCAATCCTTGTGGCGGGCTATGTGATCAACGTCATTCCATACTACCTGCTGAAGGGTGTGACGCGTGTCGTCGCGAAACAGACCAAGGATCTCGCATCTGTCAAGATCATCGGTGGAAGCATCCTGTTTCCGGTTACTTGGGCTGCTGCAGGCTATCTCGCGGCCAAAGCACATCACGAACTACATTTGATGTTTCCGACGATTCCGGACGTGCCGATAGTCGCCGCCGTCACCACGGTTGTACTGGGTATCGCCGGCGGGCTGCTGGCGCTCGTCTACTTCGAGCTTTCCGCCGATACCTGGCGCGCGGTGCGGGTCCGGGTCACACGTCGGCGGCAGCGCGACGCGGTCGATAGCCTGCGCGCGCGCCGATCCGAAATCTGCTCGCGTGTAGAAGTATTGATCCGAGACCTGTCGACGGCCTTCGAGAGCAGCACCGTCACGCGGAGGCGCACCTAGAGTCGACAACGGCGGAAAACCGACTTGCAAACTCATCGATTGGTGTAGTCGGCAAAGCAAGCAGTCCACACAATCGATGCTGGATTGCTTATCTGCGATTGACCACTATCTGCGATAGACGGGCCCAAGAATCGGATACAGCTCGCGAAATCGATCGTGTAATTCGCTGTAAGTCGTCACCAGTTCAGTCCGTGGGGTGATGACCTGCTCCGCCCGAACAGTCGCTTCACAAGCTTTCTCGACAGATGTCCACAATCCGGCACCGACTCCGGCAAGCAAAGCGGCTCCGTAGGCGGCGCCTTCCGTCGTCTGGACCGTCACAAGTTCAACCCCTAGTACATCGGCGAGGATCTGGCGCCAAACCGGACTACGGGCTCCGCCGCCGGACAACCTGATCTCTCGAGGGGCGGGCAGGCCCGCATCTCCCAGGAGGTGAAGATTGTCTCGAAGTCCAAACGCCACGCCTTCCAGCACCGACCGCGTCATATGTGCCCGGGAGTGCCGGACCGTCAGCCCAACGAAGGAAGCCCGCAGGTACGGATCCGCATGAGGCGTGCGCTCGCCGGTCAGATAAGGTTGAAAGAAGAGGCCTTCGGAACCCGGCGCAATCTGCGCAGCCTCTTGCAACAGGTTTTCGTAGACAGTGTTCGGTGCCACCGTATCGTGATACCATGCCAGACTTCCCGCCGCCGAAAGCATGACACCCATGAGGTGCCAGCGCTCTGGCACGGAATGCGGAAACGCGTGAACCCGACCCTGCGCCTCTGTAACCGGCTGATCACAGGTGGCGAAGACGACTCCCGACGTGCCCAGCGTCAACCCCCAAACCTCGGGCTTGACGGCACCGACTCCGACCGCCTGCGCTGCCTGATCGCCGCCACCTCCGACGACCGGCGTACCTTCGGCAAGACCCGTTTCCCGAACGGCCACCCCGTTAACTACGCCTGTCACCTCGGGTCCTTCGTGAGTTGGCGGGAGCCATTTTCGGGGAATGTCGATTGCGTCCAGCAGCTCGACTGACCAGTCGCGCTTCCTGAGATCGAGCATGAGTGTTCCGCCGGCACCTGCCTTGTCAGTCGCGTACGCGCCCATCAACCGGTATCGGATGTAATCCTTCGGCAGCAGGATTTGTGCGGTCTGAGCATATACCTCCGGTTCGTGATTGCGAACCCAGAGCAGCTTAGGCGCGGTGAACCCTGCGAAGGCATCGTTTCCCGTCAACTCGACAAGTCGCCTCAGGCCGAGCGCATTCCGGATTGCGTCGCATTCCGCGGCCGCGCGCTGATCGTTCCACAAGATCGCCGGACGCAAAACCGTACCCTCCGCACCAAGCATGACCAGTCCATGCATCTGGCCGGTCAGTCCTATCCCTCCAACGTCACGCGGCTTGGCAGCAGCATCAGCAAGGGCCAGGCGAATGCTGCGCTGCGTTGCACGCCACCATTGCTCCGGGTCCTGCTCACTCCACAGGGGTTGTGGTGCCGACACTTCATGGGGTGACGACGCGACAGCCACGACATCACCGTTGCCATCGATAAGCAGCGCCTTCGATGCGGTGGTTGAGACGTCGATCCCGAGTACGTATTTCATAACCATTGCACCAGGTCACGCCCGACACGCGACCATCCGCTGTCGCCGGTCTCAATCAAGCGCACGGAAACTTCGAATATACTGACGAGCGATGCGCGGGGCAGTTAGCAAAGGCGGGACGCGATCCGGGCGTCAATTGTTGCCCTTTGCCATGACGCTGTGTTTTTGCCATCTTCCCGACAAGTCCAAGCAACACTGTTGTCATCCGGTAGCAAATGAAAAAGATTCGCTGGGGAATACTGAGCACCGGCAGGATTGCGCAAAAATTTGCGAGTGATTTCCGATATGCGGAGGGAGGCGAACTGGTTGCCGTTGCCTCCCGAACCAAAACGAAAGCTGATGCCTTTGCAATCAAGTACAGCGTTCCCCGGGTGTTTGCCTCATATCAACAACTGCTCGAGTCGCCGCATGTCGATGCGGTCTACATTGCGACGCCTCATACCCTGCATCTGAAGAACACGTTGGACGCCTTTGAAGCCGGCAAAGCGGTAATGTGCGAGAAACCTCTCACCGTTACACCCGATGAGTGCAGGCACGTGATCGACCGAGCTCGCAGCGGCGGACACTATCTTATGGAAGCAATGTGGACCTACTTCCTCCCAGCCGTCAGGAAAGCACGGGAATGGGTGGAGGCAGGTCGTATCGGATCGATTGCGCACATCAAGGCGGACTTTGGGTTCCAGGTGCCTTATGATCCGCACACACGGGTCTACAACGTAACGCTCGGAGGCGGGGTCATGCTCGACATGGGCATCTACCCTATCGCTATCGCTTGGTACTTCATGCGATCAGACCCGGACCGCATGGAGGTCGTCGCCCGCAGGGCTCCGAATGGCGTGGAAGATGACGTGGTGATGGTCTTCGATTATCCGCACGCGACGGCAAGTCTGTCCGCATCGTTTCGGTGCACGCTACCGAATCGAGCGTACATCATCGGCGAGGACGGCTTTATAGAGTTGCCGGACTTCTGGCGCGCGCGGGAGTGCCGGCTGTATGATCGCAACGGTCCGGTCGATCAGTTTCGCGGTGAGCGCAAGAGCCTCGGCCTCAACTTCGAAACAACTGCGTTTAACCAAGATCTGCTGAGCGGCCGAAACGAGTCAGAGGTCATGCCGCTCACAACGAGCCTATCGTTTCAGGAACATATCGCAGCCGTTTTGGAACGCGCGTAGCTCAACGATCGACGGTACGTTGCGGACATGTCGCATTTGTGACCTAGTCCGGCGGGCGCCTGACGGTCGAAGCTCCCGATTCTTTCAATGTACGAGGCGCGAGTCAGAGACCCGCAGCTACGCCAGCAGGCTGCGAAGCATCCAGGCGTTCTTCTCGTGGATTTGCATCCGCTGTGTCAGAAGGTCGATCGTAGGTTCATCGTCGGCCTTGTCGGCGTGCGGAAGCACCGTGCGGGCCGTGCGAACGACCGCCTCTTGGCCCACTGCCAACTGGCGGATCATCTCTTCAGCATCGGGCACGCCAGTCTCCTCGTCGATCGACGTCAAACTCGAGAACTGATCGAAGGAGCCGGGTGCAGAAAAACCAAGCGCACGAATGCGTTCCGCGATCTCGTCGATTGCGGCGGCAAATTCCGTGTAATGTACCTCGAACAGCTCATGGAGCGTCACGAACATGGGTCCGGTCACATTCCAGTGAAAGCTGTGAGTTTTCAGGTACAAGATGTATGTATCAGCCAGTAGTCGGGAAAGGCCTTCCGCCACTTCTCGTCGCTGGTCTTCAGGCATTCCAATGTCAATCGGTATGCCGGTGGGCACTGTCTTCGCTTCCATGCTTTATCTCGTCTTCTTGATGCGTTTGCGCTGGTTAAGTTCTGTCGATGTCAAGCTTCAAGTTGAAGTTCAAACTCATACAATCAGTCGGCCAGGGTTTCCAGCCACTCTTCGAAGGTCAGCATTTCACCAAATGCGACAACGTCGTCGAGACGGGAGTCGAACTGGGCGGGCCCAGACGGTCCACGAAAGGCGCCTCCTCCGAGTGCCAGCCGGTATGGCTTGGACGAATCGTAAAGGCTGTCGAGGACTCGAATCATAGCCCTTGCCTCGGCGTCGCCCGCGGGCGGCGTCATGGACACGCAGATCAGCGATGCGCCGGTAGCACGTTGCTGATTGGCAAACTCCTCGGTCGGCACGTTCAGGCCAAGGTAAACGACGTGCCATCCAAAAGATCTGAGCAGTTCGCGCGCCAGCAAGGCTCCAATCTCGTGCACTTCCCCGCGATGACAACCGACGATGGCCGTTGCATCCGCCGATTCCGACGATTTGGGCCGTCCATGGTCGCTGAAAGACTGTAATAATACAATGGCATCACGCATCGCCTGCGTCATGCGATGCTCATCGGCGATTGAAATCTGGTTGGACAGATAGGCCTTTCCCACCTTTCCCATTGCCGCGCCGACGACGGCGTCAAATACCTGGCCGATCGAAAAATCGGTTGACGTGAGAAAATCTATTAGATGCGCCACCCGATCGCTTCTGCCATCATTGATCCACTCGTGAACGAGTCGAACAAGCAGGTCGTAGTCGCTCTCGCCCATTGCCCGCTGAGCCGCGACCCAGACCTCTTCCGCGCGTGCACCGAAGTTGTGCAGATCGAGGTGGATATCCTCGCTCCTTGCATAATCGACCAGGTGCGCGATGCGAATGCGACGGTGCCCTCCGGAGGTCAGAGAGTGTTCGATTAGCCCCGCATTGCACCACCTCTTTATCGAGGACTCGTGCACGCCTACGAGGTCCGACGCGACGCGCGTCGTCACGAAAGCCGCATCACCGTACGAAGACGTGCTTGCATTCATCTGTGCACGATTCACCAGGATCTCCGGAAGTTTGCAAATAAATAAAACGACCAAGTAATAGAATGTGATCGAAAAAATAAAGTTTCGTTGATTTACGTGGAAACTAAATCGTTCGATATGTATAATATGATCGTAATTGATTCGCAAAACACCATAAGTAAGTCGAAAATCGACCAAATCATAAAAGAATGATCGTAATTCGGCTGTGCCGTTTCACCAAGACGACTACTAGCAGGTCTGTCCAGATCGTTCTCTTATGGCAAGCCCTCGAAAGATGGTAGACATCCACTTGACCTTAGATTTGAAAGCCATGACTGCCAGAAAAACTAGAAATAGAACTTCACGGCCACCCTCCCTACGTACACGGGAAGCGCGTCATCGTGAACTTGCCGAAATGAGCAATGAGGATTTGATGAGCCAGTTCCAAGCTGGGGTAGTCGACGCGTTCGACATCCTGGTGATGCGCTTCAAAGACCCGCTCTTCAGCTACCTGTTTCGTTTCGTGGGCGATGCGGCTCAGTGCGAGGACTTGCTTCAGGAAACGTTCCTGCGCGTGCATCGAAACAGACATGCCTACCGACGCATCGCCAAATTCTCTACGTGGATTTTTACGATCGCGGGCAATCTGGCCCGTTCAGAATATCGGCGTAAGCGCAGGCGTCCCACCCAATCGCTCAACCCAGTCAATCGCGATAATGAGCAATTCGAGATGGAGATTCCGGACGAGACCTATGCGCCTGACCGTCATGCAAGTGCCGCCATCGACGATGAATTGATCCAGGAGGCATTGAGCAGCCTGCAATCCGAGTTTCGGGAGGTAATCATATTGCGTGACATTCAGGAGCTGTCCTATGAGGAGATTGCTGCGATAACCGGACTGCCGATGGGAACTGTAAAGAGTCGCATCAACCGCGCTAGAGGCAAGATGCAGCGCCTCTTGCGGGACGTCTATGAGTCGGATGAATACGCCGCTCCTCCACATGCATCTGTCGCGGCGTGAGTCTTGTCACGTCGATCGTATTTCGATCAGTCGAGAATCAACGGACTCTACTCCTCATACCCAAGCAGGGCATCGTAATGCATCGCCGACAACATACGTTGCTCCAAAGCGCCGACGCTCTCTGCAGCTGGGCTTGCAGTGCGCAGCTTTCGATCCATACGTCGAGGCGACATCTTCAGGGCTTTCTTCCCGAAGCGATTCGCCTGGCGTGCAAGCCTCTTTTCCTCTCGCGAAAGCAGTCTACCGACCGGTACGTAGTCCCCTGGCTTGATAATGTGCGTTGAGCGATGGGAAATGAATTCCTGTAACACGTGAATGTCGTGCAGCTGGCCAAGCAGCCGCCCTAACAGATGCACGTCCTGCCTGAGGAGATCGAAATCGGTGTAGCCTTGCGCAACAAGCCACTCCAGTTGATACCGCAGATACTTCACCCATCGTCGCGCGCGGTGATATCCTGCCGGTGTATCGAGCACCGCAGCGTCTCTCGAAAACGTCCACGCCTTTCGATACGTTCGCCCAATTGCCTCGGTGAGAATCAACAGATTGCTTGAGCCGTCCGCGCGCGCCGCTGCGGATGCCCACGCCATCAGGTCCTCGTCCATGAAAGTCATGAACTCGGCCATGATGTGACCCGACAGACCGCTATCGTACGGCGCTACCGGGTCTTGAAGGTTCGCCGCGACGCGATCCAGGGCGCGCCTCTCCTTTCTCCGAGCGGTCTCGCGGATCGCCTCGATTGTCTGCGCTCTGACGTGAACATCCCGCTTGGCCGAAAAAAGTCTTGCCGCCAGCCTGTGACGGTTGACTCCGGCGCGAGCGCATTCCTTTCCGACCACCGGACGGGCTGCGATCCAATAGGACCGGACTTTCTTCGTCTTAATACGCAGCTCGTGGATCAACTCAGGCGTTGCCTCCTCGGATCTGGAACCGATCGCCTCTCCGATCAGCCCGGCCGCCGCCTGCCGCAACGATTCAATAAGAAGTTCTTCCCTTTCCACTCGTCTCCCAACAAAGACCGTTGTCCAATTCGTGCCGCAGTCCGGTTCGCAGCGCACGCTTCAAAGATGGTCGCCACGACCCGCAAGAGATGCAAATTAAGTATTCGCGACGGCGACTGCGAGCATGCGACGCTACGCGTTGTGGACCACTCCAGCAACGGTAAACTATTCTTCGGTGATTTCAGCCAGCATCGTACCACGGCAGTTCCTTGCACCGCAACGGCAGGCATAGAGTCGATCCCACGATTCATCCGGAGTACCGTCACGGTCCAACTGGTAGTCGTACGTGAGTTCCTCGCCGGGAGCAATCGTTCGAATAGCCTCAATGAAAACGCGGTCGTCGTCGTCCATGTAGGATTGACAGTTGGGGTCGCAGGAATGGTTGATAAACCGAACATCACTTCCTCCCACGCCGGCATCTATGACTACGTCGTCATCGACGGCGAACAGGAAAGTATGATGAGTCTCCATCTCCTCGTCGACGTATCTCTCGGAGGCCTCATCATCAGAAATGATTTCGCCCGTGTACTCGCCGATCAGAGTTCCCTTTCGAATCTTGCGGAGAGCAAAGACACCCGTGCCGTGGATCGGAGAGGTCGTCACCTCATAGAGCGGCTTCTTGCCATTCTTCTTCCGTTTCGCGCCCTTCTTGTTGTTCTTCTTCACCGACTTGTTGCGCTTCTCTCTGTTCTCCTTGAACGCCTTCGGCGGGTCCTTCTGCTTGCTCCTTCTCGCCTTCGGCCGGTCCTTCTGCTTGTCCTTCCTCTTCTCCTGCCGGTCCTTTTGCTTCTTGCCCTTCCTTGCCTCCTGCTTCTTGCCTTTCCCGGTCGGCTTCTTGTGCTTCTTGTGCTTCTTCTTCGCCATCTTCTACGTCGCCTTCATCTTCAAGATTATCGCCATTGAGATCGAGTTGGCGCAGCCACGTATCATGTCCGGCAAGCAAAAGTTCCTGCCAGGTGATACCTAAATCATTCTGCTTCTCCCTGCTCCCCGCGCGTAAAGTGGCAGGGGACCTATTGAGACCGAGCACCACCTGGCGGACATCGGCAATCACTTTTCTTTTCGGATTCCGACGTGTGAACGCGACTCACCAAATCGTGCCTTTCCTGTCGATTGCATTCTCCTATATTCCGGTGAACCCCTGATCTAGATGAACTGACAAAACCGCCATGAACCGCCCCGTACATTTCGAGCTCCTCGCGGACAACCCTGAGCAACTAGCCGCCTTTTATCACGACGTCTTCGGATGGGAGACCAACGCGTGGGGTGGCGGCGAGCAGCAATATTGGCTCGTGACGACGGGGTCGGACGGCGCGGGCATCAATGGCGGCCTCATGCATAGACACTTTGACCAAAAGGTGATTAACACGGTCGAGGTCCCTTCAATTAAAGATGCGCTGGAAAAAGTCGCGACTGCCGGTGGATCGACAATCCACGGTCCGGAAGAGATACCGGGGGTCGGCACCCACGCCTACTGCAAGGACCCGGAAGGAACGCTGTTTGGTGTGATGCAGCCGGCGGAGCGCTAGGAAGTAGCCGCGCGGATCGTTACGAGTCACACGTCAGCTCCCAGCATTTGACCATGCATATTTCAGTTGGCCAGACGGCCGCACGCACAAAGACCATCACCGCTCAGGATGTCAGGACGTTCGCCGAGCTGTCCGGTGATTACAACCCCCTTCATTTCGACGAGGGCTTTGTGGCCAAGACGAAGTTCAAGAGACTCGTCGCGCAGGGTGGACTCACCACCGGAGTCCTGCATGCCCTGGTTGCGATGGACCTGCCCGGGCCCGGCACGGTCTTTCTCAGCCAGGACTGGAAGTTCACGGCGCCTGTGTTTGTTGGCGACACGATCACCGCGACAGCAGAGGTCTTGAGCGTGCATCCGACCAAACCGGTGACGCAACTCGCCATCCGTGTGACACGTCAGACGGGTGAGGTCGTGCTTGAAGGCGAAGCGTGGTGCTATACCTTCGTGCCGGAACCCTAGGCGAACCGCACGCCGGAGCACGGGCCAGGGACTTTGGCCGCTAGCTCAAATCCATTTTCTCCAGCAGCAGATCAAATCGCTCATTCCCGCGAAGCGGATCCCACAACGGTTCAATTTTGAGCAGGTAAAGCCAACCTGAGCGCTCGTCATACGCCCGCTCCAGTAAGTCAAGTGCATAATCTGTTTCTCCAAGGCCGATGGCAATCACGGCGTAGACGTATGGCGTGACGTAGGACTGTTCTTCCCTTGCCTCAAGGTCCACCAGGATGTTTCCAGCATCTTCGACGCGGCCAACCTGAGCGTACGCGAATGCGAGCGTCGCCACAATAAGCTGTTGAGGGTACAGAGTCCGCGCCTTCTCGAGCGACTGGACGGCAGCGTCGGTTTGCCCCACCTGGAGATGTGCCATCCCAATATAGTAGTGAGCCCATGCGAACTCGGGGTCGATTTCCAGAGCCTCTCGAAAGCGCTCGATTGCACCTTCAAAATCGCGCGACTGATACACGTGCCAACCGACGAACGTACTGATGATCGGTGACAGCGGATCGAGCTCACGCGCCCGAATTGAAGAAGCAAGGCCGTCATCGTTTCGGCCCATTACTGTGAGATACTCCCCATACCAGTGATGAGCCGTGGCATACCCCGGTTCCAGATCGATAGCGCGTTCGAGGTGGTAGCGGGCGGCATCCCAATCCCAATCAAAATGAATGCTCAGATCTCCGAGAGTTGCATGCGCCTCGGCCATCGTCGGGTCTATTTCGAGTGCCCTCTCCGCAGCAGCCTTCGCGCGCGGATACGCTTGAAGCGGTGGGACATCGTGATAGACCCCGAGTATCATATGGGCATCCGCCAGACCTGCATGCGCGAGTGCATAACCTGGGTCAGCTGACACCGCCTCGTTGAAGAAGGTGATGGCTTTCTTTAGATCGTCCACGGTGCGCTGGTTCCAGAAATAGCGCCCCTTGAGATAGAGCTGATATGCCCGGCTGTTGTCTGTTGACCGTTGGTTAGTTCCGCCACCGACTTCACCCAGTTGATCTCGCAGCTCGCCCGCCACCTGGCGTGTGAAGTCGCGCTGCAGCGAAAGCAGATCGGTCGTGGCACGGCTGAGTTGTCCACCCCATATCTGCGTATTGTCACGGCCATCGATCAACTCCGCACTGACGGTCAGATTGTCGCCGAGCGGCACGACTCGACCCATGATTATCGCCTGAACACCCAGATCAGCCGCGATCGCTTGTGGATCGCGGCCGTCACCCTTGAATCGATAGACTGCATTCCTCGACATCACCCGCAGTTCCGGAAGTTGGGACAAAGCACTGATGAGCGACTCGCTGATCCCATCGCTCAGGTACTCCATCTCTTCGTCCCCGCCCGCGTTCTCAAATGGCAACACAGCCAGCGACTCAATCTGCGCTTCGCGACGATCGCCCGACGTCCGCGTGAAAAGGATTGTCCCAATCACAAGAATAGAAGCGACTGCGATTAGAACCGTCCGCAAACGCGTTTTTGCTTTCGACGGTTCGGCAGCGCCTCCAGTCCGACGTCTGTCCGCAACGTCGCGCTCTGCACCATCGACAGAATCGCCCCGCAACACGCGATCGAGGTCGCCGACCAAGTCCGAGGCTGACGAATATCGTTTCGCCCGATCCTTTTCAAGGCATCGCATCACGACCTGGTCGAGGTTCGCGTCAATCGCATCGGCCATCGTCGACGGCAAGGACGGTTGAACGTTCAGAATCTCATAGATGACAGCGGCTTCGTGCGCTCCATCGAACGGGCGTTTTCCGACCAACATTTGGTACAGCACCGTACCCAGCGCAAAGATGTCCGCCCTTTGGTCCACTTCCTCACCCTGCACCTGCTCCGGAGCCATATGCGCGATTGTACCCACGGTACTCCCGGTACGGGTAATCGACGATCCGCCGGAGAGCTTGGCGACGCCAAAGTCGAGGATTACGGCGCGACCTCGGTTCGTAACGAAGATGTTGTCCGGCTTGATGTCGCGGTGAACAATTCCGGCCTCGTGCGCGGCAGACAGTCCATCGGCAACCTGCCTCGCAAGGTCGACAGCTTTTCCAATTTCAAGCGGCCCCACCGAAAGCATCTCCTTGAGACTGGCGCCTTCATAGAGCGCCATTGCCATGAAAAGCTGTCCATCTGCCGATTCGTCAATATCGAAGACGGTACAGACGTTAGGGTGGTTGAGTGCTGACGCCGCTTGCGCCTCCTGTATGAACCGGTGTTTGGCCTCCTCGTCGGTTACCAGATGGGACGGAAGCAACTTTACGGCGACGCGGTTCTTCAGCCTCAGATTCTCGGCGGCATACACTACTCCCATACCGCCACTGCCGAGGCGTGATTCGATGCGATAATGCGCAATCGTGTCCCCCTTCTTCACCGGATGCGAGATTGGTAGTAGGGTGACCGATCCGGGAGCTGCCGCCTCTACGTGACTAACAAAGCGGCCCCATGGATCGACCGGGATACGCTTTGAAGTTACGCGATATACGCCAGACAGGGAGTTGCCGCTAGCACCAGCCGCGGTCTACGTGATACTCGGTTCCGTCGTCGAACTTCAGCGATCGCGCGCTGACACCCGCAACGAACATGTACTTCTTGCCCGATATGACGCTCACGGGCGTTCGAGTCAGGTCGATTGTGTGCGGGACGGCGACTGACCGCCAGTGGTCCACGTCGTGCGTCTTATAGTCTGTAATCCGCTTCATAGTTAGCTCGGATCGTGGTCGGGATCGACCAAGCTGAAAGTGGGGTGGCGGACATGGGGCGAAGTGCAAGTAGCGTGCCCGGGAGCGAAAAGGTGTGGGAGCGTCGTTCAGGACCACTCATACCCCTTGTGGCCAATGTACAGCAAGGCACGGTTTGCTCCTGCCGGGGGAAATTTGTGCCGAGGCATTAGCCAGTCTGGCCCGACTGGAGATAGACGAGTCGCTTCGGCGGCGGGAATGCACAGCCGCGTGAGTGTCCTTGCGGTTGCATCACGTTTTGGCTAACTATCAATACGATTTACCGATGTTACTGGAGGTATCAAAATGAATACGGGACTTAAGGCGGTGTGCGTGTTTGCAGTCGCGCTTCTAGCAACGAGCGATGCTCGCGCCCAAGATCAAGCGGCCCCTTTCCTCGTTGTGGACTTCATGAAGTCGACTTCGCCGGACTACACGGACATCGAGGCCGACATATGGAAGCCGCTGCATCAAGAGCGCGTTGCCAGCGGCGATCTGGTGGACTGGGTTCTGTGGGGCGTACGATACGGCGATCGAACCACGTACGATTACACTACAGTGAATGTCTATCCGAACGTTGCGTCGACGCAGGGATCGTACGACGACCTGGCAGAGCTCTTTGCCCGCGTGCACCCCGGTGTGGACATGGATAAGGCAATGGCCAAGACGTCAGCATCACGAAAGTCCGTCCGCTCTGAACTGTGGAGAGGGGTACTCTTTGAGGGAGAGCAGAAACCTTATCGGTATGCGAGTATCGCTTACATGAAAGTTCCCCCGGGAGGAGGATCAGACTACATTGAGATGGAACGAAAGTGGCATGCGCCTCTGCGCAGGGCGGCCATCGAGAAGGGGTGCCAGGGAGCTTGGGGCATTTATTCCCTGTGGTCACCATCCGGCACGCACCAGCTGTATAACTACGCCGCTGTGAACTTCACGGACGACTGGGAGAATGACTGCAGCTACGACGCCATCATGCGCGAAGTTCATCCGGACGCAGACATTTCTAAGATCTACGAAAAGACCTCCGCAGCCCGCGAAATGGTTCACGGAGTTCAATGGGAGCGTATTGACGGGACAACGGGTAACTAGCCCTTTTCTGGAGCTCGCTTTCGGGGCGCTGATCGTAAGGTCAGCGCCCTTCTTCTGACACGATTTAATTTCACCACAGCGCTGCCTAGACTAGCGCGCATACTGTCATTCAATGGTTCGATGGAGAGAAACTCGATACTGGAAGAGGCGCTCGACGCGTGGGACGACGCTCGCAACGGCGTGATCGACGAGGCGCGAAACATTCCGGGACGCCACTGGGACTACCGCCCCACGCCGGAAGTCAAGTCCGTCCGCGAGCTTGTGGTTCACATCCTCGAGGTAGCTATGCTCATGACGGGGGAGCTTACTCGCCCTGACACGGATTTCCATCGAGAGCCCTGGCCGACCCTGCTCGAGCAGTACGCGAAGCCGGCCTACGAAGCCAACACGCGCGGAGACCTGCTCAAGCTGCTTCGAATGCAGTTGAGGGAAGGTACGGCGGCCTTCCGACGTGCGGGCGAGTTGCACATGCTCCAGCTCATAACGCGCTTCGACGGCGAGCAGGGGACGCGTTTCGCGTGGCTCTACCATGGTATAGCCCAGGAGATGTACCACCGCGGCCAGCTCACGACCTATGCCCGGCTACTCGGTATCGAGCCGGCCCTGACGAAACGCATCAAGGCCGGCGGCTGAACGCATCGGAACGGAGAGCGCATCGCACCGCCCTTCTGAGCTGGCAACGGCTCGGCGTGGCCTGCAAAGCCGGTCCTAGAACGTCACCCGTTCCGTCGTAGTGCACTCGGCGCTCTGTTCATTACAAACCTGGTAGTCCGCCCAGGCCAAGCTGGTCTTTCCAAGGTTGTCCGTGTGACTGCCGGCGTTGTTGATCGGCCCGATGGTGGTCGATCCTCCATCGGAGTCTGTACGATGTATGACGACAGTAGCATTGCCACCTGACCAACTGAGGTCGGCGCGCTGGTGCGGACCACGTGATCCGTCGGTCACGGTGAGCGACGTCGGCGGTCCGCTCGGTGGAGGATCTCCCCCGCCGTCGCCGTAAGGTGAACATGCCGGGTAGGGGGTCAGGTCCGTCATCCCCGCACCAGACAATCCGGTCACGCAGAATCCAAAG
>JBFIPX010000013.1:0-33312 GCA_041609895.1 Rhodothermales bacterium
GCTGCAAGGATTGGACGAGGAAGGCCTTCACACCAGAGCGGTTGCAGTTAGGCCGGGCTCCCCGGCCGCTGGGAAGACGTTGTCGGAGTTGGAACTCCGACGAAAATATGGCCTGACGGTATTGGCTGTCCGGCGCGGCCAAAACACGATCGCGAGTCCGGCCGGTGACTTCACTGCCGAGCCTGGCGATCGGCTGGTCCTTGTCGGTTCGGCGGATCGCTTCGCGGAATGGGCGGGGCTCTTCCGGACACCCGACGGCCCGCCTCCGGCGACGTAACCCTAACGCTTCGTCAACGTTCGAAAGCTGCATGCAGTGACCTCGCGCGGCCCTGCACGTTGACGGGGCGCCAATTTTTTCCATTGCACGCGCTGTCAGCACCGTGGTACCATGCGGGCAACCGTTGCCTACCAGGAGTGCCGTTGCCTACCAGGAGTGCACGTGAAGCACCTTACGACCCATGCTCTGCTGCCGATTGCTATGTGCATCTGGATGACCTCGGGATGCAACCGGCCGGATGTGCTAGTAGGGATAGACGAGCCTGCAAAGGGTTCCGCGGCGGCACCCACAACTCCAACACAGCCTGCCTTCGTTCTGACGGATGCCACGTTGAAGATTGACGACGTCGTTACTGGTGGACCCGTCAACCTGCTGGATCAGACGTTTACCTACTTGTTCGTCTTCGTGGCGGACTACGGCCTTTTCATTATTTCAACGGAACCGTTCGGGCCGTCGCAGGAAGCGGGCCTGTTTGTAGGCCCGTTGCTCACCATCGATCACGCTGGCGTTAAGATTGAATTTGAAAGCAAGGCTGACATACTCGATGAGCCACAAGCCAAGAGCGCGTGGGTGGAGTTCACTCCCGACTTCCCCATGTTTGCACCCGGAACGCGTCCTGCAGATATTGTGATCGGACTTGCCGATAGCAGAAACCAGATCCCCGGCTTTGACAGACCGCGCTGACGACTCGCACGACGCCACAGCCGACGCTCCACCGCGACGTCCGGTGTTTGCGTCGGTCGGAATTGCATGCGCCATTCTCGCCTTTCCGCTTGCCCGACTGTCCGCCAACATCCTCGTCACCCGCGAAGATCCGCTGGGTTACTACGGCTTGTGGACGGGGTTGCTATCTTTCTTGATCGTTGCCGCAATCGGGATCGCCTGTTCCGGCTGGTCGCTCTTGAGGAAGGAAATGCCAAGGAGTATCTCCATCATCGCCGCTGCTGCAAACCTGGCCCTTATCGCGGCACTCCTCATCTTCCTAACCTGAAGTTGCCCTGCCGCATGGGAGCAGAGAGAACCGGCTATCTTGAACCATTGATCGCTTCTTTCGAGGCCCATGCAAATCCCGACAACGCCGCCCCCATGAAGCGCTACGTGCGGGACCAGTTCGACTTTCTTGGCATTAAGGCAGTAGCGAGACGAGGCCTCTTTGCCGACTTCCTTCGCCAACACGGCCTACCCGACCGTGACAATTTTCATCCCGTCGCGCAGTCTTTATGGGCGCTCCCTTATCGCGAGTATCAGTACACCGGCGTCGACCTGCTGATTCGACTGAGAAGACACCTTGACGCTTCGTCGTTGAAGCTGTGCGAACAACTCATCACGACAAAGTCGTGGTGGGACACGGTCGATGGCCTCGCTGGATCTGTCGTCGGCAGTCTCTACAAGAAGTACCCGGAAGACGGTAGTCAGTGGATCGCAATTTGGCGGGAATCACAAAACTTGTGGCTTCGGCGAACCACCATTCTATTTCAGCTGAAGTATGGCGACGACACCGATTGGAACCTGCTCAGAAACATATCGCTCGAACACGCGAGCTCGCAAGAGTTCTTTATTCAGAAAGCGATCGGTTGGGCGCTGCGTCAATACGCCCGGGTCGATGCCGAAACCGTAAGAGCTTTTGTCGATTCCTCAAATCTTGCCGCGCTGAGCAGGCGCGAAGCCCTCAAGCGGATCTCCGAAGAAAGGTCAACCAAAAGGTCGTAAGCCGTTCACAATGAAAAGCATCTGTGTCTTTTGTGGGTCAAGTGTCGGAGCACGGACCGGCTATTCAGAGGCCGCCCGCGGTCTGGGCACCGAACTCGTAGCCAGAGATCTTCAGCTGGTCTATGGAGGTGGTAACGTCGGACTAATGGGCGTGATTGCAGATTCCGTCCTGGATGCCGGAGGCCACGTGACGGGAGTAATTCCGCAAGCGCTCGCTCAAAAGGAACTTGCCCATCCGCGAGCGCAGGAAATGCACGTGGTCAACTCAATGCATGAGCGCAAAGCAATGATGGCAGACATTTCCGACGGATTTATCGCTATGCCGGGCGGCCTCGGCACGCTAGAGGAGTTCTTCGAGGTTCTCACGTGGGCGCAGCTGGGCTTCCACCGAAAACCTGTCGGCTTACTAAATGCAGCGTCCTACTACGATCCTCTCCTCACATTCATCGACGCAGCCTGCGAGGAGTCATTCGTTCGATGGAGCCATCGGCAGATTATCATCTCGTCCGAGCAGCCGTCCGAAATCCTTGATCTGTTTGAATCATACCGGGCGCCGGCGGTCGACAAGTGGATCGACCGCAAGTCGCTCTAGGCAGACTCTTCGGCGATAGCCTCTCGCGCCATCTCCAGCAATCGCCAATAGGGCGGCGCGTATCCGTTTGCACTCCGGAATACTGCTGCCCGGCGAAGCACTTCACTTGTGAGCCTGTCGTGCCGCTCCGTGTACGAGCGATTCCGTAAAGCGGCCGCAGGAGTCATGCCTTCGGGCACGGGTCCTACACTGCCTAGTTGTTGCATAACCCAGCTGTAGCCTTTGGCGACTCGGGCCGCAGGGAGCTCGTACCATTGGAAGTCCAGTTCGTCTCCTCTTTCGGCCCCCTCAAGCATCGCATCGGTGACGGCGTTGTCGATGTGATCCTCAAACAGTGTAGACGGATCCCGCCACTCGGCCACGACGGCGAGCTGAGGGTCGTACTCGAGGTCGGATGGCTCCTGCGTCTCGAAATGGCGAACGCCAAATGACGCCAACCAGCGGCGAAGTCCTGGACTGGTGATCCGCGAGATCCCCATCCAAAGGTCGATCCCGTGTTGCGAATACACCGAGGAGGCCACCTCGGAACAGAAGAGCTTCGACGGATCCTCGTAGTCCATCGCGAAATCGTACGGTACATGACCCGCGATTGCCCTTGCCAAGGCCGCCTCGGCAGCCCGGTCCGGAAGCATGGGCTCGGCACGCAACTGGGTTATATCTGCTCGCGGGCGGAGCACCAGGATTCGCAGTTTCTTGTCGCGCAAATACTCTTCGGCCGAAAAGATTGCCACCCCAATTTCGATGTGCGACTCGATCGTACGGATCACGCCCGTCGTTTCGTCGACATGCACAAGCGCAACGTGCGAGAAATTGCCCGGATAGTCGCTCCCCCTTGCGATAAGGGCGGAGGTCGGATATCCACCGCGCGAGACGAGCAGGTCTCCCGAGTGAACCGTCACGCCTGAAATGGACGCGGAGGGCGTCGCCGACGGCTCGTCCCGCCCTCGAATGAGCGCGACCGCCGAATCCGGGTGTTGAAGGAGAACCTCTTCAAGGGCCGCCCGGCTTCCGTACAGTAGGCGGTACAAGCGATCCCTCACCGCGCGAGACTCCATATCCCAGGCCACCGACTCTAACTTCACCGACTCACGAATCCCGGCGTACAGCTCGGTGAAGCGTCTGACTAGCGCAGGACAGGCCGCGGCAATCGGGCTCACCGCAAAGAATCCGCTTTCGAGCGAGTCGAGGACGGGGCTGGAGGCTGAAACGTCGCGGCGTCGCATCTCATGCGACATCTTTTCAAGACCATCCATCTGTTCTATTGCACGATTCTCCAACTGCGCGCAGTCGCGATTTCGCACCTCCGCGAACTCCCGCTCTAAAGCATTCCATAAAGAGTCTCGGTCCCAGACGAACGCGCCGGCGGAATCGGACGGAGGTGGCGCGGGGACCGTTACGTCTCTCGACGGGAGGAACAATGCGACTAACGCCACAACCAAAACGCCTACCGTACGCCAGATTATCTTGAAGCTCATCCTGTAGAGCCTGATGCTCGCTGCCTCTGGGGTTGAGATGGTTCAGGCAGACAAGATAAACTTGCCATCATTTCTTGAGAGGAGATATGGAGACCGGTCAGCGGCGATCTGCAATTTTGCTCGGAGCCACAGGCCTCGTAGGGAGCGAGATCCTTAGTCTCCTCGCGCGGACAGCTTCCTACGATCGTATTGACGTGGTAACACGACGCCCGCTACCGGTTTTGGAAAACCACCCCGTGATCCATCAGGCAGTCGTAAACTTCGATGATCTTGGGCTGCACGCAAACGAGTTTACGGTTGATGACGTGTACTGCGCCTTTGGAACGACCATGAAAAAGGCCGGATCGCGGGAGCAGTTTAGAAAGGTCGACCTCGAATATCCCACGCAGCTCGCGGAGACTGCCAGGTTGAACGGTGCGTCGCACTTTCTGCTCGTCAGTTCGAAGGGTGCCTCCTCCGACTCGGGTAACTTCTATCTGCGTGTAAAGGGCGAGTTGGAGAAGGCATTGGAGAAGATGGACTGGCCCACGCTGACCATACTGCGCCCTTCTATCATTGGCGGGGACCGCAGCGACTCGCGACCGCTGGAGCGACTGGGGCAGATGCTCCTTTCCGTCGCTCCGTCGTCCATCCGAACTGTGCCGGCATCAAGTATTGCCCGCGTAATGGTTGACGCTGCCCGGCAGCACACCAGGGAGGGTACTCGCCGGATCGAGTCCGCCGAGATCCTCTCGATCGCCAAATCCCTTCAGTGAATGCTAGACTGTATATCCCTGCGGACGTGCAGGGCGTCATGCGCTTGCATGCCGACCTGCTACGGGTGTACCCCGGGACGATGACCGTGGTCGAAGTTCTCGAACGGCAGGCGGCGGCGCTTCTTAACGGACACCGGAACGGCGACCCGGCCGTCACAATTCAGATCCGGAGCTGGCTACCCGGGTTCGCCAACTTGTCTGACGAAGAAATCCTTAGCGCCTCCCTGAGCCCGGGCGACATGCACCTCGCTGTTGCGCGCGAACACGGATTCTCAGACTGGGCCGAGGCAGCGTCCGAGGGTGATCGCGCGTTTGACGCTAATTTTGAGCGGGCGGTTGACGCGGTCGTCGGAGGCCGGCTGCCGTTGCTCGAGAAACTGGTATTCGCACACCCAAGCCTCGTGGTGGACCGGTCGCCCTACGGACACGGTGCTACACTGCTTCACTATGTGGCTGCGAACGGTGTGGAGACGTGGCGCCAAACCGTACCGCGCGTCGCACCGCAGATTACGCGCTATCTGATCGGCGCCGGAGCAGACCCGGCGGCGACCGGCAACTTTTACGGGCAGCCCTATGCTACGGGCCCGCTTGTAAAAACGTCCGATCACCCGTCTCGCGCAGGACTAACCGAGGCAATACTAACGGCACTCGATCACTCATGATCACAACTGCAGTCGTCCCCAGCCTGGAGCTTCCCGCGTTCTCGTGCGGCGCGTCCGACCCGCGACCGGATCGGACTTCGGCTGCGTCGGGGTCCAATTCTGACATGACAGTCTGATGCCTTTTCCAACCGTCAAAGACGACGGCGCATCGGTCACGCTCGACTTGCACGGCGCCACACTGGCGGAAGCCGATCGACTCGTGCGACGCTGCATCCGATTAGCCTCGTCGCGAGGCCGCTCGACTGTGAACCTGATCCACGGTATATCTACATTTGAGCGCGACCCGTATCGACCTACCATTAAGTCGCTCGTCAGCGAGCTACTGAACAGCGGCGAATTAGCCGATTACGCAATTGACTTCGTCGCTTTCGAAGGGCACACAACCGTCTCGCTGATGTCATCGGGCGAATCCGGACAGCCGATCCGCATCACCGATCTGAACTGAGTCTTTACGGCCGCCCAAACCTCAAGAGCATGAGACGCCCACCGCGTATCGGAATAACCACTTCCTTCTCTGACGGAGAGCAGAAGCTGGATCGCCGCTATCTGCTCGCCATCGAGCGAGCCGGCGGACTACCCGTAATCATTCCAATGTGCGACTCGCCGGCTCTTCTGGCGGAAATCCTCGAAGAGATAGACGGCATTGTCATTCCCGGTGGGCCCGCTATCACGGACGGCCTTATCGGCGGCCTCCCCGACGATCTCCCAACGGCCGATCCCGTGCGTCTCCGGTCGGACAAACTGCTTCTGCAGCAGATTGCCGGTTCGCAGAGGCCGGTGCTTGGTATCTGCTACGGCATGCAACTGATCAATGCTCAGGCAGGAGGCTCCATTTACGGCGACCTGCATGCCCATGTCAATGGAGCGCTGCAGCACTCGGAGAAACGCGGAGGGGAAGCGCATCCGATTGACGTGACCGCTGGAAGCCATCTGTCTCGCGTGGTGGCATCGGGCCTGGTTGTAAACACGCGCCACATTCAGTCGATAGCAAGTGTAGGACAAAAGCTGTACGCTGCCGCGTACGCACCGGACGGAGTAATCGAGGCTATAGAGAGTGAAGACGGCCTTGTACTCGGCGTTCAGTTCCACCCGGAGCGGATGGAACAGGACGGGTTGCCACTGTTTCAGCAGCTCGTCGAACGGTCTAGCCGTTATCACGAATCGCTCGAATAGTTGCTCTGACGGTTCGCTTTTTCACTGTAAATGCTTACCATATATCCGTCCGATACCTCTCAAAGGCGGCATCCGCGCCGCGGTCCGGTAGCGCGCAAAGCGTAATTATTCTCGTTTCTAGATAACAAACCACCGGATCGAGTCAGACTTCTCACGCAGGCAGTTTCATGGGCATTATGTCGGATCGCGCAACACATGCGTCCGCTAAAGGCAGCCGTTCGAACAATCTCCGAATCGGTCTGATCAGCGGATTGATCATCACGCTCTTCACGGCGGGGATGATGGCGGGCGACGCAATGAATATCGTAGCCCAGTCGCTCGGTTTCAGAATGCCCACGACGGTAGCGGTTGCCGTACCCGAATCGCCTGCGAAAAGGATCGATCCGGCCGCTCCCGGAATCCTGCCAACAGAACTGGAGATTCATCCGGATCATCTTCACGCAGCCTATCTCTCCCCGTCCGGTCCGGAATCGCTCGTGCCGCTCGACGTAGCGGAAGCCTTCGACGCGCTCGCCGAGATGTATCGACGACGCCAGGCAGTGGACGACAACTTCACGGTGCGCGCCTACAACATTGACACCGGAGAGGTCCTCGGGGTTTACGCGCTCGATTCGGAGCGGAAGTCGTTTGAGGAGACCGGGAAGTCCAGTTGGCGTCAGATCGATCGGAAGCGGCGTTCGCTGACGCGGGACGTCGTTGAGTCATTGGTTGAATCCGGCGTTTCAAGAGAGTCAATTTCCGTGCGATGGGGACGCAAGAATCAAATTCTCGAAGCTCGGGAGCGCGAAAACCGCTACATCGAATACGAAGTGCAGCTGGCTCGGTACTACGGCCTGTCGCTGCTCGCCACCGAGATCGGCACCGTCGAAACATTCAATAACGACCGTCTCGTGTCGCGCGTTGGTGCTCGAAGCCGTTATCAGATGATGCCTGCCATGCTCCGAGCACGTTCCATTCATCACTACCGCCTCCGGACTCGCGGTGGCGCGGAGATACGGGTCAATGAAGAGTGGAATCCAATGCTGACGATGGAATCCGCCTTCATCGTTGCGAGAGCCTACGCGAACGCGGTAGGACATGAAATCCCAGGCATCTCCGCATATCACACCGGCCCCTACAACATCTTCAAGCTTTACCGGGAGTTCTTGACGGCCGAAGGTGAGAACTTCGATGCCCGCACAAACGTGGTCGCCGGCTACCTGTGGGGCCTCACGCACGGGTACGAAGCCATAAGCTCGCGGTCCACGTTCAAAACCTATTCGCGCGGATACCTTCCGTCGCTATACGGCGCACTTCGAGCGACCGAGTCGATACCCATCGATACAACGCAGACGATGCTCGCGGAGCTAGTCTCACTCAAGGAAGGCGAGTCAATGTTTCTCAGTCAACTGCTCGAAAAACTGGACGGCGCAGACGAGAGACTGTTGTGGAGAGTGCCCGAAGAGCTTTCCCTCTACGACCGTTTCCGGGAAATGAATCCGCACTTTGACATTCCGCCTGGACCGAAGAACGGAAGCGTCCCGGAGTCCGGCGATGTATATCTCGTCTCGTCGGCGGCTGAGGGTGGTGAGCGGGTTCGCTTCTTCCTTCCGTTGGGAGCAGTAGCCGAGCTGAGACATCGCGACGTGGTTCAGATTGACTTCGACTCGGCGGTCACTTTCGATCACGATACGTTCGAACCTCCTTCCGAACCGATCACGGTATGGGACCGGCTTTACGCCGACCTGGTGGAGGATGTCCGCCGGTTTGGGTTTACCTATGAGAATCGCGCGCGACTAAAGCAGATCGTAGACAAGATTGAGGCTCTGAAAGACCAGAATCTCACAAGATACCGACACGCCCTTTACGAGGTAGCCCGGCTCCACGAGCGTGTTTGGGCTTCGAACCATTTTGACAGGCTCGCCAAGGTCGTACCGGCTGCCCGAGGCCGGCAGCGCCTGCCCGTGCAACCCCTCGACCTGCTTGCGGGAACGACATCCTCCCGCTCTGGTAGCGAGTCGATCTCCTCTACCAACTGACCCGCCGCCCGCCGCATGCTCGACGTCCTTCGAGCGGAATTTGCCGAGATCAGCAGCGACAGGAAAAGCCTGCGCAGCTTTGGACTCGTAATGGGTGGCGTTCTTCTCGTCGTCGTTCTCATCGTGACGTGGAAATCCGGGTGGTCCCTCACGACCGCAGTATGGGTGATCACGGCTGCGAGTGTGTTGTTTATTGCAACAGCGCTCGCCGCGCCTCAGTTACTCCGAACAATCCATCGCCTCTGGATGATGTTCGCTACGATCCTGGGATACGTGATGACACGCGTGATCCTGGCCCTGGTCTTCTTTGCCATTATTACTCCGATCGGCTTGGTGCTCCGTGCAGTCGGAAAGGATCCACTTTCGAAGGAGCCCGATTCAACACTTAAGTCATACTGGATCGACAAGCATTACCGAACCAGAGACCGCGAGCGTCTCACGAAGTATTACTAGGTTCCGGCTTCGTGACGCTCTCCCGCGCCAGCAAGAAACTCGCGCTTCTCTATCGACTGCCGCAGCTGCATCAACTGCATCAGCTCCTTCTGCAGGGAGCGAACATCCTCTCCCCTCTGAGACACATCGTAGATGTGCCTTCTATGCGCTTCGATGACGTCGTCAATTCGGTCCAGCTTCAAGAGCACCATGGCACTCGACGCAGTCTCGAACGCGTCCTGGTTCAGCTGCGGCACGTTGATATTCTGACGCTTCTGCCAGTTCTCAGAGATCTCGACCGAGTCGACAAGCACGTCTGCAGCGAGCTGTTGCACCTCGGTCCCGAAGGAACCATCGACGATGGCATCGCGATCAACATGCTCGGCTTCATACATCTGCATCAGTGCAGAGGCGATCTCACGACTCGGACCATCGGTGAACTCGTTCAGTGCCATTCGCCCGAGAATGAACTCGATTAGCGGCTCCCCCCCCTCGAGCATCAGGCGTAGCAAAGTCTTCTCCTCCGGCAGCACCCGGGATGCCGATCGATCGACGGGCAGGTTCGGCAGGGTCGCTGAGACTGCAGACCGCGGAGTTGTCGAGGTTCGCCGGCGCTTGCGCCCCTTCGACTTGAGCCTTTCAAGGACCTCAAACAGCCGGGTCTCCGGAAGCGACATTACATCACTTGCTCGCTTGAGGTATGACTCCTGCACAAGCGGGTCTGGAATCGCCGCAACTGAGCGAATGACGCTTCGCTGTAGCGCGGCGATAGACTCTGGGGTCTTGTCTTTCAGAACGGAAAGCCCATAAGCATACTTGAAGGACACAAAGTCCTTCCGTTGTTCCAGAGCGTACTGCCGAAAAGCGTCGCCGCCTTCGCGTCTGGCGAAAGAGTCAGGGTCGTCATCCTCTGGAAGCGTAACTATGTACACGGCCATGCCGCGTTGAAGCACCAGGTCGATGCCCCTCACGGCAGCATTCGCACCGGCCGAGTCGGCGTCGAAAAGCAGAACGACGCGCTTGCAGTACCTATCCAACAGTGCAATCTGATCGGCGGTGAGCGCCGTACCGGAAGACGCGACCGCATTGCCGACACCCTCCTCATGAAGTGCGATCACGTCCGTATAACCCTCGACAAGCAATACCTCCTCCGCCCGGCGAATATCCTGACGCGCCTGGTATAACCCGTAGAGAACCCTGCTCTTATGGTAGACCTTTGTCTCGGGCGAGTTGACGTACTTGGGCTCATCATCGCGCCCGTCGAGGATGCGGGCTCCAAATCCCAGGACCTTGCCCACGTGCGACAGAATCGGAAAGATGATTCTTCCCCGAAAGCGATCGTAGTAGGAGTCTGAGTCTTTTCTCTTGATGACGAGGCCGGCCTTCGCAAGCACTTCCACCGGAATGTGGGAAGACTCCGCGGCCTTCAGCAGTCCTTCCCACTCGCCAAGTGCGTAACCGACACCAAACTTCTTGATCGACGAGGGCTCGACGCCGCGTTCTACCAGGTATCTCCGCGCCGACTCGGCCTCAGGTGCCTCGACCAGCTGCGTGTGGAAGACTCGAGCTGCAAAACGAAGCGCGTGTAATATAGACTCCGTCTCGGAGGCCTCTTCGAAGTCCTGCTCAGCCTCCGGTAATGTAATCCCCACCCGGTCGGCCAGGATCCGGACCGCCTCCGGAAACTCGACGTTCTCTATCTGCTTGACGAACTGAAAAACATCGCCTCCCGAGGAGCACCCGAAGCACTTGAAGATCTGCATCGACGGGTTGACGTTGAACGATGGAGTCTTCTCGTTGTGAAAAGGACACAGTCCAACGAAGTTCGACCCGCGCTTCCTCAGCTGAACATAGTCGCTGACTACATCGACCACGTCAGACGCGGATCGAACCTCCTCGATCTTTTCTTCGGGAATGTGCATCAGAAAGGCAGGAACGTGTCGGGCGCCGCGTCACTTGCGATGCTCACAAAGCACCCTCTTGGCGCCAGGCAGTGATCAGCGAACCGACAAAAGGGCGGTCCGGGCATCTTCAACGGGACCGACATCCGGCTTATTCGAACACTGGCAAGCACCCAGTCCAAGGCTCAGTACGGCTGCCATCACGAGGAGTCTTGATTTCATTCCAGACGGTATTGTTGGTCTTCCGTGGTTCAAGTTGCTTAAAGGGCTTCAACCAAGAAACCCTGCAATCTGCATGTCGAGGCAATTCGCACAATGCATGGAGATGGAAGGCTATGAAGTGCCCAGGTTGGAAGGGAAAATCCCTTCGTCCTCCATGTTGAGCACTGGGGCAACCTAAATCGTGGGTACGTGTGATTCAACGTGCGCTCCCCAATATTTGACGCAGCCCGCAGCGACAATGTATACTGACACGCGATCAATCAAGCCCACCGTTGGAAGAAGATATTGGAGATTCTCGGCATCGACATAGGTGGTTCCGGAATGAAAGCCGCTCCGGTCGACATCACCACCGGCGAGTTTCTGTCGGAACGCAAGCGGATCTCAACACCCAGGCCTGCTACGCCAAAGAAGATGGCGGGTGTCGTTGCCCGACTTGCCAAACACTTTGAGTGGAGCGGACCGATCGGTTGTGCCTTTCCTGCTCGAGTCAAGAATGGTGTCGCGCTTACGGCCACCAACCTCGACAATTCATGCATCGGGGAGAACATTGAGGCGCGCTTTTCGGAGCAGACCGGCTTGCCCGTTTTCGTTCTCAACGACGCAGACGCGGCGGGTGTCGCAGAGATGTCTTTTGGAGCGGGAAAGGGCCGGCAGGATCTCGTACTCGTTCTGACCATCGGGACCGGCATAGGTTCTGCACTGTTCATGCAAAGGACTCTCATTCCGAACACTGAATTCGGACACATAAACGTCAAGGGACGCAACGGAGAGCGCTACTCTTCCGACGCGACACGCCGACGCAAGGAACTTAGCTGGTCCGACTGGGCCCGCCGGTTTCAGCATTATCTCAATCGCATTGAGTTTCTAGTCGGGCCCGATCTGATAATCCTCGGTGGTGGAATCAGCAATCCACGAAAAAGAGGCAATTACTTCAAGAAGTTGAAGACGAGGGCAGATCTTAAGACGGCCGAGCTTGGCAACCGGGCGGGAATCGTCGGAGCGGCCATGCACGCCGCTAAGTGTCTGAGGGACGCCCAGAAACCTGCCATTCCCGAGCTACCCGAGCGATAAAGTCGGCCTCGGCCGGGAAGACGAGCCCGTCCGACGACGCAATACCCGAAAGGTCTTTTATGATCTCGGCGCGTTCGTTCCTTGACAGCTCGCTGCCAAGGGTGTGAACAGCCGCGGACAGCATTGCCGATCCGGAATCACTTAGATACGTGAGGAACGCCTGATCGACGATGCGGTCCGCATCGACCGGCTCAAGATCCTGGAACCGAAGAAGCAGCATGGCTCGCACCGCCTGGCGCTCGATGTCATCGAGGACTCCATCGCCTCGATACGCGCAACTGACAAACATCAAGGCGAGATCGTGGGTGTTCGACCAGTCTTCGTTCATCAGCTTCATGCGGTTGATGGCGACATCCTGCAACCAGGCTGTCCGTGCTTCTCGCGGAAGGAATTGCCCCCTATGGACAGTCTTTTTCCGCTCGCGGGGCGCGCACAAGAACAACGGAATTCACAATCGTGAATCACAAATGTCCTCAATGGTATCCGTCCGAAAGTTGTTAAAGGCTGACAATAATACCGTACAGAGCGCTTTTTGCCTGTTCAGCCGCAGTGTGCACCCGCTCATCGGCAGATTTATTGAACCAATGCCAGACCGGGCATCAAATTTGTTCTGTCTACTTCATACAAGCTTCATCAATCCATTTCCGGTCGCAAGCAAAGTCATGGACTACAACGTACACGTTCGAAATCGGAGCGACGTCAGCGGCAGTATGAGACTGTCGATGGAAGTCGTGATGGTTATCGCGGCATTCGTTGGGTTTGCTGTTGTGCTCGCACTCGCAGCAAAGATGTTCTAGCGGCTCGACACGCGCCGCGTCTCAAGCTCCCCACCTCAGTCCCGCCACGTCAGCCTATCTTACGGTTCACCGAAGGACCGTAACCCGGTCGACCACGATGAATGCGCGAGGAAAGCGCGCAGACACGACCTGAAGCGCGACCTCCGCTTCCTCTCGCGTCGCGAAATTACCGACCCGCACTCGATAGTAGGGTTGAACGTACTTGAGGTATATAGGCAGAGAACCACCGGCCATCGATGTCGGCTTCTCGGCGGACTCCAATGTCTGCCACCACTCTTTCGCCCGCTCCTCCGAAGCAACGGCCCCCTCCTTGTCCAGCGACGAATGGATCTGGATCCGGAAGCCGTCCACCGTTTCATAGGTTCGCGAGCCGCTCGAGGCTGATCCCGCCATGAGCTCGGGAGGCACGTCATGGTCGATCACCTCGCCCGTCACCGGCGGCGGGTCTACGTAACTGGTCTCATCGAAATCCTCGTACTGATCGATGTTGTCTATATAGTATTCGATGTCCTTGGCGTTATCGTCTGAGGCTACGTCCCTGGAGCTCGAGCATCCGACCGAGGTCAGGGCTGCGACGCAGACCAGTACGGCGATTGACGTAGTGCGAATGAACATCACGGTGTCCGGTGTCTGATACTTTCCTGAATCAATACGTGCCTTTGCCTACAAGACCTTTCACAATCTCCACTGACGCGCTTGCTCCAATTCGCGATGCCCCATGCCGAATCATCGTTTCCGCGTCCTGCTTCGACCTGACGCCGCCGGAAGCCTTTACACCCATCGACTGGCCAACGACTCGCCGCATGAGGGCCACATCAGCAACCGTAGCGCCACCCTTCGAGAAGCCTGTTGATGTCTTCACAAAGTCAGCCCCGGCGTTCTGCGCGAGAACGCACGCGATTACCTTTTGGTCGTCGTCCAAAAGGGCCGTCTCCAGAATGACTTTGACAAGTATGCGCGGCCCCGTTCTCGAAGCGCGCCTGGCCTCCGCCACGACGCCCGCGATGTCCTTTTCGACAAGTTCGAAACGCTCGCTTCTTAACAGGCCGATGCTCAACACCATGTCCAACTCAACCGCTCCGTCATCGATAGCGGCGCGCGCTTCGGCTTGCTTCGTTTCAGGCCGGTTCGCTCCCAGCGGAAATCCAATCACCGTGCAGACTCGCACGGAACTTCCTGACAGTAGCTCTGATGCCAGCCTCACGTGAACCGGATTGACGCAAACCGACGCAAAGCAAAACTTACGAGCCTCATCACAGAGTTTGCGGATCTCGTCCTCGGTGGTCTCGGGCTTCAACGCTGTATGGTCGATTAGCCGGGCGAGGGGTGGGGCCAGCGCGCAGGCATCGAAGCCATTTTGCTCCGGCCGATCTGCCCGCACGCCGAAACGAGAGGCACCCGCCTCCACAATCTGACGGAGAGCGTCCTCTGGATGCGGAATTGGTGCGACGACGGACGGCTTCGCCGCAGGCGTACTGTACCTAGCCGCGAGACGCTCAACGATCTCCTCTCTCTGCGCTGAATCCATATGTTCAAGATACGTTTGAGGTTCACACGGTGCATACGCAGCGCAGTCACCCACGAAAGGGCGCCCGAACGGTCAACGCGGCCGGAAGCACTTTGATCTCCGCCTCGACTGCCTCCTCCGTCAAGATCTCGCCGTCCACATGAACGGGAATGGGCGCACCCATCTCGATAACCGTGTGCGAGGTCTTCAAGTACGTCACACCCCTCGCCCGCACGTGGCCGCCCCGGAAAGTCCTGGGCAACAGCCAAAGCATCTGTGGAACTGTTCTTCCCTCCACGAGGCAGAGATCGAGCTGGCCGTCGAAGATGTCCGCGTCCGGCGTCAGGTAAAAGC
This sequence comes from Rhodothermales bacterium, assembly GCA_041609895.1. Taxonomy (GTDB): domain Bacteria; phylum Bacteroidota; class Rhodothermia; order Rhodothermales; family JABDKH01; genus JAHHLP01. The sequence continues at coordinate 14,947 of JBFIPX010000013.1, forward strand.
CGCCGCCGGAGCAGGCCCCGTTGCCCAGCGTTACCATCAACGTGTCCCCCTCGCGCCGCCAACCGTCGGCGCTGACCGCCATTGTCATCGGGGTCCAGCTTCCGAGTATGCGCAGCGCCACCCACAGGTAGCCAAGCGTGCCGCGTATCTTGCGCGATCTTCGGGCTCGCTCTGCAACCATGGAGTCAAAGCCCATACCTATCGCATTCACGAAGAAACCAGATATGGACGCTCCGGAGACATCACGGATGGACGCAACGCCAGCATCGACACTACGTTCTTTCCCATTGACAATGCCCGTCACGATCTCGTCAATCCGGGACGGAAGGTTCAGCATCTTGGCGAAGTCATTTCCACTGCCAGAGGGAATCACTGCGAAAGCGGCATCGCCGCCTGAAGAATGTAGGCCCCATGCCGTTTCGTGAACCGTACCGTCGCCGCCCAGAGCAACGACGAGGTCGTACGCACGGCTCGACTCTTCGGCAAGGCGACGCGCATGCCCGCGGCCGTCGGTTTCCATCACGCGGGGTTTGATCTTGTGGCGCCTGAAAGCCGCCAGGACCGCATCCAGTCGTCGCGCCGCCAACCCCTTGCCCGCCGTGGGATTCATTATGATGGCGGTGTTCACGGCGACGCCCCTCGTGTCCGCTTCGGCCCCACGCTAAACACCTGCCGGATGTATCTTTCAGGAACCATGTCGTGCACCAACAAAGGTTTCACGTAAGCCGCCAAAGATCGACTTGAAATCCCACTGTCTCTATTGCCTCCCATCCGGCTTCTCCATGTGCTCACAATACGTATTTGCAGCCTTCCTCGCGTCGAGCGTGCTGCTTGGCGCCTGTAAACCGGCCCCTACCAATACGCGATCGGCGACCCAGTATACGGACGACCTGGGACGAAGCGTCGAGATAGTCGTGCCGGTCGACAGAATGGTCTCTCTTGCACCCAACCTGACGGAAATCGCATTCGCCGCCGGCGCCGGCGACCGACTGTTTGGCGTCACCTCTGCCGACAACTACCCTCCGGAGGTCGACACGATTCCGAAATTCAATGCCGTTCCCATCGACTTCGAGGCGATTCGCACGCTTGAACCGGACGTCGTTCTTGCAACGGATCAGGTCAACAGCCCGAAGGACGCGACGATGTTCGAATCGTTGGGCACCCCTGTTTACTTCCTGACGTTCTCGTCGCTCGACGATATCTTCGACGCGGTAGTGACTGTCGGGAGCCTGGCGGGTACCAAGAGGCGCGCCTCTGATCACTCGACAACGCTCCGGCAGGCCGTGATGGACCTGCGTGACCGGACCAGAGCGATCGAATCACGGCCGAAGGTTTTGTTTCTGATCGGCGAGGACACTCTGTTTGGTTTCGGACAGGGGTCGTATGTCCACGAAATCATCGACGCAGCCGGCGGTATCAGTGTATCGGCAGCCGAGCCCCTGGCTGCACCCGTATTCAGCGACGAATACGTAATCGAACAACAGCCAGAGGTGATCGTCGGGTCTTTCTCGCCAGACGTGGATGCCGACCGGTTGCTTGAACTGCATCCAGCATGGCGAACGGTCCCTGCCATCCAGAACGGTCGCGTTTACGCGATCAATCCCGACGTCGTGCTTCGACCGGGTCCCCGAGTAGTTGAGGGGGCCTACCGAATGGCTCTGTTGCTACACCCTGAACTGTTCGGCAACTCGCCCGTGACCAGCAGTCGTTAGCGATGCCTCGCAACATACTCCTCTTCGCGCTCGCCTTTCTCGTCTTTGGGGCATCCCTGCTGTTCGCGCTCACCCTGGGTGATACTATATCGACTGGCGATGTCGCCAGAACGATTGGCTCAAGGTTGTCAGACTCGGTCGATCCGCCGGGAGGAGCCATCGACGACATTGTCTGGCTACTGCGGATCCCACGAGGGCTAATGGCGGTCCTGTGTGGGGGTGGACTTGCCATTGTTGGCGTCGCTATGCAGGCACTCGTTCGAAATCCGCTTGCCGAACCTTACATCCTCGGGATATCCAGTGGCGCCTCTGCCGGAGCCTCCCTATTCTTCCTAGGACTCCTGCCACCAATCGTCAGCCGGGCGGCAACACTTCCCGTGGCAGCTTTCCTCGGCGGTCTGTTTTCCGTCAGCGTCGTCTACTTGATCGCTCGCGAAGGCCCACGACTTTCCGTGGCACGATTGCTACTTGCCGGAGTATCGATCTCGGCACTGATGGGGTCGATCACGTCGGTCATCACGTTTGCTTCTCCTGACCCGGACAAACTTCGGACGGTACTGTTCTGGCTGCTGGGATCGCTGGGCGGGTCACGCTGGGACCTGCTCGCAATACCGGCGATAGCAACCCTGGCCGGGGGGGTGATATTGGTTGCGTTCTCTCGCCAGATGGATGCACTCCTGACCGGCGAGGAGCCGGCGCGAAGCCTTGGCGTACCTGTCGAGGGTCTGAAAACGATCCTGATTCTGATAGGCGCGCTTGTTACCGGGACGCTCGTATCAGCCACCGGCGTAATCGGATTCATCGGGCTGATCATTCCGCACGTCGTTCGGCTGCTTATCGGAGTTTCGCACAGCCGTGTGATTCCACTCAGCTTTCTGCTTGGCGGCGCATTCCTTCTATGGTCAGATACGATCGCCCGATCGATATTCCCCTCGCAGGACCTTCCTGTAGGCGTCGTAACGGCAATCTTCGGAGTGCCGTTTTTTCTAGCTCTGCTAAGAAAAAGTGAGTATCGGTTCGGGTGATTCCGTTCGGATGAATCGCGGTAAACATCTATCACCCGCCCGCGTATATGCGTCCCCTTTTGGCATCCTCGAAACCTGCATGAGCGAGTCCACCCTTACTGAACGCCCCTTACTCGACAGCTCGTCTCGTCCAGTCGACGGTATGGTGCCCAGTACGTTACAGGGAATACGTGAACCGGTAGCTGAAGACCTGAAGGAGTTTCGCCGCTACTTTCGCGGCGCCATGCGAACGGACGTACGGCTACTCGATCGCATCGTCCAGTATGTGCTTAGGCAAAAGGGAAAGCAGATTCGCCCCACCCTTGTACTTCTCTCGGCACGGCTCTTCGGCCAGGTGAGCGAGAAGACCTATCGGGGCGCCGCCTTGGTAGAACTGCTCCACTCCGCGACGCTCATTCATGACGATGTCGTAGATGAGGCCGAACATCGGCGAGGGGTGTTCTCAATCAACGCCTTGTGGAAGAATAAGATATCTGTGCTATTCGGCGATTTCCTGTTGAGCCGGGGATTGCTGTTGGCTCTGGAGTACGGCGACTACGACCTGTTGCAGACGATGTCCGATGCAGTACGCAGGATGAGTGAAGGCGAACTGCTTCAGATCGAGAAATCACGGCGGCTGGACATCGATGAGGAGACCTATTTCAGAATCATTTCAGACAAGACGGCATCGCTCATCTCGGCCTGCACGGTATCCGGCGCCATAAGCGTTGGGGCGCCCGACGATCGGATCAGCCAGATGAAAATACTGGGCGAAAAGCTTGGCTTGGCATTTCAAATCCGTGATGATCTCTTCGACTACGGAGCCGAGGGCACGGGCAAGCCTTCAGGCATCGATCTCAAGGAGAAGAAACTCACGCTCCCCCTTATCTACTCCCTATCACAGGCCGATTCAAGTGACAGAAGGCGTGTGATGCGAATTGTTCGACGAAATCGTAAGAGCAAGGAAGACCTCGCCGAGGTCGTGCAGTTCGTCGACAGCAGCGGCGGCCTCGAGTACGCCAGAGAACGGATGCGTCGGCTGGCTGATGACTCACAGGCAATCCTCGCCGAAATGCCTGCGTCTTCGGCTCGCGCAGCGATGTCCGGGTTGGTCGAATACACGATTCGTCGTCGGCGCTAAACCAAGCGAATAAATCTTTCATCATTCTGAATGCCTACGCTCCATCTACTTGGAACTGGAAGTGCGCACTCGTCGCCTGAGCGAACGACGACAATGCTGGCAGTAACCGAGGGTGATTCAACTATCGTCATCGACTGTGGTGGCGACGTTGCCCAGCGATTGCTGGCCTCGGGCATAGACCTTGAGACAGTCGACGGACTCATTGTTACGCACGAGCATCCTGATCATGTCGGCGGCTTTCCACTCTTTATCGAAAAGCTATGGCTCGCAGGGCGCCGGCGTTCACTGACGATCTTTGGCATTCCGGAAGCGATCCAACAGGCGCGCAAATGCTGGGAGGTCTTCGATACCAGTCATTGGAAGGGACTGCCGGACCTTATCTACGTCGAGGTGTCTCACGAGGAAAGGGCTGAGGTTCTCGAGGATGACAGCTTCGAAGTCACGGCATCGCCGGGCCAACACGCAACACCCGTAATCGGACTTCGGGTAGTGAGCAAGAGAACGGGCGGAGTCATGACCTACTCCTGCGACACCGAACCCTGTGAGAGTATTGCCCGGCTCTCGAACCGCTCGGACCTGCTTGTACATGAAGCCAACGGAAAGGGCCCCGGTCATTCATCGGCGCGGCAAGCAGCGGAAGTGGCGCGAGACACAGGGGCACGCCGCCTGATCCTGATCCATCTGCCCCCTGAGATCCCGAACGACGAAATGCAGCTCGTCCGGCGCATCTTCCCAAACGTCGAAACGGGAGAGGAATTGGCGACCTATTCGTTCTAGGAAGTCACCGCTGAAGCCTACAAGCGCTCTTGGTGGTGCCTATGTTTGAATCACACCCGGATTGAACGGTGGAATTTTCGGGTTATGATTGGCCGCCTCTATCCCTCTGCTTATCCATGCCCGCGTGTCCACCGGGTCGATGATCTCGTCGACCCACAGCCTAGCCGCGGCATAGTATGGAGAGGCGTGCGCCTCGTATTTCTCCTCAATCTCGCGGAGCATGCTGCGGCGCTCATCATCGTCTATCTCCCGACCCTTCTTTTCCAGCTTGGACACCTGAATCTGCAGCAACGTCTTTGCCGCCTGTGAGCCACCCATTACGGCTATCTTGGCTGTCGGCCAAGCACATATGAGTCGCGGATCGTAGGCCTTGCCACACATCGCGTAGTTACCCGCACCGTAGGAGTTGCCGACCACCACCGTGAACTTCGGTACGACGCTGTTAGCAACGGCGTTGACCATCTTGGCACCGTCCTTAATGATGCCGCCGTGCTCGGCACGAGTACCCACCATAAAACCGGTAACGTCCTGAAGAAACACAAGCGGGATTCGCTTCTGGTTACAATTCATGACAAATCGGGCGGCCTTATCAGCCGAATCGGAATAGATCACGCCGCCCACCTGCATTTCATTCTTCGCGGTCCGTACCACGGTCCGCTGATTGGCGACAATACCTACACTCCAGCCATCGACGCGTGCGTACCCGGTTAGTACGGTCTTGCCGTACTCCTCCTTGTAGGGCAGCCACGACTCCGCATCGATAATGCGAGAAATCACGTCGAGCATGTCGTACGGCTGCCCGGAGTCCGTGGGGACAATTCCGTACAGGTCCTGCGAATCGAATGACGGCGGGGCCGGAGTGGAACGCTGTAGCTCGGCGGACGGATACGGGCCGAGGCGCCCTACGAGTTCGCGAATTGTATTTAGACAGGTGCGATCATCCGGCATTTTGTAATCGGTAACACCAGAAATTTCGGAGTGCGTGGACGCACCGCCCAGGGTCTCCTTGTCGACGTCCTCACCAATGGCAGCACGCACGAGAAAAGGTCCGGCAAGGAATACCGATCCGGTACCGTCGACGATCAGGGCCTCGTCACTCATGATCGGCAGATAGGCGCCCCCGGCGACGCAGCTTCCCATAATGGCGGCGATCTGCGGTATCCCGCGACTTGACAGGACGGCATTGTTTCGGAATATGCGGCCGAAGTGCTCCTTGTCCGGGAAGATTTCGTCCTGAAGTGGAAGGAATACTCCTGCCGAATCGACAAGGTAGATGATCGGAAGGCGGTTCTCGAGGGCTATCTCCTGCGCGCGGAGGTTCTTCTTCGCCGTAATCGGAAACCACGCGCCGGCTTTGACGGTCGCGTCGTTCGCCACGATCATGCACAGGCGTCCGCTAACTTTGCCGAGTCCCATGACCGTTCCTGCTGCCGGGCATCCCCCCTCTTCCTCGTACATGCCGTAAGCTGCAAACGTACCGATCTCCGTGAACTGCTGGTCGTCGTCGATAAGCGATGCTATTCGCTCGCGTGCGGTCAATTTTCCTCGACCATGTTCCCGGGCGATCCTTTCCTTACCGCCACCGAGCATCACTTCGCCGGCCTGCACCCGCAGTTCTGTCACGAGGGACTCATAAGATTGCTTTCGCTTCGCAAAGTCGGTGATCGACGATGCGGGTGATCCAATGTGATGGGCGGGCGACGTGGTTGACATGCGGTCGATGGGTTTCAAAACAGGAGCAATGAAATTAGATGAGCGCGCCCCAAAAGAAAAGCCCGGCTCGAATACGGCCGGGCGTGTGACAGGCTACAGAAAGGATGTCGAATCAACGTCAGATAAAGGCAATGATCTTCTGCATTATTTCGTTGCGAGGCTCGCCCGTCTTGTCATGGATTAGCTCGACCATCTTGGTAAGATCGCCACGGGCTTTCTTCATTTCGCCATCCTCGAATTCGTGCTCGCTCCAAACCGCCTGGATTTGATCTCTCACGCGCCGCCAACTCTCATTCATGCGCTTGGTTGCCATCGTTACTCTCCCTTAGACCGGTTTTTCTGCATCAAAACTTGAACAGTAACGACAACTACTAAGTTTCAATCAATCTCTTTCGATTGCTCGCCTACTGGTTATGCAGATAGACCTTGCGAGAAGAGATAGCGCATCAACTTGCGCTTCGCGACCGGAAGAAGCGTCTCGTTGAACGGAAACTCGAGCTCTGTTACGAAGTGATAGGTTGCCGGATTGGGAAGTTCTCTATGTTCTGTAACGAGGTCCAGCTTGATAGTTGACGGTGAAGCCTCGACCGCCCCGTGCTGCACACTTTTGACGTGTGTCGTTTTAAGACTCTGATACCGCTCCTCGTTGCCTGAAAAGATGGACAACTCGTAACGCAAAATGTGGAGCACACGTTCGCTCCGATCAGGCACCAAGAGATAACCCTCTTTCACATACGACGGAATGATGCCGACCTCCTCGAGCGTCATGTTCTCCTCCACGAACTCGTAGATGGTCCGGCCCTCCTCGATCGCCTCCTGGATGAAAGGGAGCGCCCACCGGATCAAGTCCTCAAGCAGCTTGAACTGATCGTCGTCCAGCTGCTCCTTGTCGTAGATGACCGCATAGTTCTCGAGGTCAAGATCCCGAACCACCCCCGGCAGCGAGTCTCTCATTCCCTCCACCTTGTCGATGAGCGTCACAAGTGAATCATGGAGTCCTATGAGCCGGCCAAGGTGCGGATAGATAATGTTGTGCTTGAATGCTCGTCTTACGTTCTTCAATCCTCCGAGAAAACGATACTGCGCGGCTTCGAGGTCCTTGCCGGCAGTCAGGAAGAAATCAAGACCGAGTGCGTCCATAGCCCAGATTCTCGTTTTCGTTTTCGTGTTTGACTGTCGGATTCGTGACTACGCTCGCTCGATCAAGCATCACCGCCCACAGTCAAGTATCGTCGACGCGGGAAGTCGGCTTAACATGAGCTTCATGGGTTAATTAGTACCGCACGCGCATCATTGTTCCCATGTTCTGCGTTGATCCGTCGTAATCACAGCTGAACCACCTCCTGCTATCTTCCAACTGATCCGCACGTGGAATCGCTAGCCTTCGCCAACATCGCCTCGTACAAGTTCGTCGACTTGGACGAGTCGTGGATCAAAGAGCTGCGGCCTTCGCTTCGATTGCAGTGTGAGGACCTGGGACTACGGGGTACAATCCTGTTGAGTCCAGAAGGCGTCAACCTTTTTCTTTCTGGGCGGCGCGACAACATCTCATCATTCCGAACCTTCATCGCGTCGTTCGGTCCCTTCGAAGATCTTTACTTCAAAATCAGCTACAGTGCTGACCACTCTTTCCGGCGAATGCTCGTCAAGATCAAGAAAGAGATTATTCCGTTCGGAGTGTCCGGCATTCGACCGTCGCGACTGACGAGCGCGCGACTTCATCCGTCTGAACTGAAAAGGTGGCTCGACGAAAAACGGGAGGTCGTGCTGCTGGACACCCGAAACGACTACGAGGTGGAGCTCGGTACTTTTAGGCACGCTATCAACCTTAACCTCGAGAAGTTTCGCGACTTCCCGAAGGCGGTCGAAAGCATCGAGGAGTTAAAGAAGGTTCCCGTCGTCACGTTCTGCACAGGTGGCATTAGGTGTGAGAAGGCAGCACCGCTGATGGAAGAGTTGGGGTTCGAGAAGGTGTATCAGCTGGAGGGGGGAATACTTGGGTACTTCGAAGAGTGCGGTGGCAGCTACTGGGACGGCGAGTGCTTTGTGTTCGACGGCCGCGTCGCGGTTGATGCCGACTTGGCTGAAACGGACACCGAGTTCTGCTTTAGATGTCAACATGTTCTTCGTCCCAACGAAATGATCGGCGATGATTACGTGCCCGGTGTTCGATGTCCATTTTGTTCGGATGTCGAACGCGATAGCGATGCCGTCGCCGCCAAGTCGCAGTAGACTTGCCACAAAGTCCAACTTGATCGCGCCTCGCACACTCGTTAGTCGCTGTAAACTTTTTGTTGACCGCGTCGATATCACGAATCATCAATATCGCAAGTAAAGTGTTGTCGCATTTTTTTTTGCCCAGGTGTAGCCGAAATGATGTACGCAACATTACCTTTGCGAAACTCCCGTACCCACCATCGACCTTGACGAGGTTGTAATTATGGCTCCCGCAAAAAAATCGACGAGAAAAAAGTCGACGGCTCGTAAGAGTGCTGCAAAGAAAAAGTCAGCACGCAAGCCTGCCGCAAAGAAGAAGACGACTCGCAAGAAGTCGACGGCACGCAAACCTGCCGCGAAGAAGAGGACCGCACGCAAGAAGTCGACCGCGCGCAAGTCTGCTGCAAAGAAGAAGACGACTCGCAAGAAGTCGACTGCACGCAAGCCTGCAGCAAAGAAGAAGACCGCGCGGAAGAAGACCGCAAGGAAGTCTGCAGCGAAGAAGCGAACTAGGAAGTCCGCATCGAAGCCGGCAGCACGGAAGAAGACTGCTCGCAAGAAGACGACTCGCAAGAAGTCAACGGCACGCAAGCCTGCCGCAAAGAAGAAGACGACTCGCAAGAAGTCGACTGCACGCAAGCCTGCCGCAAAGAAGAAGACGACTCGCAAGAAGTCGACTGCACGCAAACCCGCTGCAAAGAGGAAGACGACCCGAAAGAAGTCGACTGCGAGAAAGAAGAAGTAGTAGTAGGGATTGCAAGCAGTTCTCCAACCCGGAGACGCTTACTGCGTTCGATAGAATCGGCGACCGTGGGATCTACCGTGGTCGCCGATTCTCTATTAGGTCAATTGCACTTAGGCGCCGGCGCAACGTCAAGTCCAGGACGACGCTTAAGGCAGGTGCGCACCACTCGGATCAGAGATCGCTGCAAGTACCGACCGAAGGATGATGTTTGGTTGGCAGGACGTTCGTGCCATCGTCAGGTGCACCAGACAACCGCTAGGTACTGCCCGATTGCATCGGTACAAGCGAACGATCGCTTCCATGCCGCCGTTCGTGTGATCGTGCATGGAGTCGCAGATCGGTTCATCGGACGGCTTGCCGGTACGTTAGCTCATAACCTCACTCGGCACTCCGACTCCGTAGTCGGTTCGATCGAGGTCGTCTAGGTGGATCGCTGTCTTCTTATACTCCTCCAGCGTGAAGTCGTCCACCTGAATCGCCTCTCGCGCGGTGGCTGCTGCCTCCGTCAGTAGCGAACCTTCGTCCGACGTGATGATGCCTTTCCCTACAGCTGTGGCAACCAGCTTTGCAGGAGCCGCCTTCTTCAAATCGCCGGAGCGAATGGCGTCTTTGATTTTGCCTTCTACCCGGTAAGCTGACAGCACGAGCTGCATAGCGTGCTCCAGAAACCCGAGCGGCTCCTTGTGATCCTTTGGTACATACGAACCATAAAGAACCCGTTCGCGCTGCTCACCAGCTACCTGCATCATGCTGGCAACCTGATGCGACAGTCGATCCGAGGGTGGCCCCGACAGCCGGCTCATTCTCAGCCAGGCGCCGCCTGGCCCCCGGAGAACCCATGAGAGAGCCGGGATCTTCATGTTCTGGTACAGCCCCTCGAACGCAGCCTGCATCTGGCTCAGGGCATACGCCATCGACCAGTGGACGAACGGCAGGTCTTCCTTCAAACGTCCTTCGGCCTCGTACCGCTTCAGTACGGCAGCACCGAGATACATCCACGAGAATATGTCTGCGAAGCGACCCGTCAGCATCTCCTTTCGCTTGAGATTTCCGCCGAGCGTGCCCATTGCAATGTCGGCAAGTACCGCGAAGTGCGACGACGCCCACGACAGCTTGCGGTAGTAATGGGCCGTCGGACCGGACACCGGTGAGCTTGCCGTGCGGCCGCGGGTAAGGCCGAGAACCTTTGCGCGGAACAGGTTTCGGAAGACGTGACCCACGTGTCCCCAGAAGGCCCGATCGAATTCCTTGACGTCCCAATTCTCCATCGCCTGAATCTCTCGCAGCGCGTAAGGATGGCATCGAATCGCTCCTTGCCCGAAAATCATCAGCGTGCGCGTCAGGATGTTCGCGCCCTCTACCGTTATAGAGATCGGAGTATTTGTATAGGCGTGAGCGACCAGATTACGAGGACCCCTTGAAATGGCGTTGCCGCCCAGGATGTCCATCGCATCGTTGATCGCCTTTCTAAACAGTTCGGTCGAGTTGTACTTCATAATCGCGGTGACTACTGCAGGCTTGGCACCTTGATCAAGCCCTCCCACAGTGTAACGCCGCGCTGCTTCAAGGATGTACGAGAAGCCGCCGATCCGAGCGAGCGCCTCTTCGATCCCCTCGAACTTGCCGATGGACAGTCCGAACTGCTTGCGTACGACCGCGTGCGCGCTCGCAACCCGACCCGCATGAATGGCGCCGCCCGCGGACGTGGCCGGCAGCGAGATGCCACGACCGGCCGCGAGTGACTCCATGAGCATGCGCCATCCCTTTCCTGCACCTTCCCTTCCGCCGATGATAGCCTCTTCAAGCTTCACCTCGACATCGTGACCGTCTGTCGGGCAGTTGTAGAACGGAATGCCAAGTGGGTCATGTCGACGTCCGAGCACCACACCCTCCGTGTCGGAGGGAACCAGCGCGCATGTGATACCGAGATCCTCTCCCTTGCCGAGCAGGTTGTCAGGGTCTCTCAACTTGAAGGCAAGCCCGAGGACTGTGGAGATAGCTGCAAGCGTAATGTATCTCTTGGTCCAGTTCAGCCGCAGGTAGAGCTCACCGTCGTCGCCTTTGAAGACGATGCCAGTAGATTCAAGTCCGCCGGCGTCTGAACCTGCCATCGGCTCCGTAAGCGCGAATGCAGGAATCTCCTCATGACGAGCGAGCCGCGGCAGATAGTACTTCTTCTGTTCGTCCGTTCCGTAGTGAATCAGAAGCTCCGCCGGACCAAGTGAATTTGGCACCATCACGGTGATTCCGAGAACAGCGTTTACGGAGCTTACCTTCTTGACGACCGCGCTGTTTGCGGACGCGGAAAAGCCGTGGCCCCCATATTCCTTCGGAATAATCAGGCCAAAGAACCGGTGACGCGCGAGGACTTCCCAAACCTCTGGCGGCAGATCACGGCGCTGAAAAACCTCCCAGTCATCTGTGATCGAGCAAACCTCTTCGCATGGCCCATCGAGAAACGCCTGCTCTTCATCCGTAAGATCGCCATAACCCTGCGAGAGCACGCGATCCCAATTCGGTTTCCCGGAAAACAGCTCTCCCTCGACCCAAACCGTCCCGGCGTCGATGGCTTCCTTCTCTGTTTCGGAGATCTTCGGAAGGAATCGCATGGCCTTCATGAATTTCATGACACCGAGACTGAGCAATCGCCGCAGCGGTGGCAAATTGAAGACAAGCGCAAGAACACCAAAGGTGATCCATAGCCACGCTGGCGCTCCGAAACCGTATAACGCAGCCGCACCGGCGATCGCCCAGATCCAAAGTGGAGCTCCACTATACCCGAGCACAAACAAAACGATCAGCATGCCGATAATGCCGGCCCAGAGAGGGACGTTGGCGAAGGCATCGTAGAATGGGAAGTTCATTATCTATCACCCGGTGTTATTGCATTCCGTTTTATGGTTGACCGTCTTTTCGGCATGGTCATACCATAAGATTCTCGATTACGGCTGCCGCGCCCATCCCGCCTCCGATGCACATCGTGCAGATGCCGTACTGTAACCCCCGCCTCTTCATTTCGTGGAGGAGCGTGCTGGTCAGTTTTGCACCCGTGCATCCGAGCGGGTGCCCAAGAGCAATTGCGCCGCCGTTAACGTTGACGATGTCCTCGTCGAGGCCGAGCTCGCGTATCACCGCCAGTGCCTGCGAGGCAAATGCCTCGTTCAGTTCGACGATGCCTACAGCTTCTTGCTTGAGACCCGTTTGTTTCAGCACCTTCCGCACAGCCTCGATGGGCCCGATGCCCATGAGTTCCGGTGCAACGCCCGCCACAGCGAAGCCAACAATCCTCGCCATCGGATCGACACCGAGGTCGCGCATCACATTCTCACTTATCACAGCGCTTGCGGCCGCGCCATCCGACATCTGAGACGAATTACCGGCCGTCACCGTACCACCGGCTCGAAACACCGGCCTCAGCGCCGCTAGCGCCTCGAGCGACGTGCCCCGACGTGGACCTTCGTCGACTTCAAGTACATTCTGAATACTTGCCGTCTGTCCACTGTCGTACAACGTATAATCTATTTCGACAGGGACGATTTCTTCATCGAAGCGGCCGCCGTCGATCGCATCAATGGCGCGCTTGTGAGATCGGTACGCAAAGGCGTCCTGATCCTCTCTGCTAATACCGTATTTCTCCGCTACGTTCTCGGCGGTGTTGCCCATGCTCACGTAAATGTCGCGGTCAGCAGCCACCGCCTTTGGATCGGCAGAGAAGTAGAAACCACTCATGGGCACCTGACTCATGGACTCGGCTCCTCCGGCAATGACAACGTCGGCCTGGCCCGTAACGACGGACTGCGATGCCATCACAATAGTCTGCAATCCTGACGAGCAGAACCGGTTGATCGTTGCGCCGGGTACCGCATCAGGAAGACCGGCGCGTTGCGCGATAATGCGCCCCATGTTCATCCCTTGAGGGCCTTCCGGCATCGCGCAACCGATCAGCACATCGTCGACCAACTCGGGCTCCAGTCCCTGGACGCGCCTGATCGCCTCACGTACCGCGGCCGCGCCAAGCTCCTCAGGACGGTAATCGCGAAGGGCGCCTCGATGCGCCTTACCCACCGGCGTTCGGACCGAGCTCACGATATATGCTGCGTTCTTTATTTCCATCTCTATGACCTTGGGCGAATTAGTTTCGAAGCGGCTTACCCGTCTTCAGCATGTGTTCGATCCTGTCCTGCGTCTCCTTGCGCTGCAAGAGCTCGAGAAATACGTCCCGTTCGAGATCGATGAGATACTGTTCGTCCACCTCCTGCGGGCCGGTAAGCTCCCCGCCGGTCAAGACAAACGCTAGCCTGCTCGCAAGGAAGAAATCGTATTCGCTGATGAAGCGACCGCTGAGGAAGTTGTAGGCAGCGGCCTCGAGCGTCGCGGCCCCGGGCTTGCCAAGGACCATGAAGCGACGACGTGCGGGCGGCACATACCCAGCCTCAGACCGTTCGATCACGGCGTTCTTGGCAACGTGGAAGCGTCGGGCGGAATTCATGACCGTGTTCGTTGAGGGGGGCAGGTAGCCCAGCTCTATCGATTCGGGGCCACTTCTGGAAACCTTGGCGCCAGCGACCGTCTCAAAGAACTTGTTTACCGACGCCTGTATCTCGCTGACGTAACCATTTGGGGCGGCGTCGGCTGCGGCCTGCGCAAGCCGCGTGGTACCAGTCCCTGCCGGAATCACGCCTACGCCAAGCTCGACGAGTCCGAGATACGCTTCCGCACAAACGATGGTGTTCTGTGATGCCATCGCGATCTCGCAACCACCGCCGAGTGCCATTTGATGAATGGCTGGTACGACCGGCTTGCCGGCGTACCGCACGCGTTGAACGACCTGCTGAAATCGCGACAAGAAGTGCTCGAGCTCGTCCGACTTGCCCGCCTTGAGCGCAGTGGCCACCTCCATGAGGTTCGCGCCTACGGAGAAGTTCTTCCCCTCGTTGGCTATCACCATTCCCCGCAGCCGGTCGTCATTCTCTACGGTGTCGATTGCCTCCTCGAGTCCCTCCATTACCCCCTTTCCGAGCGCGTTCGCCTTGGATCGAAACTCATAAAGCGCCACGCCGTCGCCGAGGTCGAGCAAAGCACCTTCGCTTTTCTCCCAGATCGCAAATGAAGCGTTACCTGCGATGCGTTGCGATGACATCTCGTCCGAAGGATCGGGATCCGACCTGTGGGCCGACTCGCCCGGCACGTATACCTCTCGATTGCCGGAGGACTCACGGTAGAAACTCTGCGCACCGCTGTCCAGCATACGGCTGACCCATTCGGGCAGCGGAATGCCGTCCGCACGAAGGTCGTCACTAACTCGTTCAACGCCCAGTGCATCCCAAATCTGGAACGGGCCGAGCTCCCATCCAAAGCCCCATCGGATCGCTCGATCGACGTCCGCAGGATTCTCAGTAATCTCAGGAATGCGACGGGCGCTGTAGCCCAAAAGATCACGCGTTGTAGTACGGAGGAAATCCCCGGCCAGGCCGTCGTCATCGTACAGTGCGGTGAGACGGTCTTTGAGCCCGCCAGCTTTCCAGATCGATGCAAGGTCTATTCTCGGTGTCGGCGCCGATCGGTATTCGCCGGTAGCTGGATCTATGGATTTGATCTCCTTGCCAACCTTTCGATAATAGCCGGCTCGGGTTTTGGCGCCCAACGCGCCGGCATCAACCAGCGCCTTAAGTGACGCCGGAGTTGTGAATGCATCAGCGCTCTCATCCACTTCCTCGACCGCTGCACGAAGGTTCTCGATGACATGTCTCATGACGTCAAGTCCCACGACATCGGCCGTGCGGAAAGTCGCTGATTTCGGCCGGCCCGTAAGTGCTCCTGTAATCGCGTCGATTTCCTCGATCGTCATGCGTCCGTCTTCGAACCACCGGATTGCTGACATCATGGCGTAAATTCCAATCCGATTGCCGATGAAGTAGGGGCGATCCTTTGCAACGACGATTCCCTTTCCAAGATGGACCCGGCCGAACCAGGCAATTCTGTCCATCACCGCTTCATCTGTCTCGGGCGTCGGAACCAGTTCCAGCAGCTTGAGATATCTCGGAGGGTTGAAGAAGTGAGTTCCGAGAAAGCGCCGCCGGAAGCCGTCCGGCAGACCCGCAACGATTTCGTGGATTGGCAAGCCACTCGTGTTCGTCGACACGATCGTTTGCGGGCCAACCGACTCCGCGATGCGCTGGGCAATGTCGCGCTTGATGTCCATACGCTCGACGACGGCTTCGACCACCCAATCGCATTCCGAAAGCCTGTCAAAGTCGTCCTCGAAATTGCCAAGAGAGATTCGTGACGAAATCGCGTCCGTGAAAAACGGATCCGGCTTCATCCTCGTCGTCTTCTTGAACATCGACTTGACCAACGCATTTCGATCCCCCGCGTCTTCGCTCGGAAGATCCAGAAGCAGTACGTCCAAGCCGGCGTTGGCGAAATGAGCGGCGATCTGAGACCCCATCGTGCCCGCGCCGAGAACGACGACCCTTTGAAACGGCTTCCAGTGCTTCGACCCCTCTGAACGTTCGGTGTCTGCCACGGCTTCTACTTGCATATCAAATGCTCCCTAATGGCTTGTCTACGAATCCCCGTTCTGCCCCAGGGACTCCGTGTAGAGTGTCTCGATTATATCCGCGTACCGTTCCGTGACCTCACGGCGTTTAACCTTCAGTGTCGGCGTAAGAAGACCCGACTCGACACTCACATCCGCGTGCAGCAACCGGAACTGTTTGACGGTCTCCCAGTGGTGAAGTCCACGGTTCGCTTCGTCGATAAGGGACTGAAACACCGACAGAATGTGGGCGTCCTTTAGCAGCTCATTCTCCTCTTCAGTCCCGATTCCGTACCTTCGCCCGAGATTCCGCACGGCGTCCGCATTCACAAATATGAGGGCGCCGCAGAACTTGCGCCCCGGACCGAGGATGACAACCTGATCAATGAGGTCCGACTTGTTCAGCTTGTTTTCGAGCGGCTGCGGCGCGATGTACTTTCCAGTCGAGAGTTTGAAGAGGTCCTTTTTTCGATCCGTTATTACGAGGCGGCCCTCTTCGTTGAAGTGCCCGATGTCGCCAGTGTGAAACCACCCGTCCGGGTCAATGACCTCCCTCGTCTTTTCTTCGTCTCGATAATAGCCGACCATCACGTGTGGACCACGCGTGAGCACTTCCCCGTCCTCGGCAATCGTTACTTCAACACCAGGTATGGGCTCACCCACGGTACCCGCTCGATTACGACCCGGTCGGTTGAACGTGATCACCGGACTGGTCTCGGTAAGGCCGTATCCCTGTAGCACGCTGACGCCCGCCGCACCGAAGATATTGGCGAGATCTGCGTTGAGTGCGGCACCGCCACAAATCACGAAGCCAACCCTCCCACCGAGCGCCGCCCGCCATTTGGAGTAGACAATCCGATCGGCAACGGCATGCCTGACGCGATAGGTCAGTGGCATCTTGTGACCAAGCCGGTTCTCCTCCGCCAGGTCAAGCGCCCAGAAGGCGAGCTTCTGCTTGAGGCCCGTAACCAGTTGAGATTTCGCTCTGATGTTGCCGTACACCTTCTCAAGCACTCTCGGAACGGCCGCAAAGATTGTCGGGCGAACCTCGAGCAACCTGTCAGCGAGCTCCAGTGGTTGCACAAAGTGATTTGTCGTCCCGTACGCAATAAATCCGTAGTGCAGAGTTCGCGCAAAAACGTGTGTCAGTGGAAGAAACGAGATTCCGGTTTCACCATCGGGACCGGGGCGATATCCATCAAGTTCTGAGAAGGAAGTCAGTCCGTTGGAGGAGATATTCTCGTGTGTGAGCATGACGCCCTTCGGGCGCCCTGTCGTTCCACTCGTGTAGATGATTGTCGCAAGGTCGTGTGGCTGCACCTGTTCAATCAGGCGACCAACGGCTTTGCCGTCTGCGGCCCGGACCGCCCGGCCCCGGTCCAGGATCTCGTCAAGAGAATGGATCGAAACCCGTTCCGAATGAGCAGCGACCATGTCGATATCCGCCGACCGGACAACGACCACGAACCGAAGCTCATCCAACTTGCTGATCGTCGGCCAGATTGAATCGAACTGGTCCTGATTCGAAACGATCAACGCCTTCGAGCCGCTGTGCTCGAGAACGTAGGCTGCAGCTTCGGGCTCGTGTGAAAGGTAGATCGGCACGTCGACCAACCCGGCAATCATGCATCCCATGTCGGCGACGCAGAAATTCACGTCGCTATACATGTACATTCCGACACGGTCGCCTCTGGTCAAACCGAGATCCAGAAGCCCGAGACCAAGGGCCTCCGAGAGGTCGCAGAACTCGTGGGCCGAGTAGTACTTCCATCCGTCGCCCTCAGGGCGGCCGAGGAGTCGCGGGTTCGCATAGTTTCGAGCTCCCTCGTACGCCAGCGCGGGCAGCGTTCGTCCGAGATGTGGATCACCGGGTCGCGGAGCTGTGTGTACGATTCCGGCGCGTGACGGGATAGGTCCGGGAGACTCACCGACGGGTAGGCCTCGTCTTGCAACCGATTCACTCATTGCTGCGCCTCCGCTTCCGCGTTCAGTTGTAATCCGCTTAGCGTTCCGTCGATGATTCGATTGAAAAACGAATCGAGATCGAGGCTTACATCAACACGCTGCGCGATGACGAGAGCGATCGCACCGTGAAGCTGGGCCCAAACAGCGCTGGCGTTTAGCAGAGAAGGACCATCGGCATCCCGATCACTACCTGTGGCCGCTCGAATCGCCTGCCCGATTACCTCCAGATTCCTACGCGCCCTTCGATACTTCCCGGCCGGGAAGCGCTCCATCCGCTGGGGATGGAGCATGAACATGACCTCGTAGTATTCTGGGTTGTCCAGCCCGAAGTTTACATATGCCCGGCACACCATTCGGACCGCTTCGGAATCGGACTCCGCTTGAGCCACCGCCTCTGTAAGTGCTGCATGCAGCAAGTCCATTCCTTCCTCGATCAGCGCGTGTAGCAACGCATCCTTGCTCTCGAAATGCAGATAGATGCTGGTAGCACTGTAGCCTATCATTTTGGCGAGCCGGCGCATCGTGAGAGCGGCATAACCCTGCTCGACGACGAC